>PMCK01000647.1 GCA_003154095.1 Myxococcales bacterium | reverse complement strand
TAGTTCACTCTGGCTCCCCTTGAACGCCAAGTGTGGAGGGAGTTTTCGCCACCCGTCGCCACCTTTCACGTTGTGCAAATACAGCGTGCAGATGCTCTTGGGCCCAAGAAAGCGAGCTACGTCAATCGCGGGCGTTATTGGCACGCCTCCTGCTGGTATTCGGACGATGCCGAACTACATGGTCTCGAGCGCACCTTCGAAGCGCAATCTGCTTGACCGACTTCGAGAAACACTCGCGGTCAAACACTACAGCGAACGGACGGCGGACGCCTATGTCGGTTGGATTCGTCGATTCATCGTTTTCAACGGCCGCCGTCATCCGTCGGAACTTGGGGCGCTGGCCGTGGAGTCTTTTCTTACTAACCTAGCAACTGCGGAAGCGGTAAGTGCATCGACCCAGAACCAAGCACTCGCGGCAATTCTGTTCCTGTACTCCGAAGTGCTCGGCAAGGAGCTCGAGTCGATCGAAAACTTCGTAATGGCGAAGCGGCCGAGACGGCTACCTGTCGTTCTGACGCGCGATGAGGTTTCTCGGCTTCTTTCGGCACTCGAGGGCGAGCCAAAGCTAATGGCGTCACTTCTGTATGGCGCAGGTTTGCGGCTTATGGAATGCGCTAGTCTTAGAGTCAAAGACGTCGACTTCGGCAGCCGTCAGATTACCGTTAGGCGAGGAAAAGGTATGCATGACCGCATCACAGTCCTACCCGAAGGCCTGATCCGCGCCCTCGAACAGCACCTCATCGAGGTGCGTCGTCTGCACGAAGCCGATGAAAAGCGCGGCGCAGGCCGTGTAGTGCTACCGGAAGCGCTCAGCCGCAAATATCCGAATGCGTCTGCCGAGTGCTACCTCCGTGCCAACCCATAGACTCTGCCACCCAAACGATTCATGGATGACAGGACTTCGCTCGCGTTCGGTTGCGAAATGTAACCCCAAGCCACAGCAAGCCGAAGGCCAGCTTGCGCTTCGTAGAGCGAACCCAGCGCCGATTCAAAGCGCAACCGAGAATTGCCAGCCGCGTTACCCTGTGCTTCTGCTGCGTTGAGCGCGATTGAACTAATCGCACGACGCACTTGCGAAGCCAGGTCGCGGTCTTTGCGCTGAATTGCCTCAACAAGCGGCCATGACAACGCAGCGATGGCCAGTGAATGTTCGAGAATCGTGGAGCTTAGCGAATTATGCATGCCACTAATGGCGCGGCTTGCGTGACAACGGCGGGCTATTCAATCGCAATTAACTCGAGATCCGTTGGCACGGAAGGTGCGCCGAAGGCAGGCATAATTCGCTAAGCGGCGATTGAATTACTCAGTCCGAGTCCGAGTCCGAGTCCAACGCAGATTCCGAATCCGATACAGAGTCCGATACAGAGTCCGATTCCGAGTCCGACACAGATTCAGATTCTGATTCCGAATCCGATTCCGTCCCAATCCAATCCAACGTGCCGTGCGCGTGCCGTCACTCTATCAAAAAATCTCTGCACGCCTACGGCGCCACCAACACAACGACTTGACTCGTGTACGCTGTACTATCCGAGCCCTTCACGGTGAAGTTGAATGCCGCCAATCCGTAGCAGCCCCCGGTGGGCAGGAAGTGCGCTGTGTGCCCATCTGAATTGAGCGTGACGGTTCCGTTCTGCGCACCGGACACCGTGTACGTCGGGGAGACCGTGGTAAAGCCCGTGGCCCACGCCGACAAATCGACGTCTACCGCTACGCCCGCGGTGGTCGCCGCGTGCGGCTCGGCGAGCCAGTTGACGTAGTGCTCGAGCAGCGTGTAGCCGTCGGATGCTTTCGTCATTGCGTCGTTCGTGCTCGGGCTCGAGCCCGTAGCGTTCTCCCAATTATCGGGCATTCCGTCGTTGTCGGTGTCGGTCGGCCGCGTGCCGCTCGCTATGGACCCGTAACCGTTGTTCGCGAGCCCAGTTGCTGTCTGAGTCGTGTACAGGGCGTCGTTGGGGCCAACGGTGTTGGCGCCGGAACCCGTCGTGCCTTTTCCGAGTGTCATCACCTGGCTGATGATCAGNNGTGGTCTCGCTCGACCAGGGGCTCGTGAGCACGGTGCCCGTCCCTTGGTACCAGTAGGGCGTCGTCGCAGCACCGTCGAGCGTGCCGTTGAGATTAGTGTCCTTCAGGTTGCCCGAGTAATAGATCGATTGGTTCAGATCGATCTGGAACCAGGTGTCGTCCGTGCCCGCGGATGCCGGTCCCATGACGAAGTAATTGTTCACGATGTCGTGCGTAAAGTTGGTGCTCGTGTGCGTCGTGTAACCCGCCGAGTAATTGTAAAGCAGGTTATTGACGAAGACTGTGTTGATCTTTGCGAGCGGATTGCGATTGTGGGAATTGGCGAAAATGTTGCGATACCAGGCCATTTGACTGGAAACTGACTCAGTGTGTGCTCCGAACTGTTGCCCCGTCGGATCGGCGATCAATGAGTCTTGTATGGTTATGTTCGTCACGGGATAGTTCTGCCAGTCGTCGCTGACGGCGTCGATGTTGTTCCACGGAGCAAACTCGAACGACGAGTGATCGATCATCACGTTTTGCGCGCGGTAGAGGCTGAGCGCGTCATCGTCAGTGCTCGCGGTTTCGCTCCCCGGACGAATGCGAAGGTAGCGGCAAATGACGTTCGACGAGTTGGCGAAGGAAATCTCCCCGCCGCGGAACCCGATCCCCTGCCCCGGAGCTGTCTGACCCGCGATGGTGAGGTTGCTCTTGGCGGATACGGCTGTGGCGAGCTGGATGTAGCCGCCCACGTCGAACACGATGAAACGGTTCGAGGCGCTCACGGCATCGCGGAACGAGCCTGCACCTGAATCATTGAGATTCGTCACGTGGTAGACAGTGCCAGTGCGTGCTCCCGTTGCATTCTTGCCAAACCCCTGTGCCCCGGGGAACGCGAGCAATGGCGACGA
This sequence comes from Myxococcales bacterium, assembly GCA_003154095.1. Taxonomy (GTDB): domain Bacteria; phylum Myxococcota_A; class Polyangia; order Polyangiales; family Polyangiaceae; genus FEN-1139. The sequence continues at coordinate 4,560 of PMCK01000647.1, read as the reverse complement.
GTTTCCGATTGTCGAGCAAGCGGCTGACGTGCCGCCACCTGTAGCCAGAGTGCCGCCGGTCGCCTTGGTGCCGCCCGTCGCGGGAGTTCCGCCAGTCGCTGAGCTACCGCCGGAAGTCTTGGTGCCGCCGGTTGCAGGAGTTCCACCCGTGCCTGACGTGCCTCCGCCAGTCTTGGTGCCACCGGTTCCAGCAATCCCGCCCGCCGCGGTGCCACCCGTCGCCGAAGTGGACATCCCACCGGTGGCTGGGGAACCGCCGTTCGTCGTGATGCCACCGGTTCCAGGGTTGCCGCCAAGACTCGAGTTGCCTCCGGTCGCTGGGCTGCCGCCGGATGCCTTGGTCCCACCCGTTCCCGGGGCTCCACTGGGTGCATTGCTGCCGCCGGAAGCGGTAGCTCCGCCTCGCGCATTGCTCCCCCCAGTTCCGTTGGTACCGCCGGCACCTCCGCCGGACGCCGCGCTGCCGCCTGCAGAGGGTGCGCCGCCTGTGTCCGTGCCAGTCGTCGAGGAAGAACCGCCCGAGCAACCCCAGGCGGCCGATGCCAGCAGCAATATCGTGAGCCTATCCATGTGACTAGCTGGGTAATGCCGTCCCGACTGCCGGTCGATCGATAATTTTGGGTCGGATTGCGAAAAGCCGCGCGGCCGATATTGAGTCACAACACTAAGTCGAATCGGGACACCGTGGTGGCTCAAGATTCGATGCTGTCACAGCGGCGCGCCGAAGGGAAACTTGACGATTCCGTGCCGTAACGACAAGAAAATGATGCCCCGCCGGTTATGGCTGCGAGCGTTAGAACACCCAGTCGCTAGTTGCCTTCGCGGCAAGCCAGGTTTTTACGAGCGTGCCGAAGTGCGTGAGCTGAGTGATGTTGGCGTCCGAGAACATGGTCGGCGACCAGGCATTGTCCGTCACCCAAGCCGTCCAACTGGCACCGCTATTGTCGACGAAAGTTTGCAGGTTCGTTCCCCACGTTGCGTAGTTGGCATCGGTCGTGGAGTATCCCCACTCGGTAATGAAGACGGGGGCTTTGCTCACGGCGGTAGTGACTTGGTTCTGGAACGCCGTGCTCCAGTTGCTCGGATAGATGTGCGCCGTGTACATCAAATTGCCACCAGTAGGCGGATCGCTGGTTGCGTCACCGGGCATCTGATCCCAACTATTCGAGGGAACGATGATTATGTTGTTCGGAGCCAGATTGCGAATCGTCGTAATCCAGCCCTGTACGACCGGTTTGAGCGCTGACCAGGCCTTGGTGTTGTCGATGGGCTCGTTGAAGGGCTCGTAGAAAACATTCGCGTAGTCCTTGAACTTGGGCGCAATATCCGTCCAAAAGGTCGTCGCATCCGCCGCGGATGTTCCCGTCGTGGCGTTATCGATTTGGTGGAAATCGATGATTACATAGAGGTTCTTGCTCGTTGCATAATCGACGGCAGGCTTGAGAACCAATGTGTAATAATCCGCCGCAGTGAGCGGAGTAGTCGGTGTACAGCTTGCGGTGGGACCGGTACCGACGGGATAGGGGGTGGGTGAACACATAGGAACACCCCCGTTGTAATCAATTTTGGGGTAAACGGGCATTCGTACCACGTGACCTTGCACACCCGCCGCTGCAATCTTGTCCATACGCGCCGTGATCGCGGCCGTGTTCTTGCCGAAGTACGCGTAGAGTGAGCCGATATCGATGAGCGAGGAGCCCCGAAGGACAATCGTCTTGCCACTAGGATCTTGAAGCTTGTTGCCCGTGACGGTGAGGCGCGGTAAGCCGCCCGTACTTCCGCCGGTGCTCGTAGTTCCGCCCGTTGCGGACTTACCACCAGTTGCCGCACCACCCGCCCCAGAACCACCCGCTGTACCACCGCCCGTTGCTGCACCACCGGCGGTTGATTTGCCGCCTGTCGCTGCGCCGCCCGTGGACACGGCGCCGCCGTTGCTCGTGCTGCCACCCGTTGCCGACTTACCGCCGGTAGCGGCTCCACCAGTATTCGCGCCGGTGCCCGTGCTACTCTTGCCGCCAGTTGCCGCGCCACCGGTGGACGCTGTTCCACCCATCGGAGCCGTGCCACCCGTGGGACCTGCACCGCCCGTTGCCAAACCACCCGAGCCCGTGGTGCCGGTGCTGGTCTTGCCGCCTGTTGGCAAACCTGCAGTTGCCCCACCGGTACCCACCGCGCCTCCCGAGGTTGTCCCAGTCGCAGTGCCGCCCATCGCATTCGCGCCACCCGACGACGTCCCCGCGCCGGCTCCGCCTGAAGCATCTCCCCCAACCGAGCTACCGCTGCCCGTTCCCGCTGAGTTTCCATCCGAGCCGCTGCAGCCGAGGAGGGTAGGGCTCAGCGTGGCAAACGTCACGAGCGCAGCGCGGCGCAATGTTCTACCCGGCGGAAGTGAGTGCATCTCGAAGTCCTTTCCAGAAACCGAACCTAAGTGCACGAAGCCTAGCAGTGGTTTCGCAAGCTGTCCCGTATCGCACTTGAAGTCATCGCGTGAACCGAGTCGCCTGATACTCCGACTGCGCTAAAATACTCAGCGCATTTTCTTCGCCTTCATTCCCAGCTTCAGGATGCCTCCACGCCCATTTGACCACATCGCGGGCGGCAGCTCGCACAGCAGCAACGCAATTATCTACCCGCCAAGGTCGGACTTGACCTCGACTTCGAGCTCCGCAGAGGCGTTATCTCTCAAGGAATCAGGGCTTGCTTGAGCTCCGGGATCCAGGTGCTTTCGTTTGGCTTGAGCAGTTGGAAGCCGCCGCCATCGTCCCAGACGCACCAGGCGATGTTGCGTTTTTCAGATTCTTCGCGCACGGCTTTGAGGTAATTGGCGCGTGAGGCCATGTCGGCGTTGTTGATCGCGCCGAATTCACCGAGGTACACGCGCTTGCCCGAGGTCTGCGCGTACTCGCTGGCTCGGTCGAACTCGTCCTTGATCGTCTTCAGCCCACCGGGGTTCTGCGCGGCCGGCAGTGTGTTGTAGGACTTCAGCCAGTCTCGGACCCAGCTGACGTTCATGGCGTCTGGCACGGGTTGTACGGGTTTTGCGGGCGGCCCCGGGAAGATCACGCCGGTCGTGCCGTATTCCGGCCCCATCCACGGCGCGCCCTGGTGCGTGAAAATAATGGGTTGGTACATGTGAAAGTGCGCAACGATGTTGGGGTCGTCGGGCAATTCGAGCGCACGCAGGTAATTCGTGTTCGCCCAGAAGTAACTATCGACCATGATGATGCGGCTCGGGTTCGAAGCGCGCACGACTGGGATTGTCTTCTTGTAGAGGGCGTTGAGCTTGACCGGATTCAAGTTCTTGTTCGGCTCGTTGAGCAACTCGAAGATCACCGTTTCAGGCTGATTGGCGTATCTCTTCGAAATCTGTTCCCAGAACGCAATGAACCGCGGCGTCTCCGGATCGGGATCGTTCTCCATTTCTTCATAGTGGTGAATGTCGAGTATTACCGGCAGGCCCTGACCCTTTGCCTGTTCGATGGCCCAATCGACTCGCTTGAAAAAGGTCTCGTCGATCGTGTACGGCACCTTTGTGTCGGCGTGTGTACTGAACCGCACCGGCAACCGCACGTGATCGAAGCCAGCAGCTTTCGCTACCTTGAAGCTGTTTTCCGACAAGGTGACGCCCCACTCGCCCTCACTCGGCGCATCGAGCGCGTTACCGAGATTCACGCAGCGTTTCAGCCCCAATATGGGTGCAATCGGAGAAACCGCCTTCGATGAGCTGGCGTTCGAACCATCGGCGGATGTCTTCGGACGATGCCGCGGTTGACAAGCAATGGTTTCGACCAAGCACAGTGTGACAACCGTTCGAGCGAGGATTTTGCGCATTTGGCGGGCAAGCATGTCGCTAAGTACCAGAGTTGGCAACTGGAATGTCGGGACCTGCAGACTCTGATAGTCGATTGCAGCAACTGGGACATTAATTGCTGGTCACCATGCGTAACGTTCCAATCGAGCTGCGCAACTCCGAGAAAAAAGCGAACCTATGCGTATCCTCGCTACGCAATCATCACCGCCGGCACCGAACCACCAACGGAGTTGTTCCCAGCAGCGGGTTGCTGCGGCGGGTAACGCCTGCAGCAGTCGCGACTAATTCTATGCTTCAAATCGAGTTCGCATTTTTTGGGAAATCTGAGGAGCCTTGGACCAAGAGTGCCAAGAAGTTCCACCTTACGCTGACTTTGGCGTCTCTTGTCCGAATTCCAGACGGAATTCAAGTGGTGATGCCACTGCGATAACAGGAGCGTGTTTACGCTCTGCAAACTGGGCTGGGCCAAGCGCGGAGCCTTGGTCATTGGTTTGCGGGACCGGAGTGTTCTGTGCGTAGAACGTGCACGCAAATTCGATATCTGAGTCGTGCAAAGATATGCAACTTGCTACCAAATCGAACGAAGAGATGCAATCGAAAGCGTTCCCCGAATTGAAGTCGGCCGCTTGCAGGATGAGCCTTATTTCGCACTCAATGCTACTGTACTGAAACGCTTTCCGCACGCTCGCAGGTTTGGAACATTTCAATGAAGAGCATTTGGTACATTTCTTCTGCCTTGGTCAGTTTCG
>PMCK01000212.1:12111-14663 GCA_003154095.1 Myxococcales bacterium | reverse complement strand
ACAACACCGAAAACGGATACTTTGAATAGGACCCCGGCCAGGTGATGACTACTAACTGATGTTGACTTCGCTTTTGCCCGCCCAGTCATTGTCCTCTCCTCGGCGTTTCGGGTTGACGTTGCGCCCGATGAGACGCTTCTTGTTGCGCAAGCCGAGCGTGCTCACGCGGTGTGGGTTGAACGGTACGACGCTGCGTGGGTTGTGCAGATTCACGTTGCTCGGGTTGCGCGGCTTCACGTTGCACGGGTCGTGCGGCTTCACGTCGCACGGGTCGTGCGGCTTCACGAGCCTGACCCCGCAGTTCGGGCGCATAGGATGGGCCACCGCGAACTACTGGGCCGCCAGCTACGTGCGCTCGCCGACCAATGTAAGCTGTTTCATAGTAATGNNGTCCCCCACTCACAAGGGTAGGCAGAATAATAAACGGGACCCGCGTACGCAACTGGCCTCTGCGCGTCGTAGGGATTGTCTGCGTAGCACCCGGTGAACAGGAGGGACGCGACCACCAAAGCCATTATGTTCTTCATTGATTTGAATCTTTCGACAAATTTCAAAGTGAAATCCCGTCCGCTAACAGCCAATCATATTTTGCGCGGCCGCCCGGGTCGGTGACCCCGGCTACCAACCGCGAGATGACCCAGTGGTCTCTCTCCCGTGTCACGACAACCCTCATGTCCGTTACGATCACGACGCCACCGCCGCCGAGCCGCACTTTCTTTACCAGAACCGCGACTCGCTCATCGGNNAGTTGACTCGACAAATAGGACTTTGCATTGCTTTTCTCGGCCTGCGTTGCCTTCACGAACCCTACAACTACGTCTCTTGGAGTTGTTGGATAGCGACTGCACCCCAATACAACGGCAACTAAGCTGGCTGCTATTATCCAACGGAAGCACTTGAAAGAGCAGGAACTTCGAGTCGGCATATTCGTTCATCAACGCAAGTTACGTGCCATTGACTCATCGACTCGAAGCAATTAGCCAACTGTGATTGGCATCCGACGTCTAGCCGCAATCCGTCGGCAATACCGTCGGCAGCGCCGACTTTGTTCAGCTGGGCCGCCCACGGTGTACCTGGACGTTAGGTCGTCCCAAGCCCTCGCGAATTGACTCGGAATATTCGATCATGTCGTGACGTCACGGAAACGCGATTTGCATTTGCGGGTCTCGGCGAACTTTTCATTTTGCAAATTGACGTTGGCAAGTTGCGAATTGCATGCGCGTGTGAGGAAGTGCCATGGCATGGCCTACAAAGGGCAACTTGCGACACTAAACGATGCTTGCGAGGTTTTCTCGCTGTGGTATTCGAAGAAGAGATAGATGCTTTCGGTTCGCACCATGCTGACCAAGAAGGACCGGGTCCAAAATCATAGATATCAAGAAACATGTCGTGCAGGGAGTGACGCAATGTTTATCCGACAAACACTAGTGTTGGCAACTTTGACATCTTTGACCGTCGCTTGTGGGCGTGGTGGACCCAATGTTTTGGCGCCCAGAGCGAACGCGGCCAATGCTCCGGTCCAGGTAGCCGCTTACACAATGTCGGAAGACGACGCGACGCGCGGCAATATTTGCATTTCGCGCGATGTGCGAGCGGCCTGCAGTCTGGCGGACGACGAAGCCTATTTCGCATTCGATTTGGCTTACGTGCGAGCCCAAAACAAAAGAGTGTTAAGAACACTAGCTGATTGTTTCGCTTCTGGACCGCTAAGAGGCCACCAGATAGACCTGATCGGACACGTCGACCCGTACGGCCCCCGAGAATGCAACATGTCACTTGCTCACCGGCGCGCGGATAATGTTCGACAAATCATCGTCGCTGAAAGCATGAGCAGGGGCATTCTTCCTTTGATACCGAAGGGATCGGTAGACACAACGGGCACGACCGATGCCCCTTGGACCGAGGATCGATGCGTTGATGTTCGGTGTGTGGACGTGATGCTCGGAGGTTGAGATCGACGTCCCTTAATCCGAACGAGGATTGACTGACCCTGTGCGACCGGTCTCTGGCTTTTTGCAGAACGTTTCTGACAAGTCTTTCTCTTCTTGCAAATCGAGTTGACCCTCGCCCCTCATACCCCAGCCCAATTTTCAATTTTGCGCATCGACCACATGTGGTCCCGCATTTGCAATCGCAAGCGAGACTTCGCCGAACCGGAACTCCTGAGGACATTTTCTTATCCGCTGAATATGCCTGGGTGCGGTCGGCGCAGTAAACCTCTGTTCCACATTATCTGAACAACCCCAACAAGAGGTCTAATCGTCATGGAATCATCCTGTGAGAAGTGCCTGGGGGCAGCAGTGCCAGCGGCACAAATGAAAACCTTTGAATATGAGGGTCGCACCCTACATTGCCTTGCATTTGTCTCGAGCTGCATCGTATGCGGGCACCGTTGGCAGGACCCAAGGTACACGGAGCTAAATTCACACCACGTTGAGCGTGCGTGCACGATAGCGAACAGCCGCAGCCAAAACGCACACGGGGCGCAACAGATCTATAGGCTTGGGCAACAAGACTTCACGGAGTCGTGACGCGAACCGATGCCACGGTAC
>PMCK01000212.1:833-12027 GCA_003154095.1 Myxococcales bacterium | reverse complement strand
CCGTCGGTGGCGTGGCATCCTAACCCGTTGCAGGACGCCGCCTGTAGGTCCCAACCCGTTCGGTCCGAATTGCAGATGTCTAGAGAGTCGCTGGTCGAAACGCTACATCGTGCCTGATTGAAAGTGCAAGCTATGCAATAGTTGATTGTGGCATCGCAATATAGAGGCGACACGCAGGTTGTCTGGACAAATCCGGTCCGCGCAGTATTGCAGACGCTCAATACCGGACCGTTGCAGTTCAGATCACCGTTTGCGCAGAAGTCGCAAACGCCCACAGCCGGCTGGCAAAGAGCAAGCCTATGGCAGGTTTGCTTAGTCGTCCAAACTCCATTGATGCATGCCTGAAGTTCTGCATTGAGGCAGCGGTAAGGCGACGTCCCATTGCAATCGATTGGGGCGCTGCTGCCAGCCGAGCCGGTACCCCCTGAAGACGCAAGTCCTCCCGAATACCCCGTTGTCGCATTCGTCGAACCACCCGACGATTTGGTGCCAGCTATCGATGTCGGGCCCCCTGTCGAGGTTGCGCTTCCTTGTATTGCGTCAGCGCCACCGCCAGTCCCATCACCAATCTCGTACTCGCCAAAAGCCAGTTGGCAGGAGGGCAAGGTCGGCGCGACGCTCCAGAATGCAGCACACAGGGACATCCAACCACGGTGGCGCTGGTTCTGAGACATAGAGACTGAGAGCTTAGACATTTCAGTACATTCACTCAAAGGCATGATCCATCGGGCTGGCAAGTCGAGCTACCCGAGCAATCCTTGTTCTTGCTGCAACCTATGCAAGCGCCGATCGCACAGACTGGGGTCGTCCCAGAACAATCGGAAGACACAACACAGCGGACGCAAATTCCCCCCACAGTGTCGCAAATGGGTGTTGCCGGTGTCCCGATACAGTCCGTCGACGCGGAGCAGCCACAAATCCCCGACGTTAACGAGCAGACCGGCGTCGTCCCGGCACACGCGGTGACGCTATCCCAACCTGTGCGTGCTGCATTGCAGATTTGCGACACATTTACCAGACATTGATGTTGTCCAACAGCGCAGGTTGCGATCTTGCAGGTCCCGCTCGCGGCGTCACAGATTTGACTGGCAGTGCACGTCGTAACGCTATCCCAACCCGTACGTCCGGTATTACAGACCTGCAATATGTTGCCGGAACATTGATTTTGTCCGACGGAGCAGATAGCCGTCTTGCATGTCCCTCCCGTCGGATCGCAGATTTGACTTGCGCTGCAGACAGATACGCTATCCCAACCCGAACGTGCCGCGTTGCAGACTTGTAGCGTGTTGCCGGAACACTGGTGTTGCCCGACGGCGCACGTAGCGGCCACGCATTGACTACCCGTACACACCGGGGTGGCGGACGTTGCATTGCAATCCGTCGAAACCGAGCAGCCACAGACTCCCGAAGTTGGCAAGCAGAGTGGCGTCGTCCCGGCGCATGTCGTGACATTGTCCCAACCCGTGCGAGTTGCGTTGCAAATTTGCTGTATATTCCCGGCGCATTGATTTTGGCCAATGGCGCAAGTGGCCGTTGTACAGTTAGCCACCGAACCCGAGGCAACGCAGATAGGCGTACTCGTTGGACAAGCCGTGCTACCGATAAATGCGCCGCTCGCGCAGGCCTTCAGACTGCCGTTGTCGGCGCATTGCGACAATGTCGCGCCCCAAGCGCTCCCGTCTGCTGCACAATTATGAAGACCGTTCGTACCGACACACTCGGCTGAATTGGGATTGCATGGCAAGCATTTGCCGGTGACACAAGCGGGCGCAGTGCTCGGACAGGTTTGGACGGTGGTAGTGAATGCTCCGTTGACGCATGTCTTGAGGCTGCCGGCGTCAGAACATTGAGTCGAAGTGGGGCCCCAGCCGCTCCAGTCTGCCGCACAGTTATGAAGACCAGTCGCACCGACACATTCNNGTCCAACCTGTGCGGGTCGCATTGCATTGCTGCAATACATTGCCCGAACATTGATTTTGCCCCACAGCGCAGGTGGGGGTCTTACAGGTAGCGTCCGCAGGGTCGCAAATCTGTCCTGTTGCGCACACCTGGTCGACTAGCGTGCTGTTCGTGCAAGAATGCCGTGTCGTCGAGTTGCTACACACCCAGGCCGAATCGGGGGAACACTGCACACACTTTCCGGGTGTCCCAGCGCAGGTCGGCGTTGCTACCGGACAGGCCGAGTCGACCCACGCCCCACTTGTCGAACAAGTGCTTAGCGATGTTGTCGTGGCGCACTTGGGCACCGAGCTCGAATTGCAGCCAACGCAGGCCCCATTCAAACAAGCAGTCGACCCCGCAACGTTGCAAGATGCCGTAGCGAATGCCCCTGCAGTACAGAAGCGCCGTGTCGTGTTGTCTTGGCAGTTGGCTGGGGTGTCCGCATTGCACGGTTTGCAAGCCCCTTCATAGCAGCTCGGGTTGGGCGCAGAGCAGGTCGAGTTAACCCAGCTATTGCCAGAACAGGATTGAACGGTATTCGTATTGACACAGCTCGGTGTGGACGTACTAGTGCAGGCCACGCAACTGCCACCCTGGCAGAAGGGGGTCGAGCCGGTGCAAGCACCAGTAGTCCAACTGGTCCCGGAACAATATTGCCGCGTATTGCTACCTATGCAGGTTGGGCTCGAGGCGCTCGTGCAGGCGACGCACGTCCCCGCCGAACAAACGGGTGTCGAACCGGCGCAAGCCGCGCTCACCCAACTACCGGCGTTGCAATGTCGGGTCGTTGCTGCATCCAAGCACTCTGTAGTTGTGCCCGTGCAAGCGACGCATTGACCGGCAACGCAGTAGGGCGTTGATAGCGCACAAGCCGAGGTACCGCTGAATGCCCCACTGACGCAAGCTTTCAAGTTGCCGGTGTCGGCACACTGCGAAACCGTGGCACCCCATCCCTTGCCATCTGCGGCGCAAGTGTGCAGGCCCGTGTTACCGACGCAAGCGGACGCGTTCGGGGTGCAAGCACTTGCGCAGTAGTCGCTGGTGCCGTTGTCGACACAGCCGTATCCCTGGGCACAAGCAGCTGTTGCACGCCAGTCACTCCGATTTGCCGGGCAAGTCCTAGTCGAACCAGGTGACGCGCTCTGGACGCATTGAATTTCACCGGCCACTGCGCAGGCGGCGCAGTAGTCGGCGTCACCGGGGTTGTTCTGACAACCATTCGCGCAGGATGTGGCTAGATTCCAGCTTCGACGATCGGTAGCACAGACTTGGATCTGATCCGTCCCGACGCATTGCGAATTTCCCGTATCGCAGCGGTAACAGTACCCCGTAATTTTATCGGCAGAAGTGTAACAATGGGCCGCTGTCCCGCAATTCTCAAGCGTGGCGCTGGATTGCCCGTCAGAACTGCACTGGGTCAAGTTCTTCGAGCTGCAGGCGTAACTGTTGGCGAGACAATTGTCACACTGCGCACCCGTCGCGTCGCAAATTTGACTTGGAGCGCAGGTCTTGGTGGCGTCCCACCCAGTTCGGCCCGCGTTGCAGTGTTGCAATGTGCTGCCTGTACACTGATACTGATTGACCGCACAGGCGGGCGTCTGACAAGAAGCCCCAGAGCCAGCGAGAATGCAGAGCGCACTCGTAGCGCAACTCTCAACGTACTGCCATTGAGGGAGGTTATTGACGATTGCGCACTTTTCGACATCAGCCTGCGCGCTTGTGGTATTGCACCTAGTTGTAACGGCCGGACACGTTCCAAGACAACCTGCCGCCGAAGTCAAGTCGCAAATCTGACCTGTCGCGCAAGTATTTACCGTCATCCAGGTGCGTGTTGCTGAATCGCATTGTTCGCGCGTGTTACCCTGACAACGATATTCGCCAGGAGTCGGGCATTGCGGTTGAATGCATCGACCGTTGGCGGCGTCACAAAGAACTGGTGTAACGCAAACGGCCTGCGGCGCCCAAGCGACGAGATCGGGTGGACAAATGCGCAGATTCGCCGCATCGCAGCTAAACGCACCTGCTTTCTGGCAGCCCTGGGGAGTACATTGGCCGTTGGGCGCGTCGCACAATGCCGTTGACGCACAAGCCTGCTGGTTCTTCCACGCCAGGTCAGTCCCACAAGTTTGAAGCGTCGCGCCACTGCACTGCGACTCGCCTGCAACGCAGGGGACGCAGTCACGCTGCTGAATGTTGCAGTGATTCGCGTCTTGACAGGTGCTTATGAGATCAAACCCGGTGCCATCTTGGCGGCAGAGTTCGAGGCGAGCCCCATTACACTGATAAGTTCCTGGTACGCAACCTTTGTCACACTGTTTGGCGACGGCGTTACAAAGGGCGGAGGTTAGGCACGTGTCGACCAAATTCCAATCGAGCCTACTCGGCGGGCAACCCTGAAGTTCCGCCATGTTGTTCGGGTTGCAGCGGTAGTCACCGGCGTTGCACTCAGGTAGATTGCATTTCTGGCTCCACGCCGTTGGGTCATTGGCGCGAGCAGAAAGCGATGCCTGGCAAAGTTCGGAACTTGCGCAGAGGTCCGCCTGGGTCCACGCTTGATTGTCGTCGCACACTTGTAGGCTTTCAGCATTGCACTGATATTCGCCCGTGATGCAAGGTCGGCAGCTTCCAACCCGCGCATTGCACAGGTTGGCGTCTTGGCAGTCCGTCACAGCCCAACCACTTTGGTCATGTTTGCAAACATAAAGCCGGGTGCCACTGCAGAAGGACTCACCCGGGAGGCAAGCTAAACAAGTCTTGGAGACCGAATCGCAGTAGGCGGCCGTATCGCATTCAGCCGCAACAGTCCAACTGTCGCCGGTGGAGGAGCAGGCCTCGAGACTCCATGCCATGCAACGCTCCGCGCCGGGACTACAGAGCATACAGCGTCCTCGCTCGGCGTCGCACAGATCTTTCGCGCAGGCGACTTGTGGCTGCCATTGATGGTTTTGGCAGACCTCTAGGGCAGCTTCGGTACAGCGGTACGTTCCATCGGAGTCACAGGTCGGGGTTCCTGAATCATCCGTACTAGCTGCGCTCGCACCGCCACCTGCGTTACCGAGAATGCCACCGCTGGCACCGTTGTCGCCAATGACACCTGTGCCGCCACTGATTGCGCTATTTCCACTTTCGCGTAAGCCATTGGCGACACCGGCATCTGGTTGCCCAGACTTGTACTCGCCAAATAGAACCTGACACGCAGAAATCAAGAGGCAGGCAAACAGAAAAAGGCTCCCCCGAAACATATCCCAAGGGTTTTTCATCAGAACGATCCAATCAATCCCAGATGACCATTCGACACGTACGGCAACACCGCAACGGGCTTCGGTGGTGCCAATGACTCCGTATGCCCGCCGTTGGAAAGCAGTAGCCAAAGACCCGCCACGCCACTTGCAACACCGACACCGAGGCTTATGCCTGAAATTGTGCCGTACCGGTTGTACCCGTCTATGAGGCCTTGTTGCTGGCAGTTGGACGCGTCCCGACACTTCGATGCAAGGTCCGAACGCTTTCGAAGGAAGACCACGCCCGTCACTGTGCCAACGACGAGTCCAGCACCGCCTAGGCCGAGTGCCGCGTAGCCGATTGTATTGGAGGACTTCGTGGGCTTCAGTGTCTCTCGCAAAACAGGCGGTTGTGTGCGCGGCAGTAATTGAGGCTGCTGAGCCAACGCGGCAGAATTGTGAGAGCTTGAATCAAGCTTGAGTTCCAGTGTGATTTCGCGCTCCCCGCCCTCTGGAATAGTAACAGTGACTTCAGCTGGAAAACAGTCCGAAGCCGTTGCGCCGACCGTACGGGAACCGGGATCGGTGGCGCGACGCACCCCTAACGCAGCAACGGGTACCTGAACGCCGTCCACCCTGACGAGTGGCTTATCGGAGCCTTTGACGGTAATTGTCAACCAACCCAGTTTCGGTTTAACACCATCGAGCAGCTGGCGGGCATCCAGCAACGAGCGCTTCCAGATCAGAGACGCATTATCCGCGACACCTTCACGCAGTACAAGTTCGAGCTGCTCCTGAGCCTCCACATACCGTCCAAGACCGACGAGCGCCCGGGCGTGATCGACGACCAAAGTCGGTGCATGCACGAGACTGTCGGCGCGGCGAAATCTGTCTTCCGCTTCGGCAAAGTTTTCCGACCTTAGGGCAGCATTCCCTTCGGCCGCGAGACTTCGAGCCGTCGCTCGATTGGTTTCCCACTGGGCAAGGGCCGTAGTTGGCGCTGCCATTGCGAGCAAGAAGGCTGCAGTCGAAAGGACGAGTGCAAGGAATCTTGACACAACAAAGTGCCAGCTGTGATTGAAGAACTCGCCGACGAACATACAAAAGCTCCACTCCGCAACCCAATCGAATATTGCTCGACCACGCCAATGTTGTCGAAAGCACGTGACCGCCATAATGCAGCTCTCGTGCCTAACAATTCAACGGTGAAAACAAAGTCTGCGTGCCCCCGGATACCCACCGTGATTCTGATTCAAGTCAGGCTGAGCGAGCGACAATCATGCTATAACTAAGGCATCGCACAGCAAAGCTGGAGCAGTTCGGTTGACGCGCATTGCACAGTCACCGCGTGGCGACGCCCATAACCTTCGCACTTTGCAATACGGCTTGCGAAGTACCTGCATTTGTTACTGCTACAAGGTACGTATCATCCGGTCTTAGGCACAATGACCGACACCGAGTATGCAGGCAATGTGGTCGTGAAGTTGTTACCCGATGACGCGGTTAGAGCGGCGGCTGGCTGCGGGGTTGCAGCGGCACTCGTGATGAGAAACACGTTTGCGCTCGAGAAGGCAACTGAGGCATCTACAGCCAATCCAACCTGCACATCGCTGGTCGACCTGTTGATTGCCACCACTACTACTCGATCTACGACAGTCGAGTCCGTACTCGCGTATATTGAGACTCTGGAAACATCGCTACTGACCGCGCGCACCGAGGTGTCGCCAAACGCTGCGCCAGCGCCATCATAGTTGCGGAAAGCCGCAAATCCACCCAGAGCAAAGCTCTCATCGTCAGCGATCGGTTGTATTGCCGCAAGCCCGACCTGCTCTCGGCCAAAGATGCCGAGCGCGTCCGCCACGGCAATAGCTCCACTTATAGAACTCTCCCCGCCATAGGACCATTCGGAAATGGCAAGCTTCGTGTTTGGATAGTTCGTTGTAATCTTGGTCTTGAGCCAGGGGATAAGCCGAATCGGTCCATTGTTGTCGGCAATCCAGCTCTGCTCACTGTATGATGGATCCCAGAGCGAGCGTGGCGCCTGCATTCTGGCGTCGGCAAGACCAGGAGATGTATCGGTTGTCAGCACTCGCGTGCTATTGACAATCACTTCGGAATACCAGTGTATGTCGAGATAGTCGATTAATCGTTTGCCCGCCGTTGTTTCTGCTAACTGCATGGCAGCTAGGTAATAATCGAGAAACACACTGTTACCGGGCGGATTGGGCGAGTCTTGCAGATTCAGAAACGCGTAATAACCGTATCCGCCGTAGCCCGTGATTTCGGCTCCGGGCCAGTTATCACGAACCATTGACGCGTACTCTACGTTGCGCGACACGACTTCCTGGTACGTTGGGTGGGCTGGGTGCACTGGGGCTTGCGTTTGGAACCAGAGCTCGGGTTGGTTGTCGAGAGTGACAATGACCTTTGCGGTTCCGGCGCGTGTCTTGACGTATTGCAAGAACTCGTCTTGCGACACGTTAGCGTCCGTTGCGTCCGGCGGGTCGGCGAATGCAGCACCTTTGCGCGCCTGGTTATGCTTGAATCGCGTGGTTAGGTAGTCGGTCGAGAGTCTAACGTCTCCCGAGCACAGTGGCGGAGGCGCTCCTCCGAGCTTGTCGGCCGCAACGTAATCGATGATCGGAATGGTGATTGTCGCTGTCGCGGAACTCTGACTAGCTTCAGCAACGAGATCGGTGACCTTTGTCGCTGCAACGTTGCTCGTCCCTAGCGCGTCATCATTCTGGAAGCACAATATGTCGCCAGCATTGGAGGCGTTGTTCTCCCAATTGTACGTCGTCCAACGATTGCCACCCAGTCTACACATAGTAAAGCGAGCCGTCGCATTCGAACAGGCAATTTTGCCTGGGTTCACACCATAGATTAGCGGTGATATTGCGTGTGCGTCAGCACTCGCAGTTACGGTCAGCGTGACTGGACCGGTTGAGACTGTTGTTGCACCGCCAACGGTACCGCCCGAATTACCGGTTCCGGCGCTGGCATTGCCAGCGCCACCCTCGTTCACCCCGGAGCCCGCGCCCGCCGTTGCGGACGTGTTGGCGCCAGTGCCGGAGTCGCTGCCTGAGCCCCCAACCCCGACCTGAGGTGGATTTGCACTTGTACCACAACCCAGACACAACGCGATGGGACTTATCAAAAGTAGACCGAAATATTTCGACATTGCAACCTCAAAAGTTTCTACACAAACTCATCTTCGTTCATCTCAATCCCATTCGGAGAGACGAGAAAGGTAGCCCCGTTGTTCGTAGCCTTGAAAATGAAGAAGGGCTGGTCTCCCCGTGGATCGTAGCCAACCCGAGGTTCCTGGCTTAGACCGTCCTGCATGAGTACGTCCGGCAGTGCCAATGCACATGCCTCCATGAAAGCCTGCCACTTGGCTGCCTTACGATTGAAACTGTGGCTATCGTTGCTCGAACTCACGAACCACTGCTCAATTGTCAAAGTGCAGCTTTCGAACTGGTCACGCAAAAAACATTCCTGGACTTGCCACTGAGGTTTGGGTTTCCCCGAAACAACCTTCTGGGTGAAAGCACGGATCGGATTCATGTTTCTCTCTTCCTTCGCGCGACTGCTGAGTTGAACTGGCTTACGTGCACAATTGATGCCACTGTTCTTCTTTACCTTTGTCATCAAAAAGACACGGATACTTTTGTCTATTTGCAAAAGTAATTTGGCCAGTTGCGAATTGCCCGCGAGTCGATCTGAAGTGCACTACCTGCAGTATTTGCCCTCACAGGCAGCGCTCTCGAATCGACGAACCCAGCAGTCCACAACGATAAGATTTCGCCGGCGCCGGGAGCCGCTTCAAAATACCAGGGCAGCGTGAAGCCCAAGCGCGAGCCAATTGAAAGAGGAGTAGTCACCTTGACTAAACAGGGTGTTGTAGCTCGCGTGGGCGCCCAGGTTGATCAGTGGCAAGAAAGTGAGATCGAGCGCGATTCCCGCATCGAACACTGGTGCAGTATGACTGGCGACATTGGCGTCGAACCTACCGACACCGATGTGCGCAAACACCGAGGGTTCGATGATCTTGCCGAACCCCAATCGCGCGCCAATGAAGCCTCGATAAATCCTATCATTGTTGAGACCGTTGAAGCGGTCGTAGCTCCCACCTATTTCCGGCGTCAGCGAGACCAGGATAAGGTCCATCTTGCGACCGAGGCGCACCGCACCACCTCCACCGATATCGGCCCCGGGCGCACCCAGTGAGGCTACAAAATCCAGATCGAACGCCAGCACGGTCTTAGATCTGTCGCTGGATCCTTCGTCAGCTCGGTCTTCGCGCGCTTCCGCGCTGCCGGCGAAACAAGTGGCGAACGCTACAGACGTGAGCGACACTAGAAGTACAAATTTGGATTTTGTATAAATGGTCGAGAAGTTTCGCATGAAACAATTGAGAGCAACGAACGTGCCGCTGCCAATACCCGGTCGTTGGCCGCACAACTCGCTGTGCGAGGCGGGCTGAATTGGCCTATTCGGCAAATGACCACACCCTACGTGGCGGTTTTGTCAGCCTTGACCCAAGTAACTTCAGAATGCATATCGATAGTTTGGTTGTCTGCCGGCCTAACCTTGGATTCCGGCTCCGACAACAAATCGACTACATTTCTAGAGAAGCTGCTCTTCGTCGAATCCAGGCCCAGTAGCGACGAATACCGTCGTTCGAAGGACTCTTGCACTGACTGCAGCAACTCAGCCATTGTCTCTTGCTCGATCGTTAGCAGGGCTTTATGGCGTAAAAGCAGATTTGCAATCGCGAGCGGTCGCGTCTGCTCCGATTCAGACGCTACGATTTCGCAGAGTTCATTGGAAAACTCAGCCAATGCGACGATTCGATCTTCTTCGTGAGCCCAACGTCCGCTCATGCCGGGAATATTGGACATGATTCCCAAGATAGCCTTTGGTAAACGCCAGCGCTCAGCAACGCCAAGCCCCAGCTTACGCAAAGACAGACCCAGAATACGTTCGGCGGCAAGGTCCAGACTGACCTTCTCCAAGTTTGAGACCGCCAATATCTGGTCGTACAACTCTGGAAGATAGACAATGGCCAAGTGCCGACCGAAGTTGCGAAACATCCCGCTTATCATGGCCTGTTCCGCGTCGCTCACCTTTGCATAAGGAGCAAACTGCTGGGCAATTTCTCCGCTAATTAGCGAACTAATGGCAGATTCCGAAACACGCAGCGACTGTGCGTCGCTTCCTTGATTCTCGAATAGAGCGATACTAAGAGCGATCGAGAGCACCCGATCGCTGCCGAGGATCACGATCGCGTGCTGAACGCTTTCGACCTTCCCACCAAATCGGTTCGCATAGGCAGTATTGATGATGCGTAGCAACTTCGAGGTCAAGGCGTAGTCCTTCAGGATGGATTGTCCAAGCTCGCTATCGGAGTGGGTACCCTTGAAGTCGGAACGTTTGCCACCCGCCCTCCCGTCCTGCACAAAAGCCGGGAAATCTGCTCTCTTTTGCATCATCAGCCAAAGTTGGTCCAGCGTCGCGCGGTCGGTCTTGTTTAAACGTAAAGTACGCGCGGCTCGTTCCGTTGGGATGGGTGCGTCCGAATTCCAAGCGACTCCTACCTGTGTATCGTGCGCGCGCGGGGGCGCTGAACTCGACCCAGATACGAAAACGCGATCCATTGGCCGCACACGTGTACCACTCTCGTATTGAAAGTTTGCTGAATGCACAGAACAGGCTTCGGCGAAGCGCGCTGCGACTTCCAGAGCTGACTGGGGTCGTTCACTCGGGTCCTTGGCAAGACAGGATTCAATGAGCTCAGCGATACCCAGTGGAACCTCCGGTGCAATGTCTCGAATCTTAGGCACCGGATCCCGAAGGTGCATCAACAGGAGCACAACGGGGGAATCGTTCTCGAAGACGCTGGCACCCGTCAACATCTCATAGACAATGATTCCGAGCGAATAAATGTCACTTCGTGGCGAAATTCGCTCAACCTGTCCCAGTGCCTGCTCGGGTGACATATAGCGGGGTGTGCCAATGATTTGGCCGTG
>PMCK01000212.1:0-783 GCA_003154095.1 Myxococcales bacterium | reverse complement strand
TTGCTTGGCTTGAGATCTCGATGCACAACTCCGACTGTGTGCGCCGCGTGTAGCCCGGAGCAGATCTGATCAAGGTAATTCCGTACGAGTTCAGTATCGAACCGCCTTTTGTTTCGCATCAAAGCGGCAAGATCACTCCCAGTCAGCAGCTCCATGACGTAGTACAGGCGCCCCTCGAGTTCGCCGTAGTCGAATATTGTGACAACGTTTGGATGTTGCAGGCTGGCCGTAATACGCGCCTCGTCGAGGAAGCGTCTCGCGGTGTCCACTTCGCACTCGCCGTCTTCACCGATGAATTTGATTGCGGCCTGGCGCCCGAGCGCTCGATCTCGCGCAACGTAGACGGCTCCCATGCCACCCTGGGCTAGGGTCCGTTCTACGACATAATTGCCAATGCGCTTGCCGATCATTAAAGCTCGATGCCCCTCTTGCAAATGTCTGACCAACCCGTCAGAGCGCACCAATGTGGCAGGACCCTGCAAGTCATACCGAACCCATCTGCGCGCCTAATCGTTACGCAAAATACGAAAGAATTCCACATCCGCATGGAGTCCCTTACCAGTCGGCCTCGGAATTGGATAACATCACCATTCGCTGAAAGCCTAATGCGATTTGCATTTTGCCAATCAGGAATTGAGACCTCCGGGCGTGGTCCGAGCCTGCGCGTATCGCTTGAAAGACGCTTGATCGCGAATCGCCATTTGCAGAATTTGTATTGCCGGCACGGGAAAGGCTTGGCGTGTGGAGCACGCCACTGCGTCCCAACAGCGCGACGGAAGCTCT
>PMCK01000218.1 GCA_003154095.1 Myxococcales bacterium | reverse complement strand
ATGAGCTGGTACACCCTCGACGATACGAGCAGCGCTGACTACTCGATGACCAGTTTCTCGATTGCCCGTGACCAGCAAAAGTTGATCCCTTACATCAAAGCGGCATTGCAGGTAAAATCTGACATCCATCTCTGGGCGAGTCCGTGGGTCGTTCCCGGCTGGATGATGGACAGCTCCAGCAACATGAAGAGCGACGCGCAGACGCTCGGAGCCCATGCCCTCTATATGGCCAGGTTCGTGGAGGAGTACGCCAAGGAGGGCCTCAAGATCGAGGCGATTCACCCGCAGAACGAGCCCGGCTACGCCAGGGTCCATTGGACACAAGCGAGCTTCATCACGTTCATGAAGACCTACTTGGGGCCAACGCTTGCCCAGCGAAACCTCACCACCCAATTATGGTGCGGGGCTATGTCCAAGGATCCGGACGATACGAACATTGCGCTTGCCGCATCGAATGATAGCGCTGCAATGCAGTATATTAAGGGTTTCGGTGTGCAGTGGAACCTGCAGGCCGCTGTGAACACCTTGAGGGCCAAGGCGCCCGTCATGCAGACGGAGCACAGGTGCGGCAACTACAACTTTGCGTCAACCTATTGGGACCAGACTCGGTATAGCGCGAGCAAACCGCAGAATGATCACCTTTATGGTGAGGAAAGCTGGCAGCTCATCCGCGATTGGATCGTCTCGGGGGTGAACTCGTACAACGCTTGGAACATGGTGCTCGACACAATTGGCATGAGCCTGGACAAATGGCCTCAGAACGCGCTCTTGGTGGTTGATCGCACGGCAAAGACGCTGACTGCGACGGCAGCTTATTACGCCTTCCGACACTATTCCCAGTACGTCCTCCCGGGAGCGACGCGCATTGGGGTCACCGGCAGCACTGACGCAGTGGCCTTCAAGAACGCTGACGGGAGCATCGTCACGGAAGTCTATAACAAAGGTGCCTCCGCGCAGACGCTGACCGTCAAGGTTGGCAGTACATTGTACCAGTTCAGCGTTCCTTCCCACGGCTGGGCAACCCTCCGCACTCCGTCATGAGTTAGGATTGATCCGGGTTGCGCTCAACCCGCATTCGCGCTACCCGGGCTCCAATGCCGGACGATGGCGCAGACGGGAATTCCAGCTCGGAGCCCGACAATGACGTCGAGTCCGTCAATCCCACGCAAGCAGACACCGTCGCCCGCATCGAGCCTCGGGTCAGCCCACCCGACACCTCGCAGCCGCGCGGATCGCGACGTCGGTTGCGTCTGTCGCGTCGGACGGCAGGGATTAGCCTCGCGTTCGTGGCGATTTTCGCGATACTGGGTGTCGATATCTTCTTCATTGCTAAGGGCACCTCGCAAAAGACCGCAAATGCCCCTCAGATTACGCCCGTAAACCCGTCCAGCACCGAAGCGGCGTCTTCGAATGCGCCGGCACCTAGCGACTTTGCGCCGGCCGCGATGAATTTGTCACCCGAACCTAGCGCTTCGAGCCCGACGGCAATCGACGAACCACCGGCATCCGCATTCCCCGAAGACGGCTTCGAAGAAGAGCCCGAGCCGTCGAAGCCCGCACGTCCGAAGCACTTTGGCACCGTACAGCAGGCGGCGGCCGGAAGTTGCTCAACGGCGAGCGTCGATGGCCTGAGCCGTCAGATCATCGATCAGGTTCGCTGCGCCGATGTCAAGGCGTTCGTGCTTCTTCCGCCTCGTTCCAATCTCGTGTTGGAGTCGCACACATTTCCGTATCTCGAGTCGGCTGCGCGCGACCATCTGCTGCGCGTGCTCGACGCACACCGCAATAAGACGATGCGGATTCACAGTGCCTTACGGACCGTTGCTCAGCAATACCTCGTGTGGCGGTGGGCATCGGGGAGGCGCTGCGGTGTTCAAATGGCAACCGCTCCTGGTGACAGCAATCACGAGACGGGGCGCGCCCTCGACATCGCGAACGTGGCCGAGTGGCGTCCCGCACTCGAAGCAGAAGATTTTCATTGGCTGGGCGCGTCGGACAATGTCCACTTCGATTTCAAGAGCCACCGCGCTTTGCCGCAGGGGGCGCCGGACATTCTCGCGTTTCAGCGCCTTTGGAACCGAAATCACCCCGAGGATCGGATCGCCGAGTCTGGCCGTTATGACTCGAATACCGAGCAACGTCTGAAGAAGTCGCCTCCCGCTGGTTTCTCGGTCGGCGCCAGTTGCGCAAAGGCCACTCGAGCGAGCGCAGCCAAGAGCGAGAAGCCAGCCCGCCATTGATTTTGTTAGCAAGCGGTCGCATGGCGGAGGTTGCGCCATCGGCTCATTTGGATTGCACAGGAAGGACGGAAGAGCGGAAGGATTCACCACTCGGAAAGAGTTTGCTCGTCACCCAGGGTGGGGCCAAACCACACAGCAATGACCTCGGTGGATATTCGATTCTTCAAGCAGAGTCGAAGGAAGCGCTCGCTGAATCTTTGAAGGGACATCCTCATTTCATGATGCCGGAAGGCTTCATCGAGGTAGTAGATTTGATGCCAATTCCCGGTATGTGAGAACGCTAGGAGGATCTCATCACTCTGGTGGAATCTCGCTACTAGAGGGGAGTTGCGCGCTGGGCGACTCGCGGATCAGTCGCCCAATCTCCACCAGGTCCGCTGGCGTCAAACCGGGTGTAAGTCGTTCGACTCGGTCGAGAAAGTCCACCGTCCCGAAGTAGGCCCGGGCGCATTCGATATGGATCGTGCCGATGGGCTGCATGCGTCCTTCTTCGAACATCTGCAGCACGAAGCGCCAGCTACCCTTGCTCACGAATTCGCGACATTGTCGGCAGTGAGCTTTACCGCTCGTGGCGCGCTCGGCCCGCAGCAGGCGCGGCACGCGATCGTGCTGCAAACCGAACTTCACGGTTTGATGCAACCATTCGGCATCTGGCAGTGGCTGGTCGCGCGATTCGAGCATGGGCCCGAATTTTTCGGGCCGCATGCAAGCGGCACACACAAGGTGAAACCAGAAGAGCGATTCGCCTTCGGCATAGGCGTTGGGCAGCGCCTCGCCGAACCGCAGCTCGCCGCGCGCGATGTTGCGGCCGCAGCCTCGGCAGTTGGCGCGTCCACTTTTGGCGGTCTCGATGACGTGCGGCACGTCAAATCTGTCGAGCGCAAAGGGACATTCGTCAAGATGCTCGCCGGCTGGAGCATCCATCTAGCGCCACTTCCTCGGGTGTTCGGGGGGCTGCAGCTGCGCGCTGGCGGCTCCCCATCGGCGTGACGTTTGCCAGGGCGCGTTACGACCCCCGCACGACCCTCTGCCGCTGCACCCACTGCTTGACCGCTGTGCTATCCGGCTCAGAAGCTCAGCGGGCTGGCACAAGGTCCGACAAATTAGCGAGACAATTCGACGATTAGCTTCTGTCGCGCCGCGGGTCGCGAGATTGATGTTATATTCCGCTCGTGGAACGAGAGCGCGTAAAGATGTGGTTGGCCGGGCATAGAGCTGCCGAACACCGGGCGAACGAACTACGTGCAGCCGAGGGTGCAATGCCCGAACTTTCTGTTTCCGAATCCCTTGCCGCAATAAACGCTGCTTATGACATGGGACTATGGCCAGGCCCAAGGGATTTGATTGCCGAATCGGCCATAGACCGCGTCAGGAGCCGATGGGCGCAGGTGCAGAATCGTGCCAGACTCGAACGATTTAGGTGAACGCTCAATCGAGGCAGCCCTGAGTACACTTTCGGCTGCGCTTGGTTCCACGGGGGTTGGTTGGATGATCATTGGCGGTATCGCCGTGATCGCGCGGGGCGTGCGCAGAATGACAACCGACGTAGACGCGGTCGTACGGGGAGATGCGATTGATGCCGAAACGCTTGTCGCGATTCTGGCGAAACACCAGATAGTACCGCGCATAGAACGAGCCATTGAGTTCGCTCAAGCGAACCTGGTCTTGTTGCTGCGGCACGAATCCAGCGGTATTGACCTCGACGTGTCCTTTGCCTGGACCAATTTCGAAATTGAAGCCATTGCAGCTCGCGAGATTGTCAAATACGGAAGAGTCGTCGCGCCGATGGCCCGAACCGAGGATCTCATCATCTTCAAGGCGATGGCGGGGCGACCCAGGGACGTCGAGGATGCAAGTTCTTTGCTCCTGCTTCATCGGGAAGTTGACTTGACACGTGTCCGCCGGCATCTCCATGACCTCGCAACACTTGCCGATGAACCCGAGCTCGAGCGTGGCCTGGAGTCCATCATTGCCCGCGCGCAGTCGGCGCAACGACGGTAATGCCCGCCGTAACCGTGCCGCCGTGGCATCAAAAAAGGGCCGCAACCGTCGGAATTGCTACTTTGCAACTCCCATTTGCCAGAGCTGATTGTCCGCGTTCGTCGCTGCTGTTCGCTGGTCGAGTGCTGCGCCTTCGGCAGTCGAGTTGCCCGGAACTTCCGCGACCTTACCGCTCTGGTCCACCCGCTCCAACCGGGCGGTTTCTATGACGTCCGGCACGTCAAATCTGTCGAACGCAAGGGGCCATTCGTCAAGACGCTCGCCGGCCGTGGCGTCCGCGTAGCGGCTGTTCCGCATGTGTTTGGCAACCCCCGCTGCTTCCGCCTCGGTTACCGT
>PMCK01000194.1 GCA_003154095.1 Myxococcales bacterium | reverse complement strand
ATGAAGTTCACCGAAGGCGCATTTCGTGATTGGGGTTACGCCCTGGCCAAGCGTGAATTCCGTGCCCAGATCGTTACCGAGCGCGAAAGTTGGATCCTCGGTAATGCCGAGTCGAAGTCGAATTTGAGTTTAGCGGATCAAGCGCGCCTAATTGAACCCGGCTACGATGTTGCGCCCCGCGAATCACAACTGGGTTTCGAGGCGGAGGTTCAACAGGGCCTGGACTTGATTCCCACACATGGCAATGGCCAGTACAAGAACAAGCTTTTGATCAAAGACTCGATCGCGGACATAACCCTACAGCAAGTGCTCACGCGACCGAAGGAATTCGACGTTATTGCAACGCTCAACCTCAATGGTGACTACCTATCGGACGCCCTGGCGGCTCAGGTGGGCGGCATTGGGATCGCGCCGGGAGGCAATATCAACTACGATTCAGGCCACGCTATTTTCGAGGCCACGCACGGTACGGCGCCGAAATACGCAAATCTCGATAAAGTGAACCCGGGCAGCGTGATATTGTCAGGTGAGATGATGCTCCGGCACCTGGGCTGGAACGAAGCGGCCGATCGAGTCATCACGGGTATGGATGGAGCCATTGGCGCCGGTACCGTCACCTATGATTTTGCTCGCCTGATGGAAGGGGCGCGCGAAGTGAAGTGTTCTGAGTTTGGTCAGGCGGTTATCGACCACATGGGTAAATAGAAAGACAGCGGGAAGAGGTAATACAATGGGAAGAAAAAAGATTGGACTTATTGGCGCAGGCAATATTGGCGGCGAACTTGCCAACCTGATCGTGGCGAAACAGCTAGGTGACGTCGTCTTGTACGACATCCCCGCCAAGGAGAATTACGCCAAAGGCAAGGCCCTCGATTTGGAGCAAGCCACGGCGCAAAATGGCTCGGATATCAAGATCACGGGCACCTCGAATTGGGAAGACGTAGCGGGCGCCGACGTGTTGATTATTACCGCGGGAATTCCGCGCAAACCGGGGCAGTCGCGAGATGATCTAGTCATGACCAATCTCCCGATTATTCGCGACGTGGCCGATCGGGCCAAGCGCTATTGCCCGCAGGCATTTTCGATCATCGTGAGTAATCCGCTCGATGCCATGGTCTACGAATTCAAGCGTCGCACGGGTGCAAACCGTGAGAAGGTCGCAGGCATGGCCGGGGTGCTCGACAGCTCGCGGCTTGCCTTGTTCCTCGCTCGTGAGCTCAACGTCAGTGTGAAAGATCTCAGGGCGATGGTGCTCGGTGGCCATGGCGATGACATGGTGCCCGTCCTTTCGTACACGACGGTCAATGGGGTACCCGTTCGACAATTGCTCGCGGCCGAGAAATTGGCCGCCATCGTCGAGCGAACACGCGGTGGCGGCGGTGAGCTCGTAAAGCTCATGGGCACGAGCGCATTTTATGCCCCAGCTGCCAGTGCCGTTTGCATGGCAGAGGCATTTTTGCTCGATCAGAAACGGCTGCTGCCGTGTGCCGCTTACTTGGACGGCGAATACGGCTACAAGGACTTGTACATGGGAGTGCCGGTCATCATCGGCGGTGGCGGCGTCGAAAAGATCATCGCCATCGAACTTGACGCCGAGGAACGGGCAATGCTCGTAAAGAGTGCGGCCAGCGTGCAAAAAGTCATAGATGTCGTCAAGTCTCAGGCAGGGGATTGACGCGCAAAAAACTGAACCGTAACGGCTAGTGAAAGCGTCCGTAGTTCCAAGAGAAACGCAAAGCTTGCCACCAGGAAATCGAGCATGAAAATCCACGAATATCAGGGAAAGCAGATCTTCGCACGCTACGGCATTGCTGTTCCGCGGGGAATAGCCTGCTTTTCCGCCGAAGCCGCGGGGTCCGCAGCCGAGCAGTTGATCAAGGAGTCTAGCAACCCCGTTGTCGTTGTCAAAGCCCAGATCCACGCGGGCGGCCGCGGCAAGGGCGGGGGCGTAAAGGTGGTCAAGGGTGGCCCGAGCGAAGTCGCGAAAGTCGCTGCCGCGATGCTCGGTTCAAAGCTCGTCACCCATCAGACGGGGCCCGAAGGTCGCATCGTTCGCAGGCTCTATGTCGAACAGGGCTTGGCCATTGCACGCGAACTGTACGTCGGGTTGGTTGTCGACAGGACTTCAGGGCGCATCGTCCTGATGGCGTCTTCCGAGGGCGGCGTTGAAATCGAAGAAGTCGCTAAGAAGAGCCCCGAGAAAATTCTGAAAGAGGCGCTCGACCCTTCAGGTGGCCTAAGGCCCTTTCAAGCTAGAAAGCTGGCATTTGGCCTCAAGGTGGGTGACAAGAGTCCCTCGCCCAAACAAACGGTACAACAATTCTCCGAAACATTGCAGCGGCTCTGTACGGTGTTCGAATCGGAGGATTGCTCGATGTGCGAGATCAATCCCCTGGTCATCACCGATCAGGGGCAGGTCATCGCACTCGATGCCAAATTGGTTTTTGACGATAATGCCTCGATGCGGCACCCGAATTGGAGCGAACTCGTCGATTCCTACGAAGAGGATCCCGTCGAACTGGAAGCCAAGAGTGCGGGGCTATCGTATGTTGCATTGGACGGGAACATCGGTTGCCTCGTCAATGGTGCGGGGCTCGCCATGGCGACAATGGACATCATCAAGCACTATGGCGGTTCTCCAGCGAACTTCCTGGATGTTGGGGGCGGTGCCAGTGCGGAATCCGTAACCAAAGCGTTTGCGATGATTCTCTCGAGTCAGCAGGTCAAAGGGATTTTCGTCAATATCTTTGGCGGGATCATGCGTTGTGACGTAATTGCCGAAGGGGTCATCCAGGCTACACGTCAACTGGGTCTGAAGGTTCCGCTGGTCGTGCGGCTAGCTGGAACCAACGTGGAGCAGGGCAAGGAACTGCTGCGCAAGAGCGGGCTGCAAATCGAACCTGCAGATACAATGGGTGACGGTGCTCGCAAAATCGTCGCGGCCGTCCAACGTGCCGCGTAAAACATAAAGACATGACACATCTATTTAGGATGCCCAGTGCCGAACATAACCCAATCTCGGCAACCCAAAACGCTGGGCTATCAACTGTCAGCCGTCCGCAACGATTCAAACTAGCATCCAAGGCCTGTCGATCGGAGAATTTCGATGTCCATCTTAGTTGACAAGAACTCGCGCGTCGTCGTGCAAGGCATAACCGGCTCTGCGGGGAGCTTTCACACCAAGCATTGCATCGCTTACGGCACACAAGTCGTTGCGGGTGTAACGCCGAATCGCGGCGGCACCACGTTTGAAGCCGAAGGACCTAACGGCGCTGGCGTAAAGGTCCCGCTCTTCGACACGGTCATCGACGCGATGCGAACGACCGGTGCCAATACTTCGGTCATCTTCGTGCCCGCAGCCGGTGCCGCGGACGCCATTCTCGAGGCCGCGGACGCGGGCGTCGGATTGGTCGTATGCATCACGGAGGGCATTCCCGTGCTCGATATGATTCGGGTAAAAGGCGCTCTCGAAGGTAGTCCGACACGGCTGATTGGGCCCAACTGCCCTGGCATTATTACGCCGGGACAATGCAAGGTTGGAATTATGCCCGGGCATATTCATTTGCCAGGTCGTTATGGCGTTGTCTCGCGCTCAGGCACGTTGACATACGAGGCCGTCGGACAGCTGACGGAGCTCGGCATGGGTCAGTCTACGTGCATCGGCATTGGTGGCGATCCAGTGGGCGGTCTCGATTTCATCCAGGTACTCGAATTGTTCAACAGCGATCCGGCCACGGATGCCATCTTGCTAATCGGCGAGATTGGAGGCACCGCAGAGCAGCGCGCAGCGGAATTCATTCGACACAATGTGAAAAAGCCGGTGGCGGGTTTCATTGCGGGAACCATGGCGCCGCCGGGCAAACGCATGGGTCACGCGGGGGCAATCATCTCGGGTGGCACAGGCACGGCGGACGAGAAAATCGCCGCATTGCAGGACGCTGGCGTGAAGGTCGCGAGTACTCCGGCAGATATGGGAACCACGCTCAAAAGCATCCTATAAAGCGGTTGTTGCAACCGAGCTCAAGCATTACAACGCCAATACAATTTCCCGTTTATTCAATAGCTGGCGCGGAAAAGTTTTTCACTTGCCGAATCATGCCGAAAAGGCAATTTGATTGGCTGGTAACTTTAACGCCGACCCTTCGGCGTGCGTCGCTCCGTTGCGCTCTGGCATTGAATCGTGTTGGCCAGCGCCAAGCACACTTTATGGGAGATTGAGCATGAAACTCATGGGTCATTCAAGTGCGCACGTGGTTGGCCTTACCCTCTTTGCCGGCATATGGGCAGTCGCTTGCGGCAATAACGACACACCGAACGACGGCTTTGCAAACCTGACCACGGGCGGCACTTCGGCCGCCAACACGATTACCGGTGGGAGGGGAACGGGCGGCGCTAGAGCAACTGGCGGAGTGCCCCCGAGTGCGGGTGGAACGGCCGCAACAGGTGGATCCAACAACGCAACAGGTGGCTCGTCTGCATCGGCGGGTGGAACAACGGCAACCACGGGTGGCACTTCATCGTCAAACGGCGGAACCACCGTGGCCACGGGCGGTACTTCTGCGGTTGCGGGAGGAACATCGACAATCGGCGGTACGTCCGCCGCAACGGGGGGCAACACTTCTTTGACTGGCGGCACGTCAGCAGGCACCGGTGGCACAGCAGCCGCAGCAGGTGGAAATACATCCGCAACGGGCGGCACTCTGGCAACGGGCGGTTCGGTCTCAGCCGGAGGAACAGATGCGACCGGCGGCGTGCAGGGCACGGGTGGAAGCAGCAGCACCAGCTGCCCCATCGTCTACGACTTCGAAACTGACGTTCAAGGATGGACGGGGGACACGGGCATTACGCTGGCCACGTCAACCACAAATGTCATCACCGGCACTCAAGCGTTGAAAGCCACGACGGGTGCAATCGCCGAGGGAGCGAAGATATCGCTCACCGTGAATCCAACCACGGTCGCCAACCTGTGGCCAGGTACAGTACTTACTTTCCATGTAATGGTACCCACAGGGGTGACCAACGTTTGGATGCAGGCCTTCTCGCAGTACGACAATTGGGTAGGCTTTGATACGGCAGGCAATTCTGCAATCACCGTGACCCCCGGTGCCTGGACTACTTGGACCTATACAATTCCCAATACATTCCCCGGAGGAATTCAGGCATTGGGCATTCAAATCGGGGTAAATACGGGTGGAACCTTTGCGGCTGGTGATATCTACGTCGATTCGATTACGGCTTGCGCAGGCCCGGCCGTGTGCAGCGGAAACGGAACTGGCTCTTATAGTTGGGATACTCCAGGTTCCGTGGATGGCTGGAGTATCGATGGAAACTCGACTCCTGCAGACACAGCGATTGCTCAATCGACTACCATGCCAAACTCCGGTGCGGGTTCTCTTCAGATATCTTTCAACGCACTTCCTGCGAGCGCCGCGAGGCATATCATTCTAGATAGTCCAACCGCCTATTGTGGTCAGGTAGTCACTTACAAAGTCTACGTGCCCGCCGACTTTGGCACAGGCATCGCATTGCAACCATTCTCTGTCGCGAACGGGTATGTTTGGGACACAGGCAACAGCGTAACACCGACCCCCGCCGCCTGGAACACACTCACGTATACCCTGCCTCAGATTGGGCCGCTTGGGTTGCAGAGCTTGGGTTTTCAGATTTACTCATCGTCGACAGCGTCGCCGTACTCGGGCAGCATTTACCTCGACGACGTTTCGTGGGGCGGCGCGACAGTAAACTGACCACCTCGCTTTTGTCATTTCGAGGAATGAGCGTGACTCGACGCAGATTTTGCAGACTTGGGGCCACGCAACAGCACAGCTGTTGAGCTTCGCCTCGGTCCGACGGGCCTTATTCATCCCTGCTGTAATGCACTGTGGCGATAGCGCACTCAACTGTGGCGATTGCCCACTCAAATGACGCGAAAAAGTATTCGCTTGCGCACCAGCACCCAATTCAGGCAAATAGTGCGTTTGGCGGGAGCGTGACAACTGTTGGCACTGGGCATCTCGCACATGGCTGCGGACGACATGAGTTGATGTTGCACCGGGCAATGGTTGATTCAGAGGAGATCTAAGAAATGAAACTTTCCTATCATACTGGCTCACGGATTTTGAGTGTTGCGCTACTGGCGGGGATCTGGTCGGTAGCTTGCAGCAGCGACAAGACTGACACGGGCGGGACGGCTGACACCACGGGTGGAGCCACCGTAGCTTCGAGCTCGACGGGCGGCGCTAAGGCAACCGGCGGCACTTCCGCCAAGGCAACTGGCGGCGCGGCAACTGGCGGCGCGGCAACTGGCGGCGCAGCAACTGGCGGNNAGCACTGGAACTTCTACGACCGCGGGCGGCGCGGCTACCGGCGGTGTTACTGGCACCGGAACTTCTACAACTGCGGGCGGCGCGGCTACCGGCGGAACCACGAGCACAAGTACGAGCACCAGCTGCCCAATAGTCTGGGATTGGGAAGGCACAACGGCCGACAGCTGGGCCCACGGTGACACCGAAACTGACGTCACGCTTGGCGTAAGCACCACGCAGACGGTCACCGGAACACAATCGCTGAAAGCTACGATTCCGGCACTGACAAGCGCGGCGAATCCCGATGGCGGCGCGGGTGGCACTTCGATGACCCGTACAATTCAAATTGCGCCGGCTGCAACTGCCAACCTTTTGCCCGGGGCAACGATCACCGCTCACATTTGGGTTCCTGCTGATGCAGGCGGCACAACGCCTGCGACCAAGACCTGGGTGCAGATGTTTATGCAATCCAACAGTTGGGCCAATTGGGACCAGTCCGCCACGGTCAAGGCCACTGCGAATGGTTGGACAACATTGACACTCACCGTGCCCGCGGCCTCAAAGATTCTCCCCGGTGGTATCAATAAGCTAGGGCTTCAGATTGGAGTCAGCAATGGTGATACGTTCGCCGGTGGCGATATCTTCATTGATTCGATCACGGTCTGCGGAGGAACGATGACCTGCACGGGAACCAGTACCGGATCATTCGATTTTGAGACGGCAACGGGCGGTTGGGCTGCCAGCGGAACGAACGCGGATACAGTCGTCGCGCTGGCGACTGATCAACACTACGGCACTACCGGCACTGGTTCACTAAAGTCTGCGATGACTGCGACTCCGGTTGCAACCGCGACAGCTTGGACGTCAAGGGCAATCCAACTTAGCAACCCGCAAGTATACTGCGGCCAGACAATCACGTACCACATCTACGCCGACAACGTCACGAACCTGGACGTTCAGCCATACGCTTCGATAAACGGTTGGGCGTACTCTGCAGGAACGAGTGTAACGCTAGTAGCCAACACCTGGATAGACGTTACGTATCAAGTTCCAGCGACAGTTGGCTTCCTCGGGATTCAAGCCATCGGGCTTAATATACAAAATAAGTCCACGACAGCCACATTCACCGGGAACGTGTGGGTCGACCAAATTACTTGGTAGCATGCGCCACCGTGCCTCGGTGAAGGCATGTAGCGGTCACCCCAAGATGAGCTGAAGATGCCCCGTCGAGAAGTCGGCGGGGCATTGGCCATTTGTGGTTCGAATGTTGGCGATCGGATTGTCGGTGAGCCCCTGAGTTTCTGCCATGGCACCTCTCCCGGGTGCCATGCGCTACTTCTTCGGTTTTGGTGCCGCTGCGACGCCGGGATTGTCACCGGGTTGAACCGTTGAAGTCCCGCTCGGCGGAGTCGAAGCTGGCGGAACACTTCCGGTGTCACTTCCTGGACTCGGGGAATTGGGGCTTTGAGCGGTGCCCGCGGGGCCATTGCTCGTTCCAGTGCTCACCGCCGTGCTGTGTGAGGAATCCTGGCTGGGACCATTGCTAAGCGTATTGCCGCCAGTGGGGCTCACCGAAGAGGGATTGTCGGCAGGCGCGGGGTGAGTTGGGGAGCCGTTGTCCGGCTTCGAACCCCCAGAGCAGTGCACTTCGTCGTCCTCAAGAGCATCGGCAGCGCATTCAATCTGGGCCTTTACCGCTTTGCCCAGGGAAACCCAGGCTCCAATTGACGCGACGGCAATCAGCATCAGCAAGATAACGTATTCGACAGTTGCTACGCCGGAATCATGCGTCAACAGCACGGTTCGCCCCTGTCGGGTTCGATTCGTGGCCATCGCGATATTCGTTCGCATCATCTTCATGTCCAGAGCCTCAACGGCCCGCGGCTGTCATAAACTGCCGTAACTATCAGGTCGGCCAGCGCTGGGGACAGTTGCGCAAATTCGAACTAGAATTTTTGGCACGACGGCACGTGGCTATAGGTCGAGGCCGTTCATGCGCGCATACGCACACTCGAAGGGAGGCTGCCCAATCTTAAGAAGGCACCTCGCCGCCGCTCATGAAGCAGGTCGTCGTTTACACGTCCGTCTGGCGCGGCTTTTTCGATGGAAAGAGGTCCCGCGTGCTTTTCTAGCAACCGGCGCACCAGCCACGCCGATAGGACGAGTGATTGTTCTGAATCCCCTCCGACAGCAGGGTGCGGGGGCTCGGTTGTGGATTGTGCATAGTTTGGCCGAGCTCTCGTGCCCTGCGATTTTCATTGGAGCCTTAGTCATGCTTCGTGGGCAAAGTTTGCGTATTTCATGGGTAATTCTCGGGTTAATGCTTGCAGCTTGCAGTGACGACAAGTCACCTGCCGCTCAGCCCAACGAGTCAGCCTGCAACGATGGTCAGGACAATGACGGTGATGGTTTCGTGGATTGTGCGGACTCGGATTGTCGGCTCTCGAGTGAGACTTGCAGCATGGCGCCCCCGCTGGACCGCTCGGTTGCCAGCACTTTAGGTGAGGCAGCGGCATTTCTTTACTCGGGCTCGGACCCAGCTCAGAAGGGTGCCGATGCGTCGGTGTTCGATGTGCGTCGAGTGGCGATGTTGCGGGGTAAAGTCGTTAATCGACAGGGCGCGGCGCTCCCCGGTGTGCACGTTTCCGTGCTGGGGCATAAGGCTTACGGCTACACAATGACGCGGCCCGATGGGCTTTTCGATCTGGCCGTCAATGGCGGCGAGTCGCTCGTCTTGGAGTTTACTAAGAGGTTTCACCTTCCCGTCGAGCGGGCAACTCGACCCGGTTGGCAGCGGTATCAACCGCTCGGCGAAATTGGCATGTTGCCGCAGGCGAGCAATACAACTTCGGTCACGAGCGATACCGCTGCTCCGCAAGTTATTAAAGGTGATCCCGCGGATGGCGACTTCGGCCCGCATCAACCGTTAGTAGTCGTCGCGCCGGGCACTTCGGCCACGGCAACCCTTTCGGACAATTCTATACAATCCTTGAGCTCGTTCACCGTACACGTTACCGAGAGTCCATTCGAAAAGCCCGCGCTCGGCGCGCTAACTGCACGCTTTTCCCCCGGAACACTCGTGCACCCGAGCGCACTTCATTATGGAGTCGAGTTTACGGTGGATGAAGCAGCGGAACTCGGTGCGACCGCAGTTACATTCTCCAAACCGGTTGCGCTTTACGTCGAGAATCTATTGAAGCTGCCCGTCGGTGCGCCGCTTCCACTCGGCTATTACGATCGCAGTGTCTCGCAATGGCAATCGTCAACCGCGGGGCGCGTCATCAAGATTCTGAGCGTCGCGAGCGGAAGCGCGAAGCTGGATATCGACGGCGATGGCTCCGCTGACGACAGCTCGAAGCTCTCAGCGGCAGGAATCGACGGCGGCGACGTTTCCGTGCTTGCAAGCCATTATTCGGCAGGAAGCACCTTGTGGCGATTTTCCTTGTCCCATTTTTCGAGCTGGGATGCAGAATTTCCGACGACGGCTCCCGCCGATGCGACGCTTCCCGTTGCAGCGAGTATCGTGTCGCGGCCGCTCGATGAACCGAGTCGAGAGGGTCCCGTTTTGGTTGAGCCGCAGGCCTTGAGTCAGAGTCTGCCGATCACGGGCACACCGTATTCGCTGCAGTACCAAACGAATCGCACGAGCGCGTATGGCCCTGGTTTTCAGCTCGAATTGCCGCTCATCACGGACACAGTTCCAGCTGGGCTCACGAGCATTCTGTGCACGGTCGACATTGCGGGGCAACATCTGTCGCAAACGCTCGAGCCCCAGACGGGCCTCAAAGCGGTGATTCCGTGGAATGGCGATGACGGCTTTGGGCGCGCCATGCAAGGACCGCAGACGGCACTCGTGACGCTGGCTTACTACTATGACGGCTCGGTGAATCTCGGCGACACGTACGGCGCAACGGGCAACACCGTCACCGTGCCAAGCGCGAGTTTACCGGCAGGTGCAGCGTCGGCGCCGCTCGTGCAGGCATTCGAAGTGCCGCTCGGTGTCTGGGACGCTAAGGGTTATGCGCTCGGCGGCTTTTCTTTGGAAGTCCTCCACGCATACGACGCGGCGCACCAGAAAATGTTTTTCGGCTGGGGTGACCAACGCTCAGCCGAGAATGTAGCTTTACTCGTCAAACAGCCCGTCAAGAGTTTCAACCTAGGCACGCCCGATAGCCTTGCAATTGCGGGCGATGGCACGGCCTTCGTCACCGACGACGAACAGCAAGACGTCAACGCACTCGGGAGAATATGGAAGATCGCGCCCAACGGTTCCGCGACCGTAATAGCCGGACCCGGCGCTTCGGGTAACGCTGCCAATCTTCAATTCGGACAGCCTCAGGGAATCGTCGTCAAAGCCGATGGCTCGGTCATCATCGCGGACTTCGGTCGCAACGCGATTCGAGACCTTTCACCCAATGGCACGATGACGACGCTCGTCGGCAATGTCGATGCCGACAATCCCGCGGTGAAATCCGATTTGCAAGATCTCGACAACATCGCGCTTGGGCTGCGCGAAGAGCTTTACATCGTCAACGACGATCGCGTGTACCGACTCGAAGCCGGCGTGCTCACAACCTTTGCCGGTGGTGGAGACGGCGGCGACGGCCCTGCCACGAGCGCCAAACTCATTGTCCCAAGCGGCCTCGCCATTGCACCCGATGGCTCGGTATTCATCTCGGAGCGCGGCGATTCGACTCAGGGTTGTCGCGTGAGAAAAGTGCTGCCCGACGGCACGATTCGCACGATTGCGGGCACGGGAACACCCGGTTTCTCAGGCGACGGCGGCCCGGCGACGAATGCAACACTCAACGGTCCGCGAGGGCTCGCTCTGGCGCGGGACGGCTCGCTCTTCATTGCCGATCAAAACAACAACAGGATCCGCATCGTAACGCCGGACGGTGTCATTCAGACCGCGGTAGGCGGCGGCACGGCGGCGATCAAGGAAGGCCAACTGGCAACGGAAGTTGCGCTCGTCGAGCCTGACGGCATTGCCGTCGGCAAAGATGGTGCGCTCTACATTGCGGCTGACACGGTGTATCGCGTGAGCCCTGGGATGCCTCAGATCGGCACCAGCAATTACCTATTGCCATCGGCGGACGGTCGCACACTTTACCAATTCGATGCGCGAGGCAAACATCAGGCGACGCTCGATGCAATGACCGGCGTCACCGAACTCAGCTTCAGCTATGACGCCACAGGGCATCTCGCGTCGATTAGCGATGTCGACGGTCAAACAACGAAGATCGAACGCGACGGCTCGGGCAATCCAACGACCATCGTGGCTCCTTTCGGGCAAAAGACCCAGCTTTCGCT
Source organism: Myxococcales bacterium (assembly GCA_003154095.1). Taxonomy (GTDB): domain Bacteria; phylum Myxococcota_A; class Polyangia; order Polyangiales; family Polyangiaceae; genus FEN-1139. The sequence goes on along the minus strand of PMCK01000194.1, from coordinate 7,858 downwards.
CAAAGATGGCGCGGTCACTGCGGTCACCGACGAGCTTTCGCGCAGCGTCACGTTTACGTACGACAACGATCGAAAGCTACTGAGCAGCTCCAAAGATGCCAAGGGCTCGACTAATTCCTTCACTTACGACCCGCTCGGAAGGCTCATCAATGTCAAAGATCCCACGGGCAACGAAAGCAACCTTACCCCGAGTGCATTGCCTGATGGTTTTGGCGTCACGGTCAAGTCACCCGAAGGCCACACTACGACTCACGCAGTGCACTATTCGGGCAACACCGTGACTCGCTCGCTCACCCTCCCCGATCTCAGCCAGTCGAGCTTCAAGGACGCACTTTCGTCGCTGTCGCAGTTGTCGACAGACGGAAGTACCGAGCAAGTCTCGCTCACGGCCGACCCCGCCTTCGGCACACAGAGTCCCAACCCGAGTCAAATCGATTGGACCACGCCATCCGGCAAGACGCTGACGGCGTATCCACTGCGTGCCAAGCGCTTGACCGATATCGACAACGTTCTTTCCGTCGAAGAGTGGAGCGACCCNNTGAACTTGAAATCAACGGCCGCATCTACCAGACCGTGTACAAACGAGCCGACAATTCTCTTGCGACTACGAGTCCCATGGGCCGCGTGACGACAACGACACTCGATACCAAAGGTCACCCAACGGACATGACGAGCCCGGGGCTAGCGAGCAGTCACTTGGACTACAATTCAAGCGGTCATCTCGTAGAAATCACGCGCAGCGACGGCCAACAAAGCCGCATAACATCATTCAATTACGGCAGCGATGGCTGGCTTGCTTCCAACCTGGACGCACTCGGGCATACAACGAGCATCGCCCGTGATAAAGTGGGCCGCGTGACAGCACTAACTCGGCCCGATAAGCTTGCCATCAATTGGACGTTAGACGAGGATGACAACGTTCTATCGCTCACACCACCGGGTCGCGGCGCGTTTACATTCGATTATGACAGCGACAACTACCTGACTTCGAGTGAGGCTCCTGCGGTATCCGGCAACTCAACAATGGGTCAGCTGCTCTACAACTACAACAAGGACCACGAGCTGACGAGCATTCGGCACTCGGACAACCGCCAGATTGCCTTTGCCTACAACGCAACAACCGGGCAATTGACGACACAAACGCTCGGGAGCGCGAAGCTCAGCTTTGGTTACGATACTGCGGGCAAATTGACTTCACTCAATCGCTCGGACAGTGTTGCGATGACGCTTTCGTACGACGGCCCGCTCTTTGCCGGCGTTTCCTACAGCGGAGCCATCAAAGGAAGCGTCCAATACACCTACGACGATAACTTTTGGCTCGCCTCGCTCAACGTCAATAACTCGAGCTCGTCCAGCTACGCTTACGATGACGACGGCCTGCTCGTCAGCGCCAGCTCGACGGGCGCCTCGATGACCCTTACGCGCGACGCGCAAACCGGCATGATTACCGGCACTACGCTCGGCTCGGTCTCGACCACCGAACACCACAATGCCTTTGGCGAATTGTTGGGCGTGACGGCACTGAATCAGGGAGCCACGTCCTTCAGTCAAACGCTCACACGAGACCAGCTCGGGCGCGTGACGCACATCACGGAAAGCATCGGCACCGACAGCCACGACCTCTACTACACCTACGACGACCTGGGCAGACTCACCGAAGTCGAACGCGACGGCGCCATCACCGACTACGCGTATGACCCGAACGGCAACCGCACATCGGTAACGGTTGACGGCGTCGCCACGGTCAGCGCCACGTACGACGCTCAAGATCACATCGTTTCGAGCGGTACCGCTCAATACACGCACAGCGACCATGGCGACCTAGAAAGGCGCACCGACGGGGCAAATTCCCTCACACTCACCCACGACGAGTTCGGCCAACTTCAAAAAGCCGTCGTCGTCAAAGGCAACACAAAGACCGTCGAATACGTCCTCGACGGCCTCGGACGCCGAGTAGCCCGCAAACTCAACGGCGGCTTCGACCGAGCCTGGCTCTACCGCGACGCACTACGCCCCGTCAGCGAAGTCGACAACGCCGGCACCTTCACCCACTACGTCTACGCCAACGACTCAGACGCGGGCGCCCCCGACTATATGGTGCGATCGGGTGTTCCCTACCGCTTCGTCAAGGATCACCTCGGAAGCGTCCGGCGCGTGATCAATGCGCAAACCGGCGCGGTTGCTCAATCGATTGATTACGATGCGTTTGGACAGATTCTCAGTGACACTAGCCCGGGATTTCAGCCGTTTGGGTTTGCGGGTGGACTTTACGATTGGGATACCGGGCTCATTCACTTTGGAGCGAGAGAGTACGATGCGGCGATTGGAAGGTGGGTTACTAGGGACCCGATTGGGTTTGGTGGCGGGGATACGAATGTTTACAGCTACTCAGCGATTGATCCGGTGAATAGAACAGATCTAAGTGGATTGGATACGTTTATGTGCACGAAGCCGCTTCACGCACTTCGTGAAAATGGTCCCAAAGTCTACAATCCAAGCTGGTACAACTATCTCTATCATCAGTTCTTCTGCGTGCGAGACAAGCAGGGCAATGTCACTTGTGGTGGACAGGACCACGTGGATACGGACACTTGGAAATTGTTTGTGACCGGCGTTCCCGGCAAGCCAAGCCAGGACACGTGGCCCGAGCGCGGGTCGGGGGAATGCCACGCAGTGGACACTCGTTCTTGTGTCGATAGTTGCGTTATGAAGAATGTAAGGAGCAAAAGACGGCCATGGTACGCGATTGGTGCGCCTGGTACCGACTGCCAAGAGTGGTCCGACGCCGTGCTTGCCGATTGCCAGAAGGAGTGCAAAGGCAGGCCATGAACATTCCTGCCTGGTCACTGCGCTCTTGGTCATGGTCCCGTGTAGTTGGATTGACGCTCAAGATCTTGTGGTGCAGCGCGGCAATGGCTGTGCTCGTGACTATGCTTTGGCACTTTGATCCGCACGACCCTGAGGAGCGCGACAATCCAATTCTCTTCGCGTATCTCATGTTCGCTTTGACTTACCCATCGGGCTTGTTGGCGGCCTTTGTCGCGTCAATAGCGTTAGGCTTGGTTGAGCGCTTTGTTAGCCTCAATACCGCCCCATCTAGGCTTTACGACTATATCTTGCCATGGATCGGCTTCGTCTGCGTTGGCTATTGGCAATGGTTCAAATTAGCGCCTTGGTTGTGGAACAAACTTCTTGTCGTCCTCCTGCCTTGGTTGCGCAGAAAGTTGGGAAGTGGATAGAACGAGATGACATGTTGAATTGGCTTAGTTCCGGTCCTACCCAGAAAGTCTTTGTGGCCCGGCATTCTGCACCAGCGCATCAACATTCGACTATAGTCCACTGGGAATTGAACCTGCGCCTTCGTGCCGCTCGCCACGGTTCTTCGAGCCGAAAGCTTCACTTGTCGCGCACTTGCACCAATATGGTCGTTCAGCCACGCTCGAAAGGCCTCCAGTGCCTGCTTCTCCTCAGCCTTGAGCGACATTCCGCCCTATTGGGCCATCTTCTCACTTTTCACGCAACTGCCCGCAGCCGCTCGCCGATGTAATTGCTGCAAGGAGAAACTATATGGAACTAGCCTGGAGCACCGAGGAGGCTCAGAAATTTCATTCAGTCATGACGTCGCAAACACCGATCCTCGGCTCCAATCATTCAAGTTACCTTTGTTAATCTTAGACCCCTCCGATTAGCGCAGGGAGTCGGCATGAACCCAGATGCAGGCCGGCTCCCTGCGCACCGCTATTTAGGCGTCCGATTCGCAGTCATCGGGGTCCGAGTCAAGTTCGAAAAGATTTTACGCAACTGAAGCCCGCAACTGACCGACACAAATCCCAAGTTAACTGATGGGTCCATTTTCTTGATGAATTGCCGGCCCAGCAGGATCAATTGCAACCAATCCCAACATTTGCTACTCGGCACGACCTACTGGAGGCACCTTGGCAACTCGAAATGATGCTTGCTCCCACACGATTTTACTCGCTCTAGCCCTAACGTCGGGCTGCTCATCCTTTTCGGCCACCACAGTGCTGCCGATCACGGACGCCGGAACCGACGATGCCGGCACCCACACAGGTGGAAAGTCGAGCAGCGGCGGGGCCGCCTCCTCGGGTGGCGTCAAAAGCGTGGGCGGCTCAAGTACGTCAGCAGGTGCCACCAACGGAGGAGCCACATCAACCACCGGCGGCGCGTCTACCACCGGTGGGCAATCGTCAGCGAGCGGCTCAACTTCATTGGGTGGAACTTCAAGTGCTGGCGGCACAAGCAACGTCGCGGGATCTTCAAGTCAGGGCGGTTCCACTGGAATTGGCGGAGTCGCCACAACTGGTGGAGCTCCCAACGCGGGTGGCACGCAGTCCACAGGCGGCGCCTCCGCAACAGGGGGTTCGAAGCCAACTGGCGGAACCTCGAGCGCGGGCGGCGTCGCTACAACCGGTGGGCTAACGAGCACCGGCGGGGCTCCGGCAATTGGAGGGACTTCGAATGTTGGCGGCGCGTCGACAACGGGTGGATCAAAGCCAACCGGGGGTGCGAGTGCGACAGGTGGAGTTCCGGCAACAGGCGGATTGCCGGCAACTGGGGGTTCACCTACTGGTGGAATGCCGGCGACTGGTGGCACATCGAGTGCTCCCGTGACAGTCACGGATATCAAGGCTGGGCTACAACATACTTGCGCGCTTCTCAGCAACGGAACGGTAAAGTGCTGGGGTGCAAATGCATCAGGACAACTCGGGAATGGCACGTCAACAGACAGCGCATCGCCGAACCTTGTTCCGGGCATCACGAACGCCACTGCAATTTCGGCTGGAAACACACGCACCTGTGCGATTGTGCAAGGCGGTGATGCCTATTGCTGGGGTGGCTCACCCACGAAGATACAACTGTCAAATGTTGTTTCGATTGGTGCCGGGCTAAACGTTATCTGCGCTGCGGTTCAGGGTAAACAGGCGTACTGTTGGGGTATCGGACCAATCGGTGACGGAAGCACTTCTAGCCTAACTCCCGTCAATATTTCAACCACGTACCCTGCCCTCTCGGTATCGACAGGTGGTTTCGGATACAATGGTGACAATGCGAATGCGTGCATCGTGACCCAAGGTGGAGGGTTAGATTGTTGGGGTAACAATGTCTTCGGCGAAGCTGGGGATGGCACCACAACCACTCGCTTACAACCCGCGCCAGTGTCTGGTATCTCAACTGCTGTTTCGGTTTCTGTCGGAGGCGAGCATGCATGCGCGGTGCTCGACGACTCAACGTTACAATGTTGGGGTTATGGCATGAATGGTGAACTTGGGAACGGTTCGGCGGACGCGAATAGTCTAGTCCCAATCCCTGTCACTGGCCTATCGAATGTCATGTCTGTGTCTGCAGGATTCCAACACACTTGCGCAGCGCTCGCCAACGGCACGGTCAGTTGTTGGGGCATCAATGACGCTGGCCAATTAGGAACTGGCGCAACAGTATTACGAACTAGTCCTTCCACAATTTCTTCACTACAAAATATTTCCGTGGTTTCCGCAGGCGGGTATCATTCCTGTGCACGCAGCAATGATGGTAAGGCCTATTGTTGGGGCAGCAACAGCAACGGCCAGTTAGGCGATGGCACTCTCCTCGATCACTATGCGCCCGCTCTCGTGCAGGGACTGTGACGTTCTACCATCAGTGAAACGCGAAAATCGGGGCGGATCACTACAGTCTGTTTGCCAGAAATCTTATCCGCCAGCCTAGTCGGAGAACACCTCACCCCTCTCTGAGTTCCTCTGAGGTCAAACAAGCACAATGTCACTGTAATATCCTCTTCCACCTAGGTGAAAATTGGAGCAAGAGCCATCGTTTTTCCTGACGCGCGCCAACCCCCAGAGTAACCTTCCCTTCGGCGGCGCCCGGCTCGTGAAGCGGTGCCGCGTGTATCAAAAGTTGTGTTCCTCAGGCGGCTATGGTGCCGCGGGGTTACCTGGGTGATACCGAATAAGTTGAGGAGAAGCAGATGGCGCGTGCAATTCGATCCGCATATTCTTTTTTGGGCGTTAGTGTTGCAGCCGGTATCCTTGTAGCCGCTTGTGGCGGAGGTGATGACCAAGGCGTCACGACTACGGATACTAGCACCGGTGGCGTAGTTGGAGTTAGTACGGGGCCAACCGGAGGAAAGGCGGCTGGAACTGGCGGAGCGAAAGCGACTGGCGGGGCAACTGCCGCCGCAACCGGAGGAGCAAAGGCCACTGGCGGGGCAACTGCCGCCGCAACCGGAGGAGCAAAGGCCACTGGCGGCGCGGCAGCGGTCGGCGGCACTAGCGCAACAGGTACGGGCGGCGCAGCAACGGGCGGCACTCCAGCAGCCGGTGGCACGTCCACAGCTGGCGGCGCAACATCAGTCGGTGGCACGTCCACAGCTGGCGGCGCAACGTCGGTCGGTGGCACCTCCACAGCTGGTGGCGCAACAGCAGTGGGAGGCACGTCCACAGCTGGCGGCGCCTCTGCGACTGGTGGATCGAAGGCTGCTACTGGCGGCACAACGACGGCTGGCGGCGCATCTGCAACCGGTGGCTCGAAGGCAGCTACGGGCGGCACAACGACGGCTGGCGGCGCTTCCGCAACTGGCGGAAGCATAGCGGCAACGGGTGGATCTACAGCAGCAACCGGTGGGACCGCAGCGACCGGCGGCTCTGCAGCAACGGGTGGAGGCTCTGCCTTGGCTGCGTGCGGATTAGACATCCAGGCAAATGACGCCAGTTTCTACGGAACTACTGCTTTCTGCAGACCTACGAATCCGGATTTGTCGCTTATAACCGGCACAGTGGCAATCAGTACAATCAATATTAACGCCGCAAGTGGCCAAATTGATTTGACCGGCACGGTCCCGTTTACTGGGTACCTAACTTTGTCGAGGCCCTTTAACCAGGATCCCTGCCAGAATTCTGGTCTTGATGCGAGGGTAAGCGCTACCGGCGCCGCGTACACGGGAATTACGTTGACAGTGACGAACAATCAGGCAGCTGCCTCGACACTCGTCGTGTACTTGGCGGATCGCGTCAGCACGGGCGGCTCGTCCTACTATGTAATAGGATCAGCTGGAATTACGGTTGCAGGCAATTCGGCAGTCACGCAGACACTTAGGTGGTCTGACCTTACGATGAATTGCGCAATTCCAAACGGCGCCGCTTTCGATTCGACACAGATATTGGCGATTGGTCTTGGTTTCAACCAACTCGGGGCCGTTAATCTCTCGGTCACCGGCGTATCGTTTAGTACCACCTAGTTTCGATGTAGCCTCGTAGCAAATGTCCGCACAGCTTCAGAAATGGGGCCTGTGTGGATTTTGCTATTTATATAGCGCCCGTAATACGTTTACGCTTCGCGCGTTGTCCGGCAACTGTTAGCCGGGATGAAAATGTATTATGCGCGTAACCTTATATTCGCAGCGAAAAGGAGCCTCGTTCAAATTTCGGTAGGTGGCAAGACGCCCGCGCAGGAGTACAATCCCACCGCAGGCTTGTGGGGCCATGCGTTAGAGCTGCTAAGGAAAGGTCACAAACATGAGAACTCTAGATACTTTGCAAACTATGCTCGCACTAGGCCTGTTCGTGATGGCGCCTGCTTGCGGCAGCTCCAATGACACCCCCGCAACCGATACGAGCACCGGAGGAGCAACAGCGGGTGGCTCCGCAGCTACTGGGGGCGCAAAGGCAACTGGCGGTGCACCGGCAGCTGCTACTGGCGGCGCAAAGGCAACCGGCGGGGCTGCCGCAGCAACCGGTGGGGCACCAGTTGCAGCAACCGGCGGAGCAAAAGCTACCGGCGGGACATCAGCCGCAGCAACCGGCGGAACCGCAACAGCAACTGGCGGCACTTCCGCGGTGGCAGG
>PMCK01000168.1 GCA_003154095.1 Myxococcales bacterium | reverse complement strand
TCTCACCAGCCAGGTGACTATTCAGAATTTCATGATATTTTCGTGTCTCTCATTCCTTTCTGACCAGCATTGCTTGGTCGCACCAACCGTCAGCCGCCCACCCACCGACGCGCTAACATAAGCCCAAGCAGCCCAGCAATCAGGCAACCCATCGTTGTAGCGCCGAAATTGAGCAGCGCGATGCGACGCGTGCCGTCAAGCCATAATTTCGTAGTTTCGTAGTTGAAGGCTGAGTACGTCGTGAGGCCTCCCATGAAGCCGGTTGTCAAGACGACGCGGAGGCCCGGCGAAAACGAGGCGATGCTTACCGAAAGTTGCATGACTATCGTGATGAGAAAGCATCCCACCAGGTTGACGATGAGCGTACCTACGGGAAAAGCGCCTTCAAACCGCTGATTTGCCCATAACCCAATCAGGTATCGAACACCGGTTCCTGTTGCACCCGCAACACAGATCCAAAAGAGTCGCTGCATAAATACTATCCAATCGCTTTGCAAGTTCGGCAAGTGGCAGCCCAGAAAGCAAATCGTCGAAGCCCGCTTTGATCGGTTCCGCTAGTCCTGGCCTCACTTGCCGCACTCTCTGCCAGTTTTGGCGGCGGGCTTTCTTTTCGCGAACAGGCGGAAAGTGGGCCCCAAGTCAGCAAAACTAGGCATCCCAAGTTCTTAGACATGGCCGGAATGTAGCGCGAAATTGGGCCCGACGTTTGAACTTCACATCGAGGGGTGCATTTGGCGGAGAATTGAAGGATCATTGCCCCACCGGTTGGGTAACACTATGAACAAATTAGTAAAAGATGGATCTAAGCCCTGTTGCGGTAACCTTTGCCGCAAACGAATGTTAGTGATTTCGCGCGTTATGAATCTTGGACTAGCAGTTGCTGTCACGGCCTGCGGTGGCGGTGCCGCATCCGCGCCTCCAGCAGGGGCCGCCCCTGCACCGAGTGCGATAGCGTCCGCAGCGCCCCCGGCGGCCGCGCCCAGCGCTTCGACGGCGCCCGCGGCCAGCAGTGCTCCCGCGACGGACGCACCTAAGGCACCACCCGCAGGCGATGCCAAGACGACGACCGATGTCAAGGTGCCGGCAACGGGCAGCGCCGGCGCAACATCGACCGACTCGAGCAGCGGATCGCAGCCTTCACAATCGCCGGCGGAAGCGCTCACGGCGGCCCGTGTGTCGTTTTTGATCGATTATGCCAGTTCCGACGCCAAAGTGAAGGCACAGGCCAACTGCGAAAAAGACCCGAAGAAAGACGACCCCGCCGCAAAGGCCGCTTGCATGCAAAAGGCGCGCGCACAATTCTTAGCCGATTTGCTCGTGTTTCTGAAGGACAAGAAGGGGCATATCACTTTGACGATCTACAAGCGCAATGAATCGGAGCTCAAGGAGGTTTACATCGCGCCCGTTAGCTTTGCCGATGAAACGCCGAAGAGCCTTCACTTGAAGTTCAAAGGGGGCGGCAGTGGTCAGCGCCCACTATTCAAGAATACCAATAGTCCCACGCTGAATATGCCCAACGACTACACGATTGAAATCGAAGACTCGGAATACGGAAAGCTCCGGTACGATGCTAAGATTGGGTTGGTCGACAAATAAGGTATTTTCTCCCTTTAGTCCCGCTGGGATTTTTTCTCCCACCCTAAATCCCGCCCGCTGGGCGGGACTTCAACCCCCCCAAATCCCCCCCATCCTTGGGGGGGATATCTAGTTGGGATACGGCGCGTTACATTCTTGAGCTCGATCGAGAAGCTTTTGCGGGATACTTCGCGTTACATTCTTGAGCTCGATCGAGAAGTTTTCTTTCGGGATACTGCGCGCCGCGTGTTTGGGACTGATCGAAGAGGACAATGGGCACCATGACTTCGCTAACTAGCCGGAACCCAGCCACTGGTGAGATTCTTGGGACGTACGAGGAATTGAGCGATGACGAGCTCGAGACTCGACTTGTACGTGCCGCGGCGGCATCAAAGGCCCAACGGCAATCTAGTCTTTCCGAACGTGCTCACGCGATGAGCCAGGTTGCGGAATTGCTCGATCGCGATCGGGACGAGCACGCGCGGCGCATGACCGAAGAGATGGGCAAAACGCTAGTTTCGGCGCTGGCCGAAGTCGACAAATGTGCTGGTACTTGCCGGCACTACGCCGAGCATGCCGAAACATATCTAGTCGACCAAAGCATTACCACCCAGGCTAACCGCAGTTACGTGCGCCACTTGCCGCTCGGACCCATCCTGGGCGTCATGCCCTGGAATTTCCCGTACTGGCAGGCGATTCGCTGGGCCGTGCCAACCATCATGGCGGGCAATGTGGCGCTGCTCAAGCATTCATCGAATGTGTCGGGCTGCGCTCTCGCGCTAGAAAAGTTATTTGCCTACGGCGGCTTTGATACGGGTGTGTTTCAATCGCTCCTGATCAATTCGAGTCGCGTTAACAGCGTCATTGCAGATGAGCGCGTGATGGCCGTGTCGCTCACGGGCAGCGAAGCCGCAGGTGCGGCGGTCGCAGCAGTTGCGGGCGCCCACATCAAGAAATGCGTTCTCGAACTCGGCGGGAGTGATCCTTTTATTGTTATGTCGTCCGCCCACTTGGACAAGGCCATTCCCGCGGCGGTC
>PMCK01000466.1 GCA_003154095.1 Myxococcales bacterium | reverse complement strand
GCGAATTGCCAGGGGCAATGCCAGGGGCAATGCACAGGACAGTCGAGCAATGGACAGTGCATGGGCCGATGCCTGGGTACTTGCAATGGCAGTTGCGATGGAACGTGTCATGCCTATTGCCAAGGCAATTGGCAGGCACCCCAATGTCAAGGCTACGTGCAGCCGCCCAGTGCCGACGCCGAGTGCAATGCGAGCTGCAATGCTCGGGCAGAATTCCAAGCGTCATGTACACCGGCGCAGGTACAAGTTCGCTCGGGACAGAACGCGGAACTTGCCGTTAGGCTTGCCCGGACATTGCAGGCTAACTTACCCCAGTTGATTCATGCAGAATTCGCATTGGGTAAGCGCTTGACGGGAAGTGCACGAGTCGTTGTCAGCGTCGGCTCTCAATTGCCCAATGTCGTAGGTAACGCAGGTGCCGAGGCCATGGCCTGTGTGGCTGCCGCCAGCAGCGCCACCGCAACGGCATCGATGCGAATTGACGTCTCGATTCAGGCGAGTGCCAGCGTAACCGGGCGAGTGGGGGCCTCGAGCGGCTAAGGGCAGGCACTTGGCTGAGGCTACTTCTTCCTGGCAATTAGTAGCCCGTCACCGATGGGAACCAAACTGCTCGATACGCGACCGTCCGCCGCCACCTTGGCATTTAGGGCCCGAATTGCCAGCGTGCTCGTGTCCGTAGCATTCGGGTCGGCGACGCGGCCACTCCAGAGGGTATTGTCGATTGCTATGAGTCCTCCCTTTCGTAACAGCTTCAAACACAGCTCGTAGTAAGAATCGTAGGCTTCCTTGTCGGCATCGATGAATGCAAAGTCAAAGCTATCAGACTGATTCGAATGAATCAAGTGAGCGAGTGTTTCAACAGCTGGGCGCAGTTCCAGGCGCACTTTGGACAGGACACCCGCACGTTCCCAATAGCGTTGGGCTATGCTAGAGGTTTCTGAGTTGATATCGCAGGCGACCAGCAGCCCATCCGCCGGCAATGCCAAGGCGACGCTTATGGAGCTATAGCCAGTATACACACCCACCTCGATGCAGCGTTTAGCGCCGAGAATTTCGGCCAACAATCGCATGAATTGACCTTGCTCGGGAGCAATTTGCATATTGGCTCCTGGCAGTTTGCTGGTTTCTTCACGCAGCTCGCGTAGAAATGGGGGCTCAGTGACAGTGACACTTAGCAGGTAATTCGAGACAGCTTCGGTAATCGAAATGGTTTTTGGCGACATGGGGGACTCGCTATTGCATGGGCAAGTAGTGCGATATTCTTGGGGAAGCGGCCAACGAACCGCCAGATGGACAGTCCAATATCGTCGGGCTCGCCGGCGCGAAAGCGCTGAATGCGCCCAGGTTTGGCCTTTCGAGTACAGGGTAGAAAAGCGACTAGGCGCTAAATTTGGTGCTACGCCTGCGCCACGCCAAAAACCGTGCACTCCGATCGATCGACCCTGTTCACTTCCCCGCTGTCCATGGCGGACTTCATCTCACGGCTGGTGTTCTTTTCGTTGGCGCCGGTCGCCATTGTGTTTGCCGCCGAGTTGTTTCCCGTGCGCGGAGCACTGATCGATGTGGGTCTTGCGCTGGGGCTCTTTCTTGCCGGCGAGGCAGTGCAAGGCTGGGCTTCGAAAACGCGCTTGGTTAGATCATTGTTGCGTGAGGCCTTGGCGTTCGAAGCATATTATCGCAGCCGTCCACCCCGGCCTTTCGTTTATTATCTCGCTTACCCGCTGCTACTTCCGTACTGGGTTTTCAATCGGGATGCGCGAAGGGAATTTCTGCTCTTTCGGGGGTATACGCTGGGAGGGCTGCTCATATTGCTCGTCTCCCTCGTCTGGCAATACGTTTCTTCTTGGGCGCCCGAACTGAGCCTGCGTCAATACGTCCCCTATGTTTTGCTAACGCTGGTCGTCGAATCCCTCCTAGCTCTCGCGCTGCTGATGCCCATTGCGACAACAGTCGTTTGGTACCACAGCAGTTTTCGCAGACGGCGTCTGGTGCTCGTCTTGTTGGCAGGGCTCATATCCACGAGTGTCGTGTTTTATCGAGTGATGAGTCGCCGATCGCCTATCGTGTCATTCGCTACCCGAGAGCGCGTCGCACTTCGCACGCAGGCCTCGAAGCGTAAGGCTCACCGGGCGCTTCTCAAGGCCGTTCGCGCCGCCAACAAGAACATGGCAAAGTCACCTTCGGTCGAGGGCGATGGGATGGTGATGGGCACACCGCTCGAACAAGCCAGCGCCTCCCTCGAGGACTTCTACAAGCACGACGAGGCCTATGCCTTCAGTCTCTGGGCAAGCCCACGCCGTCGCCCCAATGTACTTGTGCTTTACTTCGAAGCACGCAGAAAGCGGCGCCCGATTTGGGTCGCGATTCGGGGTGACGGCACGGAAATTCGAACTCCGTCACAACTTCCCAAAGGGGCTTTTCGGGCCATGCGGGCCGCTTCGCAAGCAGACGATGCATTGCTCGAGATGTGGCCCGACGCCCTGGACTTGCAGGATGACGAAAATACAACCAAGCCGTCGAGGCCAACTGCCCCTCCGAGTGCGCGAAAAGCGGGCAATCCGTCACTTTCCGCTTCGCACGACCGCGAACACGTCGACTCCGGGCCCGAACGATCCAGTCTCAGATTGCCTGACGGGGGCGGAGGCTAACTAATCTCGGCGGAGACAGTCAATGGCGGTCGCCACCACTCACTTCGGCTTGACGAATCGGCAACAAGGCACAATGGCAAGCGCCGGACGCGTCTCACGCCATTTCAGGTTTGCAGGCGATGCCATGCCCGGTTTATCGTAAGTCCCGCTTCGATTGTTACAAGGAGGTCCGATGCCCAACGCATTTGCTCATATTGAGCTGAATACCGATGATGTCCCAAAGGCCAAGAAGTTCTATAAAGCCCTATTTGACTGGAAAATTGTCGATATGCCGGCCGTGAACTATTCGATGATCGACGTCGGTGGAGGCACCGGTGGAGGAATACAGCAAAAGCCTATGCCCGAGGCTCCAACTACTTGGCTCCCGTACGTTCAGGTTGACGATTTGAAGAAGACCATCGCCAAGGCTCAAAAGGCCGGCGCAGCCATTGCCCTAGATTACATGGATATTGGTGAGATGGGGGCAATTGGGGTGTTTATCGATCCGTCGGGTGCGGCTCTCGGCCTGTGGCAAGCTGGTCAAGGGGTACCCAAGAAGGCCTCGAAGAAAAAGGCATCTGCAAAGAAGGCTTCGGCAAAGCCTGCCTCGAAGAAGGCCGCCGCCAAGAAGGGCCCAACCAAAAAGGCCCCAGCCAAAAAGGCCGGCAAGAAGAAAGTCGCCAAGAAGAAGGCCGCCAAGAAAGGCTGATAAGCGCAGCAGGTCGGGAGGGGAACCTCGCGCGTAGGCAGGCATATAAAGGCGGAACTGGCTATCAGCTATCAGCTATCAGCTATCAGCTATCAGCTATCAGCTATCAGCTATCAGCTATCGGCCCGCAGCTATCTGAATTGCTGCTGACAGCTGAAGGTAGCTGAAGGCTGACGGCCGATAGCAATTGGTAGTCGGACCGAACTGCCTGAAGTCTCGGCCAAGTGTTGACACGGCCGGCAGCGCCAGTCATAATGGCCTTGTCAATGCGGTTTTCCCTAGTTCTTTCGCTCCTCGGCGGGCTGTTTCTTAGCGGCGCGGGCGAGGTGCGTATTGAAGACTGATAGAGACCGCTAGATTCAATCCCCCTCTCCCGCCAACCGCCGGAGAGGTTTTTTGCATTTGGCAGCGTCCTCTTCGGCCCAAACCCGAACCGAGGACCCATGTCATATTTGCATCAAAGGTATCAGCACGCAGACAGTGTCGAGTTGCACAATCGCCTCTGGCCCGGCATGCGCATCGGGGCCGCGCCCACCTGGTGCAGCGTCGATTTGCGCGACGGCAATCAGGCACTTTCGGATCCGATGGGTCCCGAGAAGAAGCGTGCCCTCTTGGACCTCTTGCTGACGGTTGGGTTTCGAGAAATCGAACTCGGATTTCCTTCGGCGTCCCAAACCGATTTCGACTTCGTTCGATGGGTCATCGAAAGAGATATTCTTCCTGGGGCCGTAACGCCACAGGTTATCACACAAGCGCGGCAAGCATTGATTGTGAGGACCTTTCAGTCCCTCAGCGGAGCGCGTCGCGCAATCGTTCACCTGTACAATTCTACGTCGGAATTGCAGCGCCGGATCGTCTTTCGCAAGTCTCGGCAGGAGACAATCGATTTGGCCGTGCAAGGAACCGAATGGATTCGACAAGAGTCGCTCAAGTACCCGGATCTCGATGTCATCTTTCAGTACTCGCTCGAGAGTTTTACAGGGACAGAGCTGGACTTTGCGCTGGAAATCTCAGAGGCCGTCATCGAGGCATGGAACCCCAGTATCGAACGGAAAATGATCTTGAATTTACCATCAACGGTGGAGAATTCGACGCCCAACATATTTGCCGATCGCGTGGAATGGATGGCTAGCCATTTGCGACGGCGTTCCGAAATAGTCTTAAGTGTTCACGCGCACAATGACCGAGGCACTGCGGTGGCAACGGCGGAGCTTGCTCAGTTAGCGGGTGCAGAGCGCATCGAAGGCACCCTGCTTGGCAATGGTGAGCGAAGTGGGAACGTCGATTTGGTAACCCTCGCCATGAATTTGTACTCGAGTGGCATAGATCCCGACCTAAATCTGTCACGAATGTCCGACGTCGTTCGAGTGGTGCAAGAGTGTACGGGAATCGCCGTTCACCCGCGACACCCCTGGGCGGGGGATTTGGTCTTCACGGCCTTCAGTGGTTCGCATCAGGACGCGATCCACAAGGGTATGCACGAACAGCAGCAAAAAGCCCAATGGGAAGTGCCCTATCTGCCCATCGATCCCGAGGACGTTGGCCGCAACTACGAGCAGGTAATACGTATCAACAGTCAATCCGGCAAGAGTGGGGTCGCCCACGTGCTGGAACGGGACCACGGCTATCGTGTGCCCAAGGCCCTGGCCATGGATCTCAGCAATTCAGTTCAGCGGGTTACCGACGAGACAGGCGAAGAGATCTCGTCAGACAAGCTCGTGCGGCTATTTTACTCGAAATACTTCAGGAACCCACCCGATTTCGAGATACACAACGTCGAAGTGAAGCCAGGCGAAACGGACGCGGAACGCATCGTGGAAGCAGAAGTTCGTTTGGGTCAAAAAGTGCATCGACTCAAGGGCAGCGGCTACGGCGTAATTGAAGCATTTGCCCAAGGCTTGCATATGATCTGCGAAGGACCCTGGGACATCATCGACTATGCCGAACACGCTCGGGGTCAGGGCGCTACCGCGGAAGCTGTGTCCTACGTTGCGATCAAGTCAAACGGGGGAAAAGAAACCTGGTTCGGCGTGGGTCAAGACCGAGACGTCGTGCTCGCGTCATTCCGTTCCTTGGTAGCGGCCGTGGTGAGAATGTTCGACGATACTTAGCTATCAGCTTTCAGGTATCAGCTGTCAGCCGGAAATCAGAAACCCTGACGCTGGCTGATAGCCGATTGCCCACGGGCAGGACACCCGGCTATCAGCTTTCAGGCATCAGCGGTCAGCCGGAATCAGAATTCCCGATCGCTGACGGCTGATAGCTGATTG
>PMCK01000243.1 GCA_003154095.1 Myxococcales bacterium | reverse complement strand
GTTCCTTGGAGTTGCTCCAATTTGCCTGTCAGACGTCCGAGAGCACGAGCTGCATGAATCCACACGAGCGGCTCGGGATGCAACAGCAACGGCTGCAGAATTTGAAGTGTGCGGCCCACCAGCTCCGGGTCAGCCCCCGAGGGTAGTCCACACACGCTCACTTCGAGACACCGCGCGGCGAGCACACGACCGCGCAGCGCACCGCGCGCGGGACCATGAATCATCGCCTCGAAGGTATCGGACGATCCCCAGAGCCAACTTCCGAGTTCGGGCAACTCGAGGGCGCGCGCTCCGGCCTCCCAAATGAGTATCTCGAGTCGAGCGCGCGCTTGCGCGTTCTCGGGCAAGCCTAGCTGACTTCCGTCGCCTAGCAGCGGGGCGCAGCCGAGCGCGTCGACAAGCGGCCCCTGGACGACCCGATCGCGCGCGACTGCAGTTACTCGTTCGCGCAGGTTAGGTTGCAATGCGGCTGACACGAGCAGCCGCGACAGATTGATGCCTCGATTTCTCGTATTGGCGTGGCACCAAATGAGCAGAGCCGCTCCGGCGGGACCGGCGATTGTCCGTTCGAGCTCGGCAACCTCCTCGGCGGACTGCGTGAGCAATTGCAGCTCGCCTGTCACGAGATCGACGGCCCTACCCAGTTCCTCTGGGATTTCGAAATCGAGGGGCTCCGCGTTCGACCTCTGAGCGCGTTGGCCAAAGCGATGTCGCAGCGCGTCTTCGAGCGTGGGGTTTCGCCCGAGGGTCATCGCGATTGATGTCAGCGCGTCGATTGTCCTTGACGAGAGCATCGAGAATCCCCGAGCGTAGCTTGCCTCTGCATCGGTCACAATACTCGCGTCATGGGGCATGATTTTGCGGTGTTTCTGGGTGTCAGGGAGCGCTCATCTGCCCGCGGGAAGGAAGATTACGGTCAAGTTTGCGTAGTATTCGGCCGGCGACGCGAGTGGCCAATAAGCCAAAGGCGGGTATCCCAATGGACAAGAAATATTCAATTCTTTTGGTGGGCGCGGTTGTCGTTGCGTTTTTCGGCGGTTGCGGTGGAAGCGAAAGTGGAGCAAACGACGATTCGCTTGCGGGCGGCGGTGGTGTCGGAAGCGGCGCTGCACGCAGCGTCGAGTTTCTGGATTCCGTGCCGCGTCGCCATCAGTAATGATATTTACCGGCCGATGCGCCCGACCGGTTGTCGCGAGGCTCCCCTTGACACCCTCAAAATGCCATTTGTTTGCTGGCCGGGATGGTCCTTGACGCGCTGAGGCGATGAAACCTCGCGTATTCGGGAGAATCGCACTAGGCTCACGACCCGCAATGGGCCTTCAATTCGTGTGCCAGGCGTGTGGTAGGCACCTCACGGTTCCGGAGGAACTCTATGCGAACAAAATTCGTGGTCGCGTAGTAACCGTGAAATGTAAAGGCTGTGGGGCTCCCGTTGGCATCGACGGCACGTTGCCACCTCCGCCCGCCGAAGCAGCCTCGCAACCGAAAGTTGCCGTCGCCGCAGAGCAAGACTCGAGTAGCAATGTGCAAGTAGTCTCGCAACCGAATGTCGTCGTTGCCGCGGAGCAAGCGGCAGGCAGCAAGCCAACCGACAACAAGCCGGCGCGCGATAAGGGCACTATTCGCAAGCCGGAACAGGAAAGAGCGGTCTCCAATAAGCTAGATCGCGACAAAGGTATTATTCGCAAGCCCGAGCAGGAAAGAGCGGCCTTCAACAAGCTTAGATTCCGCAAGGCGCAAGCGGGCAAGTCAGAGCAAGCGAGTTCGGTCCCGAGCGATCTGGCGCCTGGCAAGCTGGCAGCTTCCAAGCCATCTGCCAAGACTGCCACTCGCGATGAACCGGCTATCGACACCGCCGCCATCGAAGAGTTGATGCGCGAACATGCTGCCCCAGACGAGCCCGGCCAAGACTCATTCGAAGTAGATGCAGCGTGGGGTGCATTGCCTGCGGATGACGATGATGATTCCAGCAGGTTTAGTCATGTGGACGGGCCCATTCCCGTGAGATTGCCAAGCGCCCGAATCGGACGCTACTCGCTCTTCGACCAATTCGCAGAGGGTGGCATAGCTACCGTACATTTTGGCCGAATCGACGGCGCTGGTGGCTTCTCGCGAGTCGTCGCCATCAAGCGGTTACTCCCGCACCTCGTAGAGAACGAGGAATTCACGGAAATGCTGCTCAAGGAAGCGCGGCTGGCTGCGCGGGTGCGTCACCCGAACGTCGTACCCACGTTAGATGTCGTCGCGTCCAAGGGTGACGTCTTGCTGGTCCTCGAATACGTGCATGGCGAATCGCTGAGCGCGCTGTGTCGCACGCAGGCCAAGGAACGCAAAGACCACGTTCCGGTGGATATTGGAGTTGCGGTGATGCATGATGTCCTTTCTGGACTTTGCGCAGTTCACGAAGCCACCGACGAAAAGGGCCGCTTACTGGGGCTCGTGCACAGAGACATATCGCCGCCTAACGTAGTTGTGGGGGCAGACGGCTATTCACGCGTGCTCGACTTCGGCATCGCCAAAGCGTTGGAACATATCGAAGAATCGATGCCGAATCGTCTCAAAGGCAAGATCGGCTACATGTCACCCGAGCAAATTCGGGGCGAGGGTGTCACGCAACGATCGGACGTATTTTCAGCCGGCGTCATCTTGTGGGAACTCTTGGCGACTCGGCGACTCTTTTCCTCAAGCATCGAATCAGAGCGGATGAAAGAGATTGTCGGCGGCAATTACCCGCTTCTGAGTCGCTATCGCCCAGGTATTGGCCGCCAACTCGAGCAAGCGACGATGCGCGCGTTGGCTGTCGATCCCGAGAAGCGATTCGCAAATTCCCGCGAATTTGCCGATGCACTAGAGCTGGCATCCACCCGCGCGTCAGCGAGGCGAGTGGCCGCGTGGGTGACCGACCTTGCCGCAAAGACGCTCTCCGATCGCGCCCGAATGATAGCGCAAGTCGAGAATTGGAATGCTGGTCCCGAGATTCCGCTCAATTCGAATCCGTTCGTCGCGGACACGCATTTATCGGACTCTGGGGTGCTAGCGGATGCAACGCCGGTGCTGCCACTGATCACAACGAAGCCGGCAAGCCAGCGGCCTTCGCGTGCAAGGTCGCTCGCTGTGGCCGAGTCGCGCTCGGTGAATGCCCCATGGCTGTTGCTCGTTTCCTGCTTGATCCTGTTTGTGGCACTCTGTTACACGATTTGGCGCTGACTCGGGGACTCGACTTGCTCGATCCTTGCTCGGTCGGCCCGAAGCTTACATTGTTACGGCTTCTTGAACTTGAGTGTCATCCGGTCGCTTTCCCCAATCGCCAGATATTTGTCGCGATCGACATCCCCGAGCCTTAGAGTGGGAGGCAGCGTCCACACGCCTTTGGAGTAATCCTTGGTATCTCTTGGATTGGCGTTGATCTCGGATTTACCTTCAAGCTTGAAACCTGCCCGCTCAATCAATTCGATGGCATAGGCTTCGGGGACATACCCCGTTTCACCGATAACCTTGGGGTCTGCAGCCGTACTTGCATTGGCTCGATGCTCTTCGACACCAAAAGTTCCGCCTGGCTTCAGAACGCGGAAACAGGCGCCGAGGACGCTATCGAAGACGCCGTCGCGAATCCAGCCATGCATGTTGCGGAACGTGACGACCATATCTGCTGATGCGTCTGGACCCAGCGACGCGTCGCTTTTTTTCCAATCAACGAAGAGCGTAGTTACTTTGCCAAAATCTGCGGGGTCGCTGCTCAGCCTTTCGGCGAATTTCTTTGCATTCTTGGTGCCTTCGGAATCCGGCGGTCCATTCGGGTCCCCTCCGGTCGTCGTCAGTTTTCCTTGCGCCGACAGCAACGGCGCCAAAATTGCGGTGTACCAGCCTTGGCCCGCATTCAATTCAACGACGGTCATGTTCTCGGCGAGTCCCAGGAATTCCAGTGTCTCACGCGGATGCCGGTAGATATCTCGCGCCCGCTCCTGCTCGGTTCTCTGGGCGCCCGCGAGCACCGTGGTCAGCCGGGCATCGAGCGTAACGGTTGGAGCTGACGCTGCAGGAGCTGCGGGACTGGTGCCGGTTGGTACAGCGCCTTTCCCGCAGGAAATTAACAGCAACGAAAATGAAAAGGCAATCTTGAGCGTGGTCATCGGCCGCAATCCTGGGGCCAAACCTGACGGGTGCCAAGAGCGTACTCGGGACCACAGTTTGTTAATCGGACCTATCGCTGTGTTTCGCCGTCCGCCCGGCATATCCAACGGGTACCGTCGGTGACCTGTACCTTAGATTTTCTTGAGCTACCTGAGCGTTCACTAGGCCCTCTGGGGCCTTCCTCGCTGCGCGAGGACCGTCTACCTCCGTGAAAAAGTACAGCAGGCTGTACTTTTCCACTCCGGTTCGTTCTGACGTTTTGATTGTGTGGGTTGTCTGGGGCCCGGCCCAGACAAACAACAGCATTCCGAAGACCGGAGTTAACTACGGTGATCTTTACTTCATTAAGAGGAGACGCTCTTGGGCTCTAGCAAGTACGAAATGCGTGGCGTGATGCTGGTACCCACGCGCAGCCTCACTTCACTGATCGGTTCTTGTTTTTCGAACGATGATCGTGGCGGGGCGACCCTGGGTATTTCGCTCGTCGCCCGTTGGATTTCGGCTTCCTGCGCCTGCCAAGTTGCGAGCTCTTCTTCGACTATCCGATCAGCCGCGAATGTTTCCATTTCCTGCAGGGCTGGATCGATATTTGAATCATGCAGCGTGGTTTCTTGCCGCACTCGGCGTCCGACGTTGGCGGCGGCCCGGAACAGAGAGCCTAATGTAGGGCCAAGCGCCGTTGACGCAGCGGAGAGAGCGGCCGCCCCATGAATCGATGACCCAGGGTGGGTCGAACCACTCACGATTTGCCTCGCGGCATGGACCATCAGCTGTCGTGCGGCATCGGTACCGCAACGTTCGACGGTTCGGGCCTTTCCGAGCTCTGGAACATTCTTCACACGGGCCGCTAGGGATTCGATGACAGGCCGCAGTGCGACAAAGCGATCCCGGTTGGTGGTGTAGAACTCCACACTGTCATCGGTTCGCAACACCAGCAGGGAGCGGCCTTGTCCGGCTGCGGCCGTCAACCAATCGGTATGCTCATCGCGCGTGATGTTAAGCGCATCGCGAAGATCTTCCGGCAAGGATGTGACATTGATACTGAGGATGTGAATCTCCTCGGGCGGCTTAACTTGAACCTGCTCGGAGGATGAGGTCCTGGGAGTCAGGGTCAGCAGGCCTTGGCCGATTTCAGAATCAGGGCTAGTCACGGACTCAACGATGTGCAAAACGCGGGCCAAGTGCGTCTGGCGTGTCTGATGCTCCGGCTGCCGAATAAGATCAACGATTTCATAGCCAGCTCTCGACCCTGGGCGCCCCAAACCGGCGACCGTAGGGGTCAGAGGCCACCCACCATGGGTCATCAGCGACCTTTGATCCTCGATTTCAGGTAATTTCCAGACGTTTTTGGTGTCGCGTCCCGTCGAGCAATCGTAAAAATGGCCGTGCTACGACTGTTTCGAACAGGATTTTTCCAGGATTACAAATGACAGTTCGAAGTAGGTTGCGGCAGTCACGGGGTCTGGGTTTCGCCGACGCGACTCGCTAGAGAACAACGCCGGAATATCGCCGGAGGACAATCAAAACTCGAGAGTGCTCGTTACACTCTTTGATCTGATCGGAGCGCGCGGTCGGCCGCAATCGTTGCCAGGTCGATCAGCGCAGGATCCCGCAAAAACTGCCTCAGTTGTGGTTCGACAATACCACATCCCGGGAAGTATCATTGCGGTGCTTCGGGTCAGTCTAGTTGGAGAACAATATGCGCCTTTACGATCACGTCGGAGTAAGCCCTTGGTTATTATTTGCAATCAGTGGACTTGCACTTACCTGTAGCCAGGCCTGCGCCAACGGGAAAACACATGAAACGGGCACCGAAGTCACTGCTTCTGGCGGAGCAAGCTCCGCCCAGGGTTCTGGAGGCACGAGCCAGGGTGGAACTGGCAACAACGGAGGAACCAATGATGTCGCGACCGGTGGAAATGGTCAGGGTGGCGACAACAATACCGGAGGCGTGAGTGATGGCGGAAATCCCGGTACAGGCGGTCAGGGCGAAGTAACGGGCGGTACCGGTAGCGATGGTGGTGCTCCACCGACGGGCGGACAAGGGGCCACGGACAGCAGCGGCGGTGATAACAACGTAACGGGCGGGACCAACGCGACAGGCGGCATGCCAGCCACCGGCGGAACTCCAGGTCTTTCGTGCATGACGGCCCTCAATTGCGTTAGCGCCCCCAACAATCAGACCACTTGCGACTCAAGCACGGGAACTTGCGTGCAATGCGTAAACGCGACGGATTGTGTTGCCAGTTTTGGTGCCAATAACGACTGCATTTCAAAGAAATGCGTTGGTTTCGATCCTTGTACGACGTCCACCGACTGCTCTAACGGCAGAGCCTGCGACACGGTCAAGGGTCGTTGCGTAGAGTGCGCTGGTGATACCGACTGTGCAAACGGGCAGAAATGCGTGTCGCAGACTTGCCGAACGGGTTGCGTTGCCGACAACGCTTGCACACCGTCGGGTATGCTTTGCAATACGACATTGGGAATTTGCGTGAAATGTGGTTGCACACTGTGCGCCGCCGCCCAGTTGACCTGTACCGGGGGACTAGTTTGTGATCCCACTGGCGTTTGCGGCCCGCCCGTATGCAATGCCCACGACAAGATTTGCTCAAACAACGGAGTGGCGAGTTGCAAGTCCGACGGTAGTGGTTTCGGCACGCCCCTGCCATGTCCAGCCAACTCGTCGTGCAAGGCTTCCGCTGGTGCCGTTGCCTGTTATGGCGACGGCGGCGATGGCGGTATGGTCGATAATTGCGCTGTTGGCGGCAACCCCTGCCAACAAATACCGATGCTTACGGGAACGCAGACTGTTGACGGATTAGGCGATGACCTGTGTAGCGTTCCCGCCGTGAAATTTAGTTCTGCGACTCCTAACGTCAAGGTGCTCCCGTATCATACGACGCCACCCGAAGTTGCCACGGTTCGCGTTGCCTGGTCGGCTGCAGCACTAAACGTGTTCATCGACGTTTTGGATGCGAGTGTGAAAACGGCAAGTCAGGTCGATGCAACCCAGCAGATTAGTAAGATCTACCAGGGTGACTCGATTGAGCTGATGATTTCATCCAGCAATACCCTAACCGGCCTGACCAGCGCCGACAACAACACCTTGCATGTTACGGTGCCCGCAGCGGGCCCGGCCGTGTCGGTTAAGACGTCC
This sequence comes from Myxococcales bacterium, assembly GCA_003154095.1. Lineage (GTDB taxonomy): Bacteria > Myxococcota_A > Polyangia > Polyangiales > Polyangiaceae > FEN-1139. Next base: position 7,005 of record PMCK01000243.1, on the reverse strand, counting down.
AATTCAGGTGGCGCAAGTCAAGGCGCGTATACCCCTCTGCCCACGGATCAATACGCTCAAAAGCTAACGGCGACAGGCTATGCAATCGAAATGCGTCTGCCCTGGCCAGGCGGTGCGCCAACCGCTGGTGCCACTGTTCGCTTCGACATGGCGCTCAACAGCGCGGATTCCACTTACACCAATGTGGATGACCTGCGCGACGGACAGTTGATTTATTACATTGGGACCGTCGCGACTACGACCTGCCAAGGTACGGGCGGTGACGGCAATGTCCCGTTCTGTGACGATCGACTCTGGTGCAGCACTACCGTTTCGCCGTAGCGCTAAGAACCTACGCGCCTCGTGGCCACGTGCCGATGTGCCCCAAATAGCCGTAAGCCCCGGCTATTTGGGCTGCGCACCCGGCAATTGCGCGGCGCGTCGGACCAAGGCAATCGCCTGTGCTAGGCCTGCGCGGCAATTGGAAGGAAGCAGAACTAATGAAGGCAGGGCTCGTCGGTTATGCGCAGACCGGAAAAACTACGTTGTTCAACGCGCTTACGGGACAGAATGTTCAGACCGGCGGTGCTGGCAAGGCCAAATCCAATCTGGGTGTGATCAAGGTTCCCGATGAGCGGCTCACTCGGCTGACGGCGATTTACAAGCCGCGCCGTACGGTTCCGGCCGAGATTCTTTTCGTCGATGTGCCGGGGCCTAGAACCAAGGGTAGCGGTATTGACGGCGTCACGATTCAGGCACTTCAAGAAATGGATGCACTGGCAGTCGTCTTGCGCGGATTTCCAGCGCTTGATGCAACTCTGGCCCAGCCAGTTCGCGAACTTGCAGATTTCGAAGCGGAGCTGATCCTCAACGACCTAGCAGTAGTCGAGCGACGCGTCGAACGGCTCGTAAAAGAGCGCAGTAACGATCGTCAGAAGGCGGTATTGACTCAATGCCTCGATCACTTGAATGCTGAACGTCCCCTTCGGCATCTCGAACTGCCTGCCGAAGACGAACGAGAGATTTCATCATTTGCTTTTTTGTCACGTAAGCCACTCTTGGCCGTTCTAAATACGACTGAGGCAAACGTCGTAACCCCAATTCCCGAAGATCTCGTGGCTGCATGTCATGACCGGCGGCTAGAAGTAATTAGCGTTTGTGCGTCGCTGGAAGCGGAAATAGCTGCATTGGCGCCCGAGGAGCAGGCAGAATTTCTTGCGGGGCTCGGCATCGCAGAACCTGCTTCCGCCTTGCTGATTCGCGCTGCCTACGCATTGCTCGACTACATTTCGTTCTTCACGGTTGGCGAGGATGAGGTGCGCGCCTGGCAGGTCTATCGCGGAAGCAAAGCTCCCAAAGCGGCAGGGCGGGTACACTCCGACATAGAACGCGGGTTCATTCGCGCCGAAGTAATGGCGTACGAAGAATTCATACCCGTGGCCAATGAGGCCAAAATGCGCGAAATTGGTAAGCTCCGAGTCGAAGGCAAGGAGTATGTAATGAAGGACGGCGACATCGTTAACTTCAGGTTCGCCGTCTAGCTAGGCTGATTGGGTCCAACGTTATGCAGCGCGCCCGATGTCTGTCGAGTGTCTGGAGGCTTGCTCCTCAACAATCAGCCGGATGAAGCGCTTCAGGCCTTGGGCCTCGCCGCAAGACTAATCAGCTAACCCCCGCAGCCTCTGCAGTGAGCCGTCCCAAGACCTAACCAGGCTGGGCAGTCGCTTGCGGCTAGTTCGGCTGAGGGCGGCAACACTCTGATGAAGCGACGGTAATTATTCGGGGCAAAGCGAAACACTGCACTTGCAGCGAAATTGGTCGCGATATCAACGACCCATCCCGGCACACCGGCTCACTCTCGAATAATCGTTGGCTTGGCTCAGTTCAGGCCGTTCCAGCAATCGATTCCCGGTTGTTCCCTGCGGACTAGCGCAAGGCCCCGGCTATCCCTCAGTTCTTTGTAGGTTTAACGACTACTTCCGCTTCGGGAACAATACCAGAAATCGATTCTTTAGCGATTGACAGTCCTGGGTCCGCAGCGGAAAGTTCAAATCGACCTACTTATGCGCCAACGACGCACCGCGATTGGGAGGCCCAGAATGCATTCAATCATGGACTGGCTGACAGCTGGGCTAGCGATCTGTACCGGCATTGCGGTGGGCTCGTGCAGCTCCGCGGCGACTGCTCCGCCGCCTTCCAGCATCGTTGCGAACGGCGGAGTCGGCGCAAACGGTGGAGCCGCCTTCAACATTTCGAACGGCGGACGCGGTGGAACGGCGGGTGCTACCGGAACGGTGGACGCGGGTGGAATTCTTTGCGGCAACTCGATTGTCAACGCTGGCGAGAATTGCGACGACGGCAATTCATGGAGTGGCGATGGCTGCAGTGGCGCATGCCAGGTCGAGCCTGGTTATGCGTGCACGGTCCCAGGACAAGCATGCGTGAGCACTTTGAGTTGTGGGGACGGTTTGGCGGGCCCCAACGAAGCCTGCGATGACGGAAACAAGGTGAATGGAGATGGCTGTTCCTCCAGCTGCACTGTCGAGCCGGGCTACTCGTGCACACAATTTGGGCAACCCTGCACGGTAGCAATCGCCGCTCCCGTGTGCGGCAACGGAGCCGTCGAATCCGGTGAAAGTTGCGATGACGGCAATTCTTCGAGTGGGGACGGCTGTTCAGGCACTTGTGCCACGGAGACGGGCTGGATTTGCTCGCAACCGGGGTCGCTCTGTCAGCGCCAATTGATGTGCGGCAATGGCGTATTGGATCAATCCGAACAATGCGACGATGGCAATACGATTCCCGGCGATTGCTGCGATGCCACGTGTAAATTGGAATCGAATTGCGCCTGCACTTCTCCGGTTCCGCCGCTATCGCCGCCCCATCAAATTTGCCATTCTACGATATCCTGCGGCAACGGTAGCGTCGAAGGTAACGAGGCCTGCGACGATGGCAATAAGACTAGCGGGGACGGTTGTGATCAGAACTGCAACATCGAGTCTGGCTACACCTGCCCACCCACGGGTGGGGCGTGCACTCTCGCAGTCAATCCGTGCGGAAATGCCAAGATCGAACCGGGTGAGGAGTGCGACGACGGTGACACCCAATCGGGCAACGGTTGCTCCGCCAATTGCAAAATTGAAAATGGTTATGTTTGTCCGACACCTGGACAAAAGTGCAAACTCAAGGCCTATTGCGGCGACGGAATAGTCAGCTACGCCTATGGCGAGACCTGCGATGACGGCAATACGACCTCCAATGACGGTTGTTCTTCTACCTGTAAGATCGAACAGTATTGGGCTTGCCCGACGGCGGGTTCGCCGTGCACCTACGATGTCAAATGTGACGATAAGCGGATTACGGGACCGGAGACTTGCGACGACGGAAACACGGTTTCAAACGATGGTTGCTCCGCGACGTGTCAATTGGAGTCCGGTTACGCTTGCCCGATTGTTGGAGCAAAATGCAAGCCCAAGTGTGGCGATGGGAGAATCATAGCCCCCGAACAATGCGACGACGGCAACAGCGTCGCTGGCGACGGTTGTTCGCCCAATTGCCAATCGGAACCCGGTTGGGTGTGCAATCCGGCGCCCTGCAAGAAGACGGTTTGTGGCAATGGTACCCGTGAGGGTGACGAAGCATGCGACGACGGCAACACGAAGCCCTTCGACGGATGCTCCCCCACTTGTGTGACCGAGCCCAAGTGTGGAACGGCGACCAACCCGGTGGGCGCTTGCAGCTCCGCCTGTGGTGACGGAATCCTGCTCAAGGGAGCTGGCGAGGTTTGTGACGATGGCAATACAACATCTGGCGACGGATGCTCGGCCACTTGCACCGCTGAGCCAGGATACACCTGCGTTTCCGCGTACGACCAGCCGCCGCCTAGTATTTCGATTCCCATCGTCTACCGAGACCAGCAGTCAACCACTGCGTGGCCCGACTTCGCGAAGAGCCCGTATCAAGTCCAAACTGGAATCCTGAAACCGCTGCTAGATGCGAGTCGGAAGCCTGTTTATGCGGGTACGGATGCAGCGCCCATCTCGTCGACGACCGGTGCTACCAACTTTCTGAACTGGTATCACGATAGCTCGAGCAACAAGACAATCTACCAGTACCTAACCCTAACCCGGCAGGCATCCGGCGCTTATTCAATGGACAGCAGTAAGGACGAACCGTGGTATGCGAGATGTGGATTCTTCCCTCTTGAAAATGAGCTCACGGGTACGACATACACTTGGAATGACGGGACGACGAACCGGACCTGCGTGCATGGGGACGACAGCATAGGGTTTGGTTGCCAGTACCTAAATCACAACTATGGCTTTACGAGCGAACTGCGCTACTGGTTCGAATACAATGGTGGCGAGCGTCTGGACTTTAGTGGCGATGATGATGTCTGGGTGTTCATGAACGGCAAATTGGCCGTCGACCTGGGCGGTATCCATGATCGAGCCACCGGCTTTGTGACGCTGTCCGCCACCGGAACCGACACCACCTATCAACTGGCGCAGGGCAGTATCTACGAAGTCGTCGTATTTCAAGCTGAACGGGCCTGCTGCGACTCGAATTACTGGCTGACACTTGGAAATTTCGTGGCTGGCAAGAGCACGTGTACGCCAACATGTGGCGATGGGGTGCTAACTGGCAACGAGGCCTGCGACTTAGGCAAAGACGCCAGTGGTGCGAGCCTCAACACGGGAGCCTATGGCGGTTGTACTCCTGATTGTCAACTCTCGCCATTCTGCGGCGACGGGATCCTCCAAACGCAATTTGGCGAACAATGCGATGACGGATCCAACTCCACCCCGTACGGCAATCAAAGTGGCTGCGCCCGTGGTTGCGTAATTGCGCCGTATTGTGGCGATGGCAAATTGGATGTAAGCTTTGGCGAAACATGCGACCTAGGAACATCGAACTCGTCCTCCGCTTACGGCGTTGCGGGATGTACGAATACCTGCCAAACCGCGCCTTTCTGCGGCGATGGGTTCTTGGACCCGAGAGAACAATGCGACGACGGCCAAAACAACGGTGGCCCCACGAGTTCCTGCGATGCAACCTGCCATGTCAAATGCGGCAATGGTCAATTGGACGCGGGCGAGCAGTGTGATTTGGGCGCAAGTAACAATACTGGCGCCTATGGCGGTTGCCGATCGAACTGCCGTCTTTCCCCCTATTGCGGCGATGGCATCAAGGACACGGCGGAGGGTGAGGCCTGTGACGACGGAAAGAACGATGGAAGTTACGGAACTTGCCTGCCCAGCTGCCAGCTTGCGCCACATTGCGGTGACGGCAATATCGACGCAAGTTCTGGCGAACAATGTGATCTGGGGTCGCAGAATCAAGTAGACCCATATGGCTCCGGTCTTTGCACGACTGCATGCCGCAATGCACCCTATTGCGGTGACCACGCGGTCAACACCAGTGCAGGAGAGGTGTGTGATGATGGATCGGGCAACAGCGACACCGTAGCCGGCGCCTGCAAAACGAATTGCACTGGCGGAAACCCACCTCCACCCACCTGTGGCAACAGCAAAATAGATACCGGTGAGCAATGCGATGACGGCTCGAACAACGGCAACACGAGTAGCCTTTGCGATGCACGCTGCCACTTCAAATGCGGTAATGGTTTCAAGGACTCGGGCGAGCAGTGCGACGACGGAATAAATAACGGGAATTATGGAACCTGCAATTCCAACTGCACTCTTGCAAACTATTGTGGCGACGGTACGAAGAGCGGGCCAGAACAGTGTGATCTAGGTTCTGGAAACAATGCCAATGCTTACGGTCCGGGACAGTGCACGAACCTGTGCACAGTGGCACCATATTGCGGTGACGGTCGAGTCAACGGTACCGAACAATGCGACGGCCAAGTAGGCTGCTCTCCGCAGTGCCTCGTAATCAATGTAGGCTAACCGACCCCTCTTTCCGACCCGCGGCTCCCGATTGTTTTGCGTGACTCGCGTTTGAGAACCTGGCACGATTGTACGTTCCGGCATCTCGATTGGCGGTAAACGTCATGCAAAAGTCAGCGGACAAGCGCGGTGCTCCTCCGCCTCGTCATGGGCATAGGATGCCCGCGGACGAGCAAAGCGGCGCCCATTTGCTCGCTTCTCCAGTCGGGGCACATCGGGCACAAGATATTCCGAGCGAGGAACTAGGTCTCGATTCGCTAAGCCGCGATGCACTGCAGGTCGAGCTCAGTCAACTGCGGGCAAAACTTTTCGACCGCGATCGAGAAATTGTCCAATTGAAGGAACGTCTGGCCCAATTCGAGATGGTTCCGGTTGCTCCGGTGGGCCCGCCTGACGAGTCAAAAGTCGACAACATGGCCAGGCGTGATGCCGGTGAATGGAGCGGCGCACCTAAGAAGGAGGGGGCCGAATTTGCAGACCTCGATACTCCTTACCCAATACTGCAGCGCGTCGCCTTTGCCTATTCATCGAGCAGTCTACCACCCACGAACGTGCGTGACTCAGCGGCACCCTCACAACGACGTGCACCGCGCCGCAGTTGTGAGCTGGAGCTTGAGTTTACTGAAGACACACATTTCTATGCTGGCCTGACCCAAGATATCTCACAAGGCGGAGTATTCATTGCAACGTACCGCTTGCTTCCCGTGGGAAGTCGCCTTGACCTTTCATTTGATTTACCCGACGGCACCGAAATTAGGACTCGTGGTGAGGTCAAATGGTTGAGGGAGGGCGCTTGCAGTGGCGAGCGCCCGGGTATGGGTGTGGCATTCTCGGAGTTGTCCGAGGACGCAATCATTGCCATTCACCGATTTTNNAGCCGAAAGATGGGGTGCGTAGCCACCCAATTCGTTTACCAAAACGTTCGTCTAGATATTTATTTGGCTACGAAACGCGGCAAGCCGAGTGCTACCCTTTACGCAGACCCAGGGAGCCTATGTCAATCGACAACCCGGCCATCACGCAGGAATTCGCGGTGGCGTCATTCGAACGATCGCCATCAGGAATGATTGCGGTTGACGAGGAAGGAAGAATCGTCGCGGTGAATCGCGAAGTG
>PMCK01000226.1:5775-20095 GCA_003154095.1 Myxococcales bacterium | reverse complement strand
AGACGTGTGGCCAATTGAAACAGGGGCTTTCCCTCGATTTCGGGGCCATGTTGGGCCTTAATCGTTAGACCCTCGATACCGTTTTCGAGAAGGAATGCGTCGAGTGTCGTCGCGTCCTTCATGTACAGCATCTTCTTGCCTTTGCGCAGCCCGAACAGCGGCGGCTGAGCAATGTACAGAAAGCCTCTGTCGATTAGTTCGGGCATCTGCCGATAGAAGAACGTCAAGAGCAGTGTGCGAATGTGACTGCCGTCGACGTCGGCGTCCGTCATCAAGATAATCTTATGATATCGGACTTTGGAAACGTCGAAACTGCCATTGTCGCCGATGCCGCAACCGAGCGCGGATATGAGGGTCGCCACCTCTTGTGACGAAAGCATCTTGTCCAGACGCGCCCGCTCGACATTTAGAATCTTACCCTTGAGCGGCAAAATCGCCTGAAAGTGCCGATCGCGACCCTGCTTCGCACTGCCACCGGCGCTTTCACCCTCGACGATGAATAGTTCGCTCATGGCCGGATCGCGACTTTGGCAATCCGCAAGCTTGCCCGACAGTGAAGTACTATCGAGCACACCCTTGCGAACCACCTCGCGTGCCTTGCGGGCCGCTTCGCGCGCCTTGGCTGCGAGTACCGCCTTTTCAACGACTTTGCGTGCGATTTGAGGGTGTTCTTCGAGATAGCGAGCCAATTGTTCACTGACCGAGTTTTCGACGATACCCTTGACATCGCTGGACACGAGCTTCGATTTCGTTTGCGAATCGAACGATGCGTCTGGGTGCTTAATGTGAATTACGCCGATTACACCTTCCCGAGTATCCTCACCGGTAAGGCCATTTTTCGAATCTTTTAGCAGGTTCTGCTGCTGGGCGTAGCTATTGAGTGTCTTCGTGAGCCCGGTGCGTAGTCCCGTAAGATGGGTGCCCCCATCTTTGTTGAACACATTGTTCGTGTAGCAATAAATCTGCTCCGCGTAGGCACTTGTCCACTGAAGCGCTACGTCAACTCCAATGATGCATGTTTCATCCGCCGACGTGGGGACCTCTTGTTTGAACGAGATCACTTCATCATGGACAGGTTCCTTGGTCTGGCTCAAGAGAGCTACGAATTCGCCAATTCCCCCGCGATATTCATAGTTTTCTTTGCGTCCTTCGCCGCGCTCATCGATGAAGACCAATTGGAGGCCGCTATTTAGGAAAGCCAATTCACGGAAGCGATTTGCAAGGATATCGTGATCGTATTCGAGATACGTGAATACTTCGGGATCCGGTTTGAACGTAACCTTGGTTCCCGTTTGATCACTTTCGCCAATTTCAGCCAAAGGCGAGACTGGGACCCCGCGAGCAAACTCTTGAAACCAGACCTTGCCTTCACGTTGGATTTCTAGTCGCAAAACTTCACTTACGGCATTAACGGCGCTGACGCCTACACCGTGAAGACCCGCGCTGACCTTGTAACTGGAATGATCGAATTTACCGCCTGCATGGAGTACCGTCATTACGACTTCTGCGGCACTCACACCTCGGTCGGGCATGATTCCGACGGGAATTCCCCGACCATCATCCTCGACGGTAACCGAACCATCAAAATGGAGGGTAACCGTGATTGCTTTGCAATAACCGGCCAGATGCTCATCAACTGCGTTGTCGACACATTCCCACACGAGATGATGAAGCGCGGAACCATCGTGAACGTCCCCGATATACATACCGGGACGCTTTCTTACGGCTTCTAGGCCTTCAAGAATCGTGATGTTTTGTGCGCCATAGTCATCCGCCGGGCGTGATGACAAAGACTGCGGTACGTCGGAGGTCACGTTTCCGTTCATGGTGTCAGCCAACGCGTTGCGGTCAAGCCATCACAGAACGCGATGCTGGCTGCGTGCCCTTGACAAGGGGCGGATCAGCCAGCGCAATACGACCGCAACTTCGGATTTCACTAGGACTTCGTATAGTCCCACTCTTGCCCTACGGCAAGCATAACTGCCGGAAAAATTAGGCCAAATCATACTTTTGTGCACATCGAATTCCCATGATGGCTTCAGCATTTGACCTATTGGCCAAGGGCTCGTGTCATGGACAGGATTTGTGCTGAATTTGTCCATCCGCTACAGAGAAAGTTCTTTGTTCTTTCTTGGTTATCGCTAAGGCGGAAATGACATCTTGGCGCGGAGTACTTAGGAAGACCTGGCTGTCTGTGTCACGTAACCACTCGAAAACGCTGACTGTTCTCTGCAGATCGAGTTCGCTCACTACGTCGTCCAACAAAAGTATCGGGTGGGCTTGGCGTGCCACTTGAATACATTTGAGCTCCGCAAGTTTGATTGCCAAAGCCAACAATCGTTGCTGCCCCTGAGAAGCATGATGTCGCGCCGAACGTCCGCCTAGCGACAGGTGCAAGTCATCGCGATGGGGTCCAAGTGAGGGTCGTTTACGGTGCCGATCGCCAGCTCGACGTTTGACGAGTTCTTGTCGGTAGGCCTCGGCGTTTGCGAGCTCGACACCCGCAAATTTCACCTCAAGACTCAATGAATGCACGCACAGAACGTCGAAAATCTCGGTCAGATGTCGACATAGACTCTGGGCCGCCTCGGAGTGAGCGCGCGCATAATTCTGCCCTTGTTCGACGATAATCGCCTCGAACGCGTGCAGCGCCCTGGCGTCGTCGCAGGATTTTTCGAGCAGCCGCTGCCGATGCCGAAGCGCGCGCACGTAGGCCAAGCGCCATTCCTGCGAGATTGGATTGGTGTAGAGGGCGATGCGGTCGAGGAGACTTCTTCGGGTAGCAGCCGCTCCCGTTACGAGATCGAGGTCGTCAGGAAAAAAGACGACGATCGGCGTATGCGTGGCGTACGCGGCCATGCTGGCGACGCGCTTGCCGTCGATAGATGCTTGCCGTCCTTTGGCTCCGATTGTGACGCTCTGTTCGCGGCAAAACCCGTCATCGTTCACTTGCACGCTCACGGAGAGGCCAGCTGACCCACTTTGAATGACTTCACGGATCTGGTCGGTCCTAAAACTGCGTCCGGTGGCTGCAACGCAAAGTCCTTCGAGTAAGCTCGTCTTGCCCTGGCCGTTGTCGCCCAAAAATACATTGAGCGCGGGGGAGAAATCGAGTTCCGTGGGATGCAGGTTGCGCAGTCCGCGAGCAGTTACTCGTTCGAATTTCAGTGGAGTTATCAAATCCGCATCGGCATGACGACGGCAAGAAAGTCGAACGCGTCGGAGGTCGCTGCGGGCCGTATCACTGCGGGATCGAGCTCGCCGCCAAGACCCACCAGTATTTCGTCGTCCGGAATCGCGTTGGCGATATCCAGGAAGTACTTGGCATTGAACCCGATGGTGATGTCTGGACCATCGTAGTCGATACCTACCTCGTCGAATCCCTCTCCGCTTTCGGGACTTTCGGTTTCAAACCGCATTGTATCGCGCGTCAAAGTCAATTTTACACCACCAGTGCGGTCGCTTGCCGCAACTGACACGGCTTTGAGCGCTTCGGCTACGCCGAGACGCGGTGCGCGGACGACTCGCTCCGAAGCGCTCGGTATTACCTGCTCGTACGGTGGGAATTGCGCGTCGACCAACTTTACGCTGAATTCCAAGGAGCCCGCGCGGAAAAATGCGTTGGGTCCTTGTCGCATTAACTCGAGTGTCGGTTCACCGCTTGAGGCGTCGTCCGCCTTGGCAGCCTCCGCCATGGCGTCGTCGCAAATTCTCTTTAGCTGCTGAATCCCCTTGAGCGGAATGAGCATTGTGTGTGACGAACTTGTATTTGGAATATTAGCTTCGGCCTTGGTCAATCGGTGCCCGTCCGTTGTCACTATTCGCAAACGCCCATTTTCCTCTTCAATCAGTGCGCTGTTGAGCGCAAGTCGAGAATCGTCAGTCGATATGGAAAACTGTGTCGACTGGATTAGCGCGGAAAGCGTGCCAACTGGAATATTGAGTTGAGGCAGTCCCGGTTCGGGCTTTGGTAGTTGTGGGAATTCGCTGCCGGGCAAGCCGTGAATCGTAAATCTTCGAGCGGTGCCCACCGCCTTCAGGGTCAAAGCGGTACCGTCGACTACACTCAACGAAAGTTGTCCTTCCGGCATCATGCGCACACGTTCGAACAGATCGCGTGCCCCCACTGCAATCGAACCCCCTTTGTCGACTTGTGCGGGTATGACGCCACTGACTGCGAGGAACAGATCGGTTGCAGCTAGTCGCAATTGACCTGGGCCAACGACCTCGACGAGCACATTGCCCAAGACGGGCATTGTGCCTTTCTTGTCCGCGACGCCCTGGCAACGGTCAAGAATGCGCGAAAAGTCCTTCTTGGTTACGACAACCTGCATCGGGACTCGGGTCTTACCGAGGTCTCGGTTTTTTCGCCAGAGCCATTGAAGCCGATGTGAAAGTCGGGCTCGGGGCCGGATTGGGGATGATGCTTCTGGGGGCGAGACTGGGATCCTAGCGCGAGTACTGAGGGTTAATTAGTCTATGGAATAGAGGTAGTGATAGGAGCTGTGGATAATGGGGTAAACCTCATAACCAATTGAAATTAATCAGTAATTTTTGTAGGTTACTGTGGGCGGAGCACCTCCGGGCGCGGTGCATGTCATGTTGACGTAAGATGGGACACCCAATCGTCAAGAAGATGACACCTGATTGACCTGCAGGTTCTCCCGATATTATCCACAGACTGTGGGTTTCTTTTTGCCGAGGCTATTCCGTCATCGGCTCAAGGCGAATCAGCGCCGCCATGATCGTACTGCGTGTCTCTTGATAGGTTTTCGGTCCAATCTGACCGGTCAGTTTGGCTCCCTCGAGCTCAGCCAGTTCACTCAGGAGTCGATCGCGCGCCCGGTCCTGAAGCAGTTCGGGCTCGTTTTTGGATTGTCCCTTGTTCTTCGACTTTGCCAAAGCGAACAATAGGCCCAAAACTGCGAGCAATATGGCCACTACCGCTGCGACTACCCGCCCGATTCCAACCGTTGGCAAACCGAGCACTTGGAATCTCAAATCAGTGGGAAGTTGATTGGCGCGGTCGAAGGACTTTGAAGTTAGCAGCAGGCGTTGGCCGTTTTGAGTCGAGTTTGGTTGCGCATCTGGGAAATCTTCGACCGTCAATTCTGCGCCGCGGCTCGAAGCCAAGCCGACCTTTGCCTGCATGACATTCGGGGGCAACTCGAACTCGAAACTCGCATTTGCCGTGTTGTGACGAGGCACGTGAAACGTGTAAGTCACCTGATGTTGACCAGGTGGCACGGCACCGACGAGCCGCACTCCGGTGCCGGTCGACTCTACACGAACATCNNACGTTTTCAGGCACCCAAATGGTTTGGCCTATGTTGTATATCTGGTAAACGACTTCGAATTGAAACACGTCGTCACGTGGCTCGACGAACAGGAGACTTTCCGTGGCAACGAGAGCCTGTTTGAGGTCGTGGACCAAGGGATATTGGTGCAAACGCAAACTTATGCCCGCCTGCTCGGTCAGTTGAAATGGTTGTGGACCATATTTCACGCCCTCGGTATTGAGCATGACCCGGTAGCTGTAGGCTGAATCCGTCGACAAGCGATCAAAACGAGCCACGCCGCTTGTATCTGTCACGAGCTCCCGTTGCGCGTCGGTATTACCTTCGGCTACCGACTCTCGGTGAAGCTGCAAAATGAGAGCAGCACCAGCAACGGGTTTATTCGCGTCATTGGCAACGTGCACCTCGATGGTCCCGATGGGCACGGTCGTCGAACGACNNGCCGTTGACTTGCGCCGTTGCGTCAATCGATGGATGGCCCGGCGGTAATTGGCTGTCTTCTTCGTTCGGCGTCGCCGCGTGACTGGGCAGTCCAGGTTGCAAATTGTCGCCCGTCGCTTCGCTCGGACTGGATGGATTGGACGGCACGGAATCCTGCGCTCGCGCGCACGGACTAACCGACAGAAACATCGCGATGACGGCTACTGAGACCGCGCCTAACTGACGCCGTTTGGACTGCTGATCCAGTCCCAATCGTCGCCATTTATTAACCTGGACTTTTTTTACTAGCCCGTATGCTTGTTCCAACATTCCAATTGTGTCCGTTTTTGAGTACTTCGAACGCTGATAGTCCTGGATCATCAGGGTTCGCCCTGCTCCGTATCACCCGAGGTTGCAACCGCTGGGACTGTCTGACTTTTCATCAAGCGCTTCAGGCGCGCTTCCACGAGGGCTTTGCGGGCCTTGGCCGACTCGTCCAAGGTCGCCAGCAAACGCTTGGCTTGCTGACGCATTCGGGCGCTTTCCAAGGCAAATTCTGCATCCGTAATCTTGCCGAAGCGGTGCTCTTGCTCGAGGTCCTTCAGCGCGCGTAAAACACTTGCTTTTTCCTGCTCGCGGCGTTCGGGTGCGGCAAGTTCCAGGGCTTCATCAAGTGAGAGCGGTTCCTCGTTGGTAAGTTCGCCCAGGCTCATCCAGGCCAACACCAGACCCAGGACGAGCAAACCCCCGGAACCAATCAGCAACCCTATTGCAACGCCGTACACCGAGCCGCCCAAGACCACACAAAAAAGCAACAAGAGTGGCCAAAATGGGCGCGCTTTCAATAACCATTCCTCTGGATTCATGAAGATTCACCTCGCGCCACACGGCTTTCCGCCTCGAGGCGCAGACTCGTGCGGGTCAAGACCCAGACACCCAGTGCGCCCCAGGACACCTCTGGCCAAATCGAGACGGACGTTCCCAGGATCAGTACCAACACGCCGATCCAAATCCACGAAACGAAGGGATTAACGTGGATTTGAAATTCGGCGCGTTTGGTTTCAGGGTTTGCACTGCCAACGACCACGTAGAGGTCTGAGAGTAGTCCTCGCATCATCCCCACTTCGGTGGTCGGGCTGCCGGGCATACGATTGTAGATAAACTTGGCCGGGCTCAGGCGTCCTAGCGACTTAGTGCCCTTTTTTACCTGCAGATCGGCGAAAACCATTCGTTTCGTGGTGTCAGCGTTCTCCTCGTTCGAGCAAGCGGGACTGCCTGGGCAAACACGCGGGCCCGTGTACGTCATCGTGAAATCGCCGAGGCTGGTAGCCTGGCCCGGGGAAAGGCTAATTTCACGGGTCAGCGACCAGGCCGTGCCGAGGAAGCCTATGAACATGGCAGTGATTCCCAGGTGCACCACATAGCCACCGTAGCGCCTGCGATTTTTGCCAACCAAACGCACCAGTGCCAGAGGTACGGCCTCGGGGGCTCCTCGCTCTTTTGACGCGGCCAGCCGCGCACGTAGCCCCAATACGACCTCTTGCCCAATGACAACTACATTCAGCGCCGCAAGTACAATCGTAATGAGCGGGGCAGACATTGCCAATTTTTGCGTGATAATGCCCAAAATCCCCGGCGCTGTTTGGTCCTTGGCTACAAAGGCTGGGTACCCCAATCGGGCGCCCAAAGTTACGTGCAAAATGCCGACAACGAGCATTGCGATTGCCGGAGCGACAAAATTCTTGCGCAATGTTCTACCACTCGTACGACGCCAGCCGAACAGCGGAGCACAGCCCATCAACAGAAACACCAACAAACCCAAAGGTGCCGCCCAACGATTGAAGAAAGGCGGCCCGACAACGATTGTCTCGCGCCACACTAACTCACTCAGCTTGGGAAACAGGGTCGCGGTCAGGATGAAGAACATCAGCCCCACTAGGGCCCAATTGTTCAGAACGAACGCGGCCTCACGACTCAGCACGGTCTCAATGCGCCCCTGTCCCCGAACTTGCGGAAGCCGCCATATAACGAGGCCAATCGTGGTAGCCAGCACAAGTCCCATGAACCACACGAAGTAAATGCCAATATCGCTTTGGGCGAAACTGTGGACGCTGGATATGAGGCCTGATCGCGTGAGAAAAGTGCCAAAAATGGTCAGAAAGAATGTGAGTCCGATCAGGAACACGTTCCAGACCTTCAGCATGCCCCGTCGTTCCTGAATCATCGTGGAATGCAGGTACGCGGTTGCGGTGAACCACGGCAGGCAAGCAGCGTTTTCCACCGGGTCCCACGCCCAAAAACCGCCCCAGCCCAACTCTTCGTAAGCCCACACCATCCCGAGCACATTGCCGATTGAAAGCGCAAGCCATGCAACGAGCATCCATTTGCGCACGGCCAGCAACCATTCTTCATGCAGGCGACCCGTGACCAACGCGGCTACCGCGAAAGCGAATGGAATGCTGCAGCCCACGAATCCCGTGTACAAGGCCGGCGGGTGCACGATCATCCAGTAGTTCTGGAGCAGAGGATTGAGGCCTTCACCCTCGGCTGGCGCGCCCGCAAGGCTTACGGCGAACGGGTTAGCGGCAAATAGCATGAGTACGACGAAAAACCCCTCGACGGCCATCAAGGTGGCAATCACGACGGGCTGCAATACTCGGTAACGTCCACGCATCCATCGAACGCAGATTGCGACGAAGACGGACAGGAGCGAGGACCACCAAAGCAGTGAGCCGTCCTGTCCGCCCCAGAGTGCGGCCAATAGGTAGCCGAGCGACATCGAGCGATCGCTGTAGTGAGCCACATAACGCAGGCGAAAATCATGCGTCACGAAAGCATAGGCCAACATGAATACTGCCAAGCCAACGAAGGCGCTCGTCGCGTACGCGCCGAGCCGTGCACTTCTAAGCCAACGTAATCGGTCACGGCTCGCAGCTACTGCCACGGCAAAAGTGTAGGCAGCTGAAATGAGCACTGCGTATAGAACTAGCGACCCAAACTCGGGCAAAGATTGCCACATGGCCGGACGAGTCTAGCGCAGCAATTGCGGTTGCGGTAAAGCGCAATGCAAAATAGCCAAATAGCTTGCGGGGGAGGCGCCCAGGGCGCTTAGCCCTCTAACGATATCGTTGTTCCAACGTCCTCACCGAGGCACGCCCGCTGGATATTTCCTCGTTCCATTCGAAATACGCGTACGGGTAGCCCATTATCTCTGCACAGTGCGACGGCCGTGGCATCCATTACCCCCAAATGATCCTGCAAAAAGCGGTCATATGTTACGTGCTGGAGCAAGGTTGCGTTAGAATATCGAATGGGGTCTCGGTCATAAATTCCGTCGACCTTGGTTGCCTTGAATAACGCTTCAGCGCGAATTTCCATGGCCCGAAGTGCAGCTGCCGTATCGGTGGAAAAATACGGATTGCCCGTGCCCGCAGCACAGATGACGATGTGACCGCGGTCCAAGTGTCGAATTGCCCGGCGCCGAATATACGGCTCAGCCACTTGACTGATTTCAATCGCTGTCATTACACGTGTCGGCACATTTCTTCGTTCGAGGGCGTCCTGAAGCGCCAACGAGTTGATAACTGTCGCTAGCATGCCCATATAGTCGCTTTGGGCGCGATCCATGCCCTCGCTGGCCCCGCGTAGTCCACGGAAAATATTGCCGCCCCCGACAACCACCGCGACCTGAATGCCGGTGTCGCGGACTTCTGCGAGTTCAGCGGCCGTTGCCGAAAGCGTTGTGGTGTCGATTGTGAGCCCGCTTTCGCGGCTTGCCAAAGCTTCGCCGCTGAGTTTGACAACCACCCGTTTGAATTGAAGTCTGGATTCGGCCACGGGCCAAGGGCTAACTCGGGGCGTTATGAATTGCAATAGCTGATCCTCTGCAACACCTGGCCCCCAGCCGCTGACCGTAGTACAAACTCCCCTAATGCAGTTTCGAGGGCTGAATCGAGAGCGGCTCGGTATCCTTCTATTGGTTGTTCTTTCGACAACCCTGGCTTGTCGAAGCAAAACGGGCCCATCCAGCGAGAAACTCGAGCAATCGAACGCGATAAGGGTGAACCCGACGGCACCGGGCCTGACGCCGGAGCAGGCATCTCAAGTGTTGGCGCGAGTGGGAGACAAGCCAATCACTTTGGGAGACTATGCCGCCGCCCTCGCTCGCATGGACCGATTCGAGCGCTTGCGATACCAATCCCCTGAGCGAAGAAAACAGCTGCTCGACGAGATTATTGCCGTCGAGCTGTTGGCCGACGAAGCTCGGCGCAGGGGTCTCGACCGAGACCCAGATACGCAACTCCGGCTGGATCAGGCACTACGTGATGAGGTTCTGCGAGATCTGCGTGACGCGGCGCCGACGCCCGAGTCGTTGCCGGAGCCGGAGGTCCGCAACTACTATGACGCCCACAAGGAGGAGTTTCGTGAGCCGGAGCGCCGAAGGATCGCCGAGATCGTCATGGCTCGCGAGCAGGAGGCCCGTCACCTGATCGATGTGCTGCGCACTGCGTCGGCGGTCGACTGGGGCCAGGCCGTACGCAAACATTCTACTGGCCGGAAGGACTCCACATCCGCTCTGCCGCTGGAACTGGAAGGTGATCTCGGGATCGTAAGTGCACCCGGACAGGAGGTGGGCAATGAACCCCAATTAGCTGAGCCACTGATGCGCGCGGCTTTTGCGATCGAGAAAATAGGCAGTGTTTACGGTGAACCCGTATTTGCAGAAGGCCAGTACCACATTTTACGCCTGACCAGCCGCATGCCCGCCCGGCAACGAACGTTTGCGGAATCTCAAAGAAGTATCCGTGTGAAACTGGTTCAGCAGCGCGTAGCAACCAATCAACAACAGCTCATTGATGATCTGCGGAAGAAAATCCCGGTTTCAATGAATCAGACACTGCTAGCCACGATTAAGTCAACGCCCCAATAACGTGAGGTTTCGTGAATCGACCTCTTTACTCCGAGCTTGAACCAATTCGTGAGGTTCAAGATTGGCATTGGCAAATCCGTCACGCTATCAGATCTGCGACTCAACTGGCGAGCTTGCTCAAGCTTACGCCTGAAGAGCGCGCGGGCGCCATTGCAGCCCAAACGGCGGGTCTTCCTCTCTCAATAACTCCGTATTATCTGGGGCTTTGCGATCCGACCGATGCCAATTGTCCGATCCGTCGCCAGGTGGTTCCCAGCGACTTCGAACAGATGCAGGCCCCCGGTGAACTCGTTGACCCCTTAGGCGAAGTGAGTCACGAAGTCGCACCCGATCTCATTCAACGGTACCCTGATCGGGCGCTCTTATTGGTCAATGACCGCTGTGCCGTATACTGCCGTTTCTGTACGCGAAGCCGCTGGGTTGGTCAGGCTGGGGGCGCTCGCTCGGTTGAACGATTGCGGGAGGCGTTTTCATACTTGCAAGGTCATCCGGAGATTCGCGACGTGATTCTAAGCGGTGGTGATCCATTGACCATGGCGACCCCGAAAATCACCCAGCTCTTAGCGGAATTGCGCCGCATTCCATCGGTTGAAACAATCCGGATAGCGACGAGGGTCCCGGTCACCCTGCCCCAGCGAGTGACACTCGAACTCGTGGAAGCGATGCGATCGTTTCATCCCATATGGATAATGACTCACTTCAATCATGCCCGAGAGCTGACGCCCGAGTCGCAGATTGCATGCGAGCGGTTGGTGGACGCAGGCTTTCCCGTGATGAATCAGACCGTGCTGCTTCGCGGAGTAAACGACAGTGTCTCACAATTGACGGAATTGTTTCGAGGCCTTGTGCGACAGCGCGTGCGGCCATATTACTTGCTTCAAGGTGACCCGGTACGAGGCTCAAGTCACCTGAGAACGCCCATAAGTACAGGGCTGCACTTGATAGGGGAATTGCAGGGACGCTTGAGCGGAATCGCATTACCCAAGTTGATAGTGGACACGCCTGGCGGGCACGGAAAAGTACCGCTTTGTCCAGATTATGTGGTCAAATGGGGAAAGGGAATAACCCGGTTTCGCTCCCCGTTCGGCGTCGATGTCGATTACTTCGATCCGCCGGAGTAGCGGACATCCTGCGGACAGCCAAGACTGACGCAGCAGCGGTTACGTATCGTGCCGCTCGGCGTGCCCTTACCGCCAAAATTACCGAGCTATTCTCCACACGAGAAACAAGACGATAAGTGCCAAAAACGCCAAGGCGAGTCGAGTTCCACGCCTCGCGGCGGCCTTGTCGAAATTGGCGAGAGCCAGGACGTATAGCTGCTCTCGGCGCCAGATCGTGGCCACGGCTTCGTCATGTCGTGCGACTTCTCCCAAAGTCGCGTCGTTTACGGGAATTTGACCCCGCGCGGCTAAGATGGCTCGCCCGAGGTCTGCCAGAGCTTGTCTTTGCCGATCCGTTGCGCCGTCGGCGGCTTCGGAGACTTGCCGCATCTGAGACGCCAGCAATCGACCCAAGAGATCCCTCCGGTGCTCTAGCTCCCGAATCTGAGCTGTCTTCTCTTCGATCGCCGAAGTTGTTTCGTCTAACGCGACCCGCACTGATTTCGCCGATTCCTGCGCCAGCACGATTTTGGGCCCCAAGAGTTGCACCTGCCCGTCAAGCTCGTCCAAACGGGTCAACACCGGCGACCCGGGCGGGTTTGCTTGCTCAATATTGCGCCGTTCGATGCCCAGGCGCTGCAAGCGCGCTTGTTCCCGCCTGAGGGCAATTTCCGCTTCCTCGGTCTGGCCCCTAAGGTTGTTGGATCGCTTGTTGAGTTCTTCGATCTCGGCGTCGGCCCTGGCTAGAGCTTGGTCGAGCGCCAACGTTTCAGATGACAGATGGGTCTGCGCGCTTCGTTGCTGCTCAGCCACTTGCTGCTGGTGCGCAAGTGCGGCTTCGGCGACCTCTAGTGCCGAACCGCAGCTGCCTTCGCGTTCCAGTGAATCTTTGAGCGCGAGTGCGAGTTGGGCGAGGTATTCGTCGCGGCGTGCTTCGGCCTGACTCAATTCCTGTGAAATGGGTATGATTTGTTCTCTTAGCTGCCGTTTCCCCTGGTAGACCAAGAATGCATAAATGATGGTTTCCCACCAACGGGTTGGCCCTTCGCCCCAAGAGCACAGCTGCGCTACCTGACAGGGCGCAATCTCGACAGAGCCTGGCTCGGGTGTCTTGCCGTCAGGCCAAGCATGCGTTGTGGCCGTGGGAGAATCGATCCCCTTGCGGCGGGCGGCGTCCGGCACGTCGATATCGAGCGATGCGGGGTCGAAGTCTGAACCCAGCAGATCGTCGTCGAGGATGCCCTCGAGCCCGTACGAGGATGATTGCGCCGCACCCGGACGGACGCTGACCTCGTTGTGCCGCGCAGCAGGCCGCTTCGAAGGTAGACCGATATCAAGATCGGGTATCTCCGAAATCGGGTTCGAGGGAGGTAACTCTCGGCTAGCCATTGCCGATTGTCCCATCGTAACCCGGAGACCACGTGCCGTAAAACCCCCCAAAACCCCCCAAGGGTACGCCACCACCCAGTCGGAATTCCACAGCCTTTGGGACACTTACAACCTCAGTGGCTGGACGCGTCGCGGGCGCCGCGCTACTAAATGGTGCAGTCCACGTGTGGGCCCGCCAACTTTGCGTCTTGAACCCCGCCAGATCCGGAAGGAAGCAACGGTATTGCACAGCGAGTGTGGTGGGCCCTTACCCTTTTAAACGCCAAACATTTCGATTACGCTGCCGTTGTGGGCGAGCGGGGCGTCGAGCGCATAGTGCGCGATTGTTTTGGCGACGTCCTCGGGCTGCATTCGCGGCTCGAATCCGCTGCCTTTGAGCATGTCAGTGTCTACCGATCCGGGAAGAATCGCCAAAGTCATGAGCCCACTGTCGCGGAGCTCTTCGGCAAGACTCTTCATGAAGCCGACGAGGCCCCACTTCGAAGCGCAGTAGGCCGAAGCATTCGCGGCCCCCAAGGTGGCCGAGATACTGGCGACGTGGATGATGCGACCCTGTCTCTTGGCGCGCAGCGAAGGCAAAAGTTCCCGAGTAATTAGGAACGGAGCGCGTAAGTTTACGGCCATTTGCCGCTCCCAGGAGACTAAACTCGTCTGTTCGATGGCCACCCGATCCACGATTCCGGCATTATTAATCACAATGTCGGGAGCCCCGAATTGCGCGACAATGCGTCGGCATGCAGCCGCGGTACCGTCGGCATCCGCCAGGTCGACCTCAACCTTGCCGAGCGAGGCGCTACGCTCGGTTAGTAGCGCATCGGTTTCAGTCAGAGCTGATGAAGGCCGTCCGAGCAAGATTAATTGAACGCCCCGATCGGCGAGTTCAACCGCCGTTGCGCGACCAATGCCTCGACTGGCGCCGGTTACCAGGGCAATTGTCATCCAGGTTGTTCTCCGCGCAATGCGTCGGCGAGTTGGCTTTGTCCTAGGGCGGTCTCGAATGCGCCTGCCGTATGTGTGCTGGTTACAAGGGCATCGCGTTGCTTGGGTCCGCGCAAACGCAGGCAAGCGTGGCGAAGTTCCAAGCGGCAGTAGGCGGCCTTTGCACGGCCGTGTTGCATTAGTGAAAGTACGACGTTCTGCCCGATTTGCTCCTGCAGAGTCAGTCGTCGCGCGTACGCGTCCAC
>PMCK01000226.1:0-5738 GCA_003154095.1 Myxococcales bacterium | reverse complement strand
ACTTCATAGCCGCATAGCCAATCCCGCTCTAAGGCTTCAACCACCAATTCGGGAGTTTGTGCAAAGTCTGGCTCGTCTTTGGCGTCGTGCCCAAGGGCTGCAAGTAAGTCGGCAACGGCTCTTTGGGCCAGTGCGTGATTGAGCAACATGCCGGCTAGGGTAGGAACCCCGACCGATAAAGGCAACCCTTAGCGCCGATATCTTGATCCTTGCGGCCGAGACGCCCACCGACCCCGGTCGGAGCCAGCGGTTTGAAGCGGGTATCTTGAAATTCCTTGCTGTGTGCCGCGAGCCTAAAACGGAAAGATTCTGAAGGCGACCTTGGTCAAGAACAGGTCGGCGATTAGAATCGATATCGCGATAACTACGACGGTCCGCGTCGTGCTGTTTCCGACCCCCGCCGTTCCGCCCCGCGTCGTCAGACCAAAGTGGCAACCGACCAGCGCAATTATTGCCCCAAAAAAGGGCGTCTTGAACAGTCCACTCATGAAGTCCGACATCGTCACACTGCCGAGTGCGCTGCGAAGAAAGAACTGCGCGGGGATCTTGAATTCCCAGTCCGTTACCATCATGGCCCCGGCAAAACCCAATACAAGGGCAAACGAGGCCAGCAGCGGCATGACGATAATCGACGCCATGAGCCGCGGCAGCACCAGCTTCTTCAAGGGATCGGCGCCGAGCGCGCGCACGGCGTCAATTTGCTCGGTCACGGCCATTGAACCTACCTCGGCAGCCATACCGGCACCGATTCGTCCCCCGACGATTACAGCGGTAAAGGTTGGGGCAAGCTCGCGAGAAAACGTAAGCCCAATTACTCTGCCCGTATACTCCATGCCCCCGAACTTGCGCAGACCGAAGGCAAATTGCACTGCCATGACCATGCCGATGAACACGCTCGTCACGGTAACNNACTTCGAATGGACGACGAAACATCGCTCGCAGCGTGCCGAGCGTCATCTCCGTGATTTGCCCCACTTGAGCCACGAGAGCCAACGTTCGATCCCATTGTTGCTGTAGAAAACTCCGCTGGGTCGCCGAGGACAGACGCAGGCCCATCCCGGTTACCGAGGGTCGATCCGCAATCGCTGAATCCAAACGACGGCTAGATATGGGGCTCGAATTCGGTTCACTCATGGGTGGCCGGTGCTTGTGGAAAAACCTGTGACAAATTGGTCGAACTCCGCCTTTGCCCTCGCATCGACCGATGGCCTTGCGATGAAGATGAAGTCGTAAACGCAGCTATTCTTCTTGAGCACGAACACGACGAATTGCCTGGGAACACCGTCGAGTTTCGCCAGAAGTTCCGTTCTAAGCGCTTCACGACCATCGAGGGAAATCTTGCCCTGCGTCATGATTTGACGATCCGTGAAATACACGAACAGGTGCTGCGTCAGTGCTTCGAGGGGAACATCGTCACTATCTTTGCCGCAACGGCCATTGACCGAGATCACCAGGTCGCGCGCCGCGTCGCGAAACGCGAGCAGCGCGTCGTCGGCATCCAGCCTTCGCCACGTGGCAGGGATTGGACCTGCCCGAAAGTTGACTGCTTCGCCGCGGTACACTTGACCATCCCAAGTCGAGCTTGCACAGGCGACAAACCCAAGGAGCGCGCTGACCTGGATCAGACGCCAGCCGTGGCTAAGAATACCGGGCTTCATCAAAGTGGGCCGCACCATACCATTTGAGCTGCCGACGGACAGACTGTGCTTGGCAGGCAGGGCCCACTCGGCAGGCCATTAACCCCAATATTGTCGCGTTATCTGCAGCAATTCGCCAGCCGGCCGCCGAATGCAGGACTTGGCCGAAGGCCACTTTAACCGCGTGCTAGGCTGGTCCCAGTGTTTGTTCCCCTTCGCGACGAGAACCCTACCCGACGGGTGCCGATTATCAACTATATGTTGCTGGGGATTAACGTACTCGTGTGGTTGTGGGAACTCACGGTAGCACAGTCCGGCGCAACTTGGTTGACCGCCGCCTACGGGTTGGTCCCGCGTCGATTCATCGGCGATCCCGGCGGTGAAGCATTTACCGTAATGATGTCCATGTTCATGCATGGCAGTTGGGCGCATGTAGGCGGCAACATGTTGTTCCTTTACATTTTCGGCGACAATGTCGAGGACGCTCTGGGACATTGGCGATACCTCGCCTTCTATTTGCTGTGTGGAGTCGCCGCAGCGGCTACTCAAGTGTTCGTAGATCCGAGCAGCACTATTCCCATGGTGGGCGCATCAGGCGCGATCGCCGGTGTTCTCGGTGGCTACATGGTTCTTTATCCTCGAGCGCCGATAACTGTTCTAAACCCCATATTCTTATTGTGGTTCGTGTTCGGGCCGGTGTTGGTTTTTCCCGCTTGGCTTGTGGTTGGGGAGTGGTTCCTGATGAATTTCTTTATGGGAACGGGCTCACTTGGACTCGGGTCGCAGGGTGGCATCGCGTTTTTCGCTCATATCGGAGGCTTTCTAACCGGTCTGCTACTCGTAAAGCCGATGCGGCAGATCCCTTCGAACGCCAATCGGCGCGCCTGGGAAGGATGGCGTCCCCCGCCGCGGCCTCCAGGGATTGGCGGGTTTGGTGGCGGATCCTCGGGCGGCTTTGGCGCTTGGCCGGGCTCTCGCGGCCGACCCAGACCTTGGTAGTGACGCGAGTTGGCGGTTGCCCACACTCCGCTGTAGCGATAGTCCATCGCCATCGCAATGCCGATTCCCAAGCTCTATAACACCCTGACGCGCAGTCTTGAGTCCGTAGTAATAAGGAATGGCAAGGTGGGCGTTTATTGTTGCGGACCCACTGTTTACGACGTCCCCCATGCCGGTAATGCCCGCGCCGCGCTAGTGCCGGATATCCTGGTCCGGCTTCTTCGCTCGCTCGGATTGGATGTCACTTACGTTCGCAACATCACCGACGTGGATGATAAGATCCTCGATCGCGCCAGGAAAAGTGGCACCTCGCCCCTCGAATTGTCAGGGGGCATGGCAAAAGTCTACCAAGATCTGATGGCCCAACTCGGTTGTCTTCAGCCAACGGTCGAGCCCAAGGTGAGCGAGAATATTGCCGAGATAGTCGCCCTAATCGGGCAAATCATCGAGCGCGGCAGCGCGTACGTAGTGGAACGTTCCAATGGAACGCGCGACGTGTACTTCAGCGTCAGAAGCTTTTCCGATTACGGCAAGCTTTCGCGCAGGAAGATCGACGAATTGCGGGTTGGTGCACGTATCGAGCGCGACGAAGAAAAAAGCGACCCATTGGACTTCGCCCTTTGGAAAGGGGCCAGTGCCGACGAATGGGGATGGGACAGCCCTTGGGGTCGTGGTCGGCCCGGCTGGCACATCGAGTGCTCGGCGATGAGCGGTCGATATTTGGGTCATGGCTTTTCAGTCCACACCGGAGGAATGGACCTCATTTTTCCACATCACGAAAACGAAATTGCCCAAAGCGAAGCGGCGCAACCAGGTAGCGGGCCCCTTGCGCAATGCTGGCTACATAACGGTTTTCTCAATGTGGATAAGGAGAAAATGAGCAAGTCACTCGGCAATTTCGTGACCGTGCCGGATGTTTTGAAGCGCAACGATCCCGAGGGGTTTCGATGGTTCTTGCTCACTGCCCACTACCGAGCGCCGATTCAATTGGACACGGAAACGCTCGCTGACGGGCGTGTCACTTTTCCCTCAATTGACGAGGCGGAACGCCGAGTTGACTACCTATACTCGACAGTAGAACGGCTTGCGGAGCTGCCCGCCCGAAGCTCAGAACAAGTGATAACGCTTCCGAAGGAACTCCAGCCATTTACTAGAAGCACGACCGACAATGTTCAAGCTGCCGAGTCTTCGCTCCTCGATGACCTCAACACACCCGTTGCCCTGGCTGCTCTAGGCGAGCTGCTAAAATCGGCCAATGAGCTGTGCGACTTGAAGTTGAAGCGTCGCAAGGATCCGGCATTTGTACGGGCCGTGGAGATCCCTGGTTTTACGCTCGATACGGCTATTCGCCAGGTCACCGGCTGGCTCGGGTTGCTACAGAGTTCGCCTGCGGAGTATCGTGAACGCACGCGACGCAACCGGGCTGATCGCCGCGGTTTATCCACTGATACGATCCAAGGCATGGTGAATGAAAGGGAAACGGCGCGGCGAGAGCGAGATTTTGCGCGTGCAGACGCGCTGCGCGATGGGCTGTTGAACCTGGGTGTCAGCGTAAAGGACACACCTTCGGGCTCAGTGTGGAGTATAGGTGCGTAAGGGGATTTTCGCCCCACCCTAAATCCCTCCCGCTGGGGGATGAAGGGCCATTTCGAGCGACCGCCGGAATCTGCGCGGATTGTGCAGTGGTGTTAGCGATTCAAGACACAACAACGCTGACGTATTCGCATGCTGTGGCCGAGGAGTTAGGCACAGTCACTGAAGTTGGATGCAACCGTGTAGGTGGGCTATCGATCCACTCTACTCTGATGGTCAATGCCCAGAGGGTACGTGTCCGGCAAAGGAAAAACCCTTGGATTGGCTTCTATTGACAAGCGTTTCTGTCCAGAATTTCCAACAAGCCCAATCAGTGATCCTCGGCTATACACAACGCTGGCGGATCGAGGAATTCCATAAGACCTGGAAAACAGGCGCCTGCAATGTCGAACAAGCGCAACTTAGAACTCAGCAAGCCGTCAAAATATGGGCTACTGTACTAGCTGCCGTGGCCGCTCGCATCGAACGCCTAAAGGTCTTGTCACGAAGCACGCCAGAACAACCAGCGAACGTCGAGCTGACGTCCCACGAAATCCGAGCCCTCATTCTGCTCAAGCGCCAGAACAAGAAACGGAACGAAATCATCCCTGACACTACGCCCACGATCGGTCAGGCACACTTTGTGGATCGCCGAAATGGGAGGCTATACGGGCAAATCGTCTGGGGGACCGCCCGGCTCCATTACAATCCGAAGGGGTCTAGACAAACTACTGCCAGCAGCTAGCCTACTTCAGGCGCTTGATGCCGAACGAGGATCAGACCAATGGTGAGCAACCTTTGGGGGGATATCTAGGCGGGATACTTCGCGTCACATTCCTGAGCTCAAGCGAGAAGATTTTCGTGGGATACTTTGAGTTACACGCTTGAGCTCGATCGAGAAGCGTTTGTCGGGATACTTCATGTATCGTGCGAGGAAGGGGTCGGGTCCTCGGTGCTTAGCAATGCTTGGGCCAACAATGTGACCAATTCGAGGGTGTGATTGACTTCGGATACTTTCGGCAATGCGGCAATTTCCGCGGCGAACTGCGCGATTGTCATGCGATTTGCGTCGGCTAGGCGTCGCGGAATTCGAATCTTGAGATCAATTTCGGTCGCCAAAATGAGCAACGACCAATCGAATCGGTCGAGCTGGGGACTCGAGCGCCGCAGTTGCCCAAGTGGCAGGCTCGACGGTACGGCACCGTAGCGCGAACGTAACAACTCGACCACGTAAGAGACATCCTTGGATGTTGAAGCGCGTCGCTTCACTGTACCCTCCCGCTACACTCCAATAAACAGCCGATGTGCGAAGTTTCTCTCCAGGCGAGCGCGCAACACCTTGTCCGCGGCGGTTTCGATATCGTACTCGATTCTCTTGAATTCGAAAATCTTCTTGGTCGCGTCGAACACAGTGTAACTGGCGCGATTGTCGTAATCGCGAGGCTGCCCCACGGAACCGACGCTCACGATGTATTTCTTCCCCGGCTCGAGTTCGAAATCAATGGGCGGTAGCTCTTCTACGGAATCCTG
>PMCK01000439.1 GCA_003154095.1 Myxococcales bacterium | reverse complement strand
GCTTTTGCTGCCTCGTGACTCTACTTGGGGTTGGAGTTACACTTCGGCTTGCCCCATGACTGAGGAGTTGGTCAGTGCCTTAGACGTGGGGCGGCTTCGGTGATACTATGCGTTTATGTCCGTTTTCGAGCCGTACCTTGTTGCCCAACGGGAGCGCAGTTTGCGCGAAGTTGCCGCAAATGAGGTTGCGGCGCAAGGCGCAATGACTATTGCCCGGAGCCTAGCGCGATTGCTCGTCGACCAATTTGGCGCTCGTCGAGTTGTTCTGACGGGTTCGCTTGCCCGGGGTACCTTTGCGCAGGGTTCGGATATCGATCTAGCTGCCGAGGGCATTTCGGCTGGTGATTTTTACCGGGCGGGAGCTGAGCTGGAGGCGGAGGCTAAGGGTCTAAGCGTTGATTTGGTTCCCATCGAATCGGCGTCAACGGCCTACCTTGAGGCACTGTCACGAGACGGAGTCGAGCTATCGTGACGCGACAAGGCGACGGTGCAGATCGGTTGGCACGGCTCGCAGCGTCGATTCGATCGGAAATCGATCGCCTGGTTGCGGTCGTAGCTGAAGCAGAACTAGCGCTTCGCGACTTTTCTGAGATTACACCACCGTTGCGCGAGTTACGCGGAATCGGCGACATCGTGCACGATTTCTATACTGGCATTGAGCGAATCTTCGAGAAGATTGCGCCTGAACTCAACGGGTGGGGAGTCATGTCCGCCGACAGAGTCGGTCAAAGGCAGCGACTTCCTGTGATTGTCGAACAAGTTTTGGAACCGACGCCGCCGCCATTTCGTCGGGGTTGCCCCAGTAGATGACAGCATTAGTTAGGGGAGTGGGCCGTTGGGGCTGCTGCTGTGGCCGCTGCTGGCGCTGCCAGGGGGTTTGTGTGGGGTACGAATTGAGCTAGCATAGGCGTGTTTCAAGGCGCACCGAGAAATCAAATCATGGCAAAGTATCAAAAGCGGGGAAATTTAGCATGACGTGGACTTTGGACTCGCTTCGCGCAAAGCGTGATCAAATTTTCTCAATCGCAGCACGCCATGGAGCGAGAAATGTTCGCGTGTTTGGTTCCGTGGCTCGTGGCGAGGCCACCGACACAAGCGACGTCGATTTTCTAATCGAGCTCGATTTGGGCAGAAGTCTGTTCGATCTAGGTGGACTCATAGCGGATGTGCAGGACTTACTTGGCTGTAACGTTGATGTCGTAAGCGAACGGGGGCTGCGACCTCGTTTTCGAGAGCGCGTGCTAAAAGAGGCTATCCCGCTATGAGAGGTGATATTGACAGACTGATTGATATCATCGAAGCAATTGACGCAATTTTACGCCACACGGCGGTCGGCAGAGAGTCGTTCGACACCAATGAATTAGTGCGAGTCTGGTGCCTTCGCCACATCGAAGTAATCGGGGAAGCGGCATCACGTTTGTCTGAAGAGCTTCGCCAGAAGTATCCAATTGCACCTTGGCGCAGTATCGTGGCTATGCGAAATGCGCTGATTCATGGCTATTTTGATACGGATTGGGACGCGGTTTGGGCAGTCGTGAGCAATGATTTGTTGCCATTGCGACAGGCCATTACCGAAATTCTGAAGGACGAAAATAAGGAATACTAAGAAAGCCCCAACCTGCAGCTGCGGGCGCCGCCGCAGCCGCTACCATTGTCCAAGTGCCGCTGTGGCCAAAACAAATTGCGCAAGCTCGCAGAGTTGTGACGTGGAACCGTCGGGCGGGAACCAGACCATTCGGACGTCAGGATAGGTTGCGAGGTGGTAACTTGGGCAGACCCTGAAGGTTCCCTTGGTCATCAGTTTCCAATACGACACGTTCCGCATGCATGACCTTATTCCTGGATGATAGGCTAGCACGTCGTCGGCTCATGAGAAGCTCATTGCGGAGGTACTACGCTGCGTGAACGTCCACCTTCAAACGAAGTCCGGCGTTACGAACCTGGTCCTGCAGCGCAAGCCTCACGAATTGAGCTTGATGTTGCTTGAGCGCCTTGGCAAATCGGGCGGCCCGCTCTGGGCTCACAGTGCGGCGACCTTGTTCAATATCACACAGATGAGTGCGCGAAATGCCGAGACGAGCGGCAAACTGCGATAGACTCTTGCCATCACTTTCTCGGATACCTGAAAGTGCGGCGCCAAGCGAGAGTGGACCACCAATGAGTCCTTCGAGGAATTCTTGGTCGGACTTTGAGACAGACTTAGCTGAACGCTTAGTAGTCATGTTTGTTCACCTCTTCAACACAGACGGTTTCGACCGAATTGCGGTCGCGCAAGATGTAGATGGCGCGATAGGCATCACTGAGTCGAATTGCGCGATAACCTTGCCATTCACCCTTGAGTGCGTGATCGCGAAATCCGGGTATGGATCTGGCAACATCAAGGCCGTCCACACGAACCAGATCAACCCATAACGCAAACTTCTTGGCGATATGAACTGGAACCCTGGTGAGTTGCTTTCTAATCTTACTGGAAAGCTCAACGTCCACTTAGTAAGTGTACCCTTATTGGGGGTACGGTCAAGGATTGGAAGTAAGATGTAAAATGGCCAGTAGCGCCGAGCTGTCGACAATCACGCTGGCATTCCAGTTTCGTCAAGTGCCGAAGCTGCTTGATAACTACAAAACCCGTGCCGCCCAATTGGCCACCCTCTGGGCAAATTGTGACAGGTCATCAACGCCCGCTGTTGCTGCGGCTTCAATCATTTTGTGATCAATGCCAGCGTAGCCGTGTGCAACAATATTGCGCAGACCCACGGCGCGACGGAGTGAAGCCGTCATAGGAGCGACCGATTGACCACTAGATGCCTCGCTCCGCGACGGCTTTGAGCCAAGCGTCGCGCATGCGATTGTACCACGGGCGATCAAGTTCAAGAGACGAGAGTGCGTGCGAACGCATGGGGGAGCCGAGTACCGCCAAGTCAACGTCCGATTCGGAGGTTGATGTCTGAGTCGCCTGGGAGCCAAACAAGAGGGCNNCTCTCGACTACCTCCGGATTTGTGGCTCGCCGCTGTGAGAGGTTTGTGCTATTTTCACGCCCATGGATCGCCTTACCGAGCGGGTTGCCGAATTGGACCGTGCCGCTCGAGCGCGTGCCAAAGGGGTTCGCGCGCGACTTTCGTTGGTCGTGAGTCTACTGCTCCGCAAGGGCGCTCGGCGAATCTGGTTGTTTGGTAGCATGAGCAGCGGGGGGCACCCACACGGCGACAGTGATGTTGATCTGGTTGTCGAAGGTCTTCCCGTCACTGGACTTATGCGAACAGTGCTGGAGGTTGAGCAGGTCTTGGGTGTCGAAGTCGATTTGATCAGGCTCGAAGAATCAGGTAATTCGCTTCGCGCCAGAATTCTAAGTGAGGGCGAGGAGCTGCATGTCCCCCACTGAAGTTGCGGAAGTCGTTCGGGCGCGGCTTGCCGCACAACTTGAGGATGACCTGCAAGCACTCGAGAGGCTGGCTGTTGCTATCCGTCGGCTCGTGACTCGCACTGATGACAGCCAGCAAGAATGGCTGCGTGTCAGAGCACTGAGTTTCGAGCTGGAGCGCTGGTACACGGCTGTCGAGTCGACACTCGATCGTGCCCTGCGCGCACTGGATGGCGCTAGCCCGGAGGGGCGAAGTTGGCACGAGGATTTACTGCGCAATGCTGGGCTGGCGGTTGAAGGGTTTCGTCCGGCGCTGGTTTCGCGCGAAGCGGTCGAGGGGCTGCGAGAGGTCATGCGGTTTCGTCACTACGCCCGTCATGGCTACGACCGCGAACCCATCGTCGATCGAGTCGACGAACTTGGCCGCGTGGCAATAGCGGCACACGCAGCCTGCGCTGTATCCCTCGGCGAGTTGCGCAATTGGCTGATTCGAACTTGACGCCGCCACCGCTGCTGCGGCCGCTATTGTCCACGTGCCGCTGTGGGGCTTTCCACAACTTGTGAGCAAACAGGAGCGTAGTTCGCAACCCTNNACGAGGGCACCCGATTGGTCTGCTGTGACGGCATCAAGAAAGGTAATTGCCGCACGTCGCCCATCCCGAGCGCGTGCCAACAATACCGAGTAAGTCTCAATAACGATGGCGTTAGTCGTTACTAGCGTCCAGCGATCCCGGGCGGCCAGTTCGAACAGTGCCGAAGCGCGAGCGTGGTCGCGATCTTCAGCCACCAGCAGACCAACAAATCCGCCGGTGTCGACGAATACACGCTTCACGTTCTACTAATCCTTCGACTGCACCGCAGCAGCGACGTGCTCGTATTTGTTTGTCGCAATATCAACAAAATCAGAATGAACCATCCCCGAAAGGGCCCGGAGCGCTTCGAATGGCTCGGGCAGCTCCTGCGCGGCTGAGGTAGCCGGCGGATCAAGAGTGTCGAGTTCGTTGATTAGCCGGCGACGCTCATCACGGGAGAGTGTGCGGGCGGAATCGAGAATGTTGGCAATCTTGTTCATGACACGTGAAGCCTATTCTAGCGCCTCAAAAGGACTTAATCCACCCGCTATTCACAATCAACTGGCTTGGCCTAAATTTATGGTCATTGAGGTGGCCCCACTTACCGCCGCAAAAGCTCAAACACGCCCACCCAGCTTGTCAATAGCCGCCAGTGCCTCCGCACTTCCTCTTCGCCAACATAACCCCAAGCAATGGCGACGCGAATGCCAGCCTGGGCCTCGTACAGCAAACCGCGGGCGGTCTCGAACCGGAACTGATCGTTCCGCTGCCGCCGCTACCGCTGCGTCGCCGCCATTGTCCACGTGCCGCCGTGGCCAAAGGTCGAGGTGGCCCAGGGGGCTGGTGGAGTATTGATGCTTTTGCTGCCTCGTGACTCTACTT
>PMCK01000693.1 GCA_003154095.1 Myxococcales bacterium | reverse complement strand
CGCACGTCTGCCGAAAGCACACCATCTACTGGCAATGTCCGCGCGTGCACCGAGTACTTGCCGGGCAACCAGGCCATCGTGCCCGCGGCGCGCGATGCTTGCACTGGCGTGATCAATGGTTACGCAAGTCACTGGGACCCATTGTGTCCCGCCAGTCCAGTCAATGGCTGCAAATACCCTCCGGGCACGTTCGGCGTACCCGGGGTACAGGTCGTATGGTATTACCTGACTGCGGGTGGCTGCGCGACTGAGGGAACTACGATTACACCCGAGGGCTACACGTTCGCGGATGCGGGCACTAGCTGATTGCTCATGGGTTTTCGCGTTCTCTGGCCTACAGCATGAATCGTTCCGACTCCAAGCACGGCCACCCTACGGAAACTGGACCTGAACTGGAACCGGGCTGTCACTAGTAGAGTTGTTACCTAGCTGACCGTAGAGATTGTAGCCCCAGCAGTACACTCCGTCATTGACCAAGGCGCAAGTATGGTACTCACCGGCGGTGATAGCCTTAACGCCCGATGTGAGACCCACGACCTGGACAGGTACGAAGCTATCAGTTGTGGAGTTGTTGCCAAGCTGTCCGTAAGGGTTGAAGCCCCAGCATCGCACCCCGCCGTTGACCAATGCGCATGTGTGATAGACGCTGGCGGCGATAGCCGTAACGCCCGACGTAAGACTTTGGACTTGAACGGGAATGAGGTTATTAGTAGTCGAAGTAATGCCGGCCTGGCCGCTGGCGCCCCAGCATTGCACGCCACCGTTGACCAATGCGCATGTGTGGTACTCGCCGACGGCAATTGCCGTAGCGCCCGACGTAAGACCCTGGACTTGAACGGGCAGATGGCTATCAGTCGTGGTGTTGTTACCGAGCTGGCCGTAAGGATTGCCACCCCAGCACTGTACGCCCGAGTTTACAACTGCGCATGCGTGTACGGTGCGAGCGCTGATGGCTGTGACGCCCGATGTAAGACCCATTACTTGAACAGGAACAAGGCTCTCAGTCGTGGAGTTGTTGCCAAGTTGGCCATAAGGATTGTAGCCCCAGCATTGCGCCCCGCCATTAACCAAAGCACACGTGAACTGGTCGCCGCTATCAATGGCCGTAACACCCGACGTCAGACCCAAAACCTGTACCGGAGACATACTGGCGAGCGTCGAATTATTGCCGAGTTGCCCAAATCCATTAAAGCCCCAGCACTGCACCCCATCATTGACTACGACACAGCTGGAGGCCCGACCGGTAGCGACAGCGGCGACATTCGGCGCGAGACCCTGTACCAGAACGGGAACAGAGCTGTCCGTCGTAGTAAGATTGCCGAGTTCTCCGCTATCATTGTGGCCCCAGCATTGCACACCGCCCTTGGCCACGGCGCACGTGTGCATGCCCTCGGTGGCTATGGCTGAGATGTTACGGCCACTGTCTGTCGTACCGCCACTATTAGCACCACCGGTCACATTGGTCCCACCGGTGCTTGTGGCGCCACCGGTCAACCTTGAACCTCCGGTATTTGCCGTGCCGCCAAGTGGCACTGAGCCGCCGATGCTCGTGTAGCCGCCGATGGCGAGCCTGCCCCCTGTGTTTAATGTGCCCCCCGTATTCTTTGAGCCACCGAGGTTGACTGTACCGCCTGCGGCATTAGAGCCGCCGGTGGCCTTGCTGCCGCCAGTGGCCATTACGCCACCCGTGCTGTTGCCGCCGCCAGTAGAAAGATGTCCACCCGTAGCCTTGTTTCCCGCCTGACTCGCTGAGCCGCCAGTACTGATGTGACCTCCCGTGGACTCCGTTCCGCCCGTTGTGAGCGCACCTCCGGTGCCGGTCGAGCCGCCGACAGACTCGGTCCCGCCGACGCTTGCATTCAATACGTCGTCAAGACCCGTGCGCCCCCCGCAGCCTGCTGATATCAGAATTGAACAGATAAGGACTACGTTTAGCTGACGCATAATATTCTCTGCAAGTCCGTGGACGGTCCTTTGTGCGTTGTCTGTGGCCAACGTTAGAAACCCGATAAGGTTTGGTTGCCTTAGCCCCGAGCTTCGGCGCGGCACAACTTGCCGGAGTCACCTCGAGTGCGCGCCTGGCGTTGTTGAAACAAGTTCGA
The DNA here is from genome assembly GCA_003154095.1 of Myxococcales bacterium. Taxonomy (GTDB): domain Bacteria; phylum Myxococcota_A; class Polyangia; order Polyangiales; family Polyangiaceae; genus FEN-1139. The sequence continues at coordinate 7,998 of PMCK01000693.1, read as the reverse complement.
TTCGGGGTGCAGTACATGCTCATACACTCATCCGCCAAGTTGCAGGGTTCACCTGCCGGTTTCTTGACTGCGCAGGTCTTGGCAGCCGTGCAATACGAGTCCAAGGCGCATGCCGCCTGAGCGCAGGATTGCCCCGCAGTAGCTCTTGGGTAGCACGTCTTGCCGTCGCAGAAGGCATCGATCTGGCACCCGCTGTGGAAATCTTGCTCGCACGACCCCCCTATAGGCGTCATCCGGTGACAGCGCGAGTCGGTGCCACAATACAGCCCGTCTCGTGAGTGGCACATGGCGGCGCCTTGTGGATCGAGCATGGGCTTCGATACGGGGATCCGCCGCGTCTCGGTGCCGCCTGTCGGCAGCTCTACGAACGTATCGGTGCAAACATCCCCGTCCTTGCCACGCGGTTGGATAAGACACCGTGAGGTATCCTCATTGCCCCAGTTGGTGCACGCAACATTGGCGTCAGCGACCCCCGCACACTCACGAGCGTCCTGGCACGGCGCGCCGGCGGGCAGCACGCCGCGGCACATGCTCCGACAAGAGGCCGGTTCAATACTGACGGGCGAGCAACGGGCCAGAGTCGCCTGGATTTGCGCGCGGCAATCGGCCGCGGCCTCGGGATCGTAGACTTGCGGTGGCGGGCATTGGATCAGCTCGGCCACCGGAGGCCTCAGGTTGGCTGCGCACACGGCTGCGTTGAAAGCAAATCCATGTGCCTGGCAACAGCTGCCGTAGCCGCGACAAAACGCGTCCACTGTTTGTTCGGGCAAGTCCTCGCGTGAATTGAGGTGGGCTTTGCGGCACTCGGGGTACGAGCGGTAAAGGCTGGGTGTCGCTGCGGGTGTGAGCGGCGAGACCTTCCACGGCGTCACGCGCTCAGCGAGGGCACGGATGCGCTCGAGCTTCTGACTCGAGTTCACATTTGGACAGGGGTCGTCGCACGTGACGGCGCGACGACCCGGGAGCCGTCCGCGACCGAACCCATCCCGGTATCCAACCAGACCTATGCCGATGTCGTCGCACAACAAGCAGGGACGTTCACCGCCGCTGGCGCAGGGCAACCAGCGCGTGGGCCCGTCGCACCAGGTCTCGACGCGCAAAAGGGTGCCGGAAAAACGGGCCACCTTGCTCTCGACGTGAGACAAGAAACCGAGATCGCGGCCGCCGTCGCCACATCCCCAGCCGCTCAGATGTTCCCAATGACCATCAGCCCGCAAAACGTCGCTGCCGCCCCCGCACCACTCAGTCAGCAGGCCGTGACGGGACACTCCGACGTCCTTGTACTTGCGCACCAATCTTCCATCCACCATTTCCCGGCTCTGGATCACGTGCACCTCTAGGTCTTCAGGATAGCGAGCCTCACGGGACAAAACCGCACCCGAGCACGGATATCCGTCGGCAAAGAGATACGCCAAAGTTTCCTCGCCCGGCCTTACCCAGGACAAAAGCTTTGGAAGTAGCAACGTGAAGCGAGCCTCGGCAAATTCCTCGGGCCAGATGGAGCGCGCCCAGCGGATTTCATCCTCGAGACGCGGCTGCGAACGATTCCCGTCAGCGAATACGGGCGCGGCCACCGACAGCAGCGTGAGCGTGCTCAGGTATCGAATCGACCGCAGGCGCACGTCCATCAAAACCTACTCTAACAGAAAAAGGACTGATCCGCCCAGCCGCCAACTGGACCAGCGGGCTCTTGTGGGTGACGCTACTGACTCGGGACCGGCAGCAAGCGCCACCAATACGGAAAACAGTAAGGCAATGACGTTTCCAGCCACGTCCGCCATCATGGCATCTACGCGCCAATTGGCCCGACGGTGGAAGAGCGTAAATTGTGGGTTGGTTTCGAGGCGGGATTTTTGTGTGTGATTACATCTCCGTGCGGAAAGTGAAGGCTCGTGCGGGCCCAAACGCTCGCTTTTCTGGCGTGACGGCACGTGGCTTTGTGTGCCGTCACACCAAGTGTGGCTAGCGCCTACCTCGATGCGTAGGTAGTAAAGCAGCGGGGTTAGCTCTTACTGCCGTTTAATAGCAGATCAACGGCAATACTTGCCCCGGAGGACCCGTCGGGATCGATTGGCGTGTACGTGAGTACTGCTTCATCGAAACTCATCGATATCCGTTCGTACTGCGCGCCGTCCGAGTTGACGTACTCGTCTATGCCGACGATGAATCCATTCTTAAAGAGCGTCGAATAGTAGGTGATTGGTGCCTTGCCGCCCAAGTTGACATAGTCGATGCGTGTCTGATTGATTTGATCACCCGCTGCCATCATTTGATGCAGAACTGGGCTGGCAATGTCGACTTTCTTCACGATGACGAACGAGTCGGATTGCAGTTGACTGCCGGCACCCGTACTTACGTGAGCAGCCGCAGGAGTGCCGAGTGCGCTACAAACGTCATACACGGCAATCGTGTCTTCTTGCCCGCGGACCACTGCATCGCCGCGTACGTTTCCAAGCCTCATGAACATCGGCCCGTTCGTGTATGAGGATTTACATGTGTCTACGGAGGGCAATGAGACATCCGCCATTTGTATCCTGGTTTCCGAGGAACTAATCGACGCTCCCTGAGAGCCATCCGGGTTGATTACGTATTGTGTTCGATCAATGCCATCATAAACGAAAGCGACCCTCTGAACCTCAATGTACTGATTCGCAGTGATCGGGTCGGGTAGCGTGATCTGCTCAATTGACATCACCTGTGCATTGTGGAGTAAAGTCGTGCTAATGGGTCCGTCCGCTTTGCCCCCGGCCGGCATATATTCGCTAATCTTGACATCACCGGTGAGATTTCGTTGGAGTGCGTCATAGAGTTGTGGCGTTGCTCGGCTGAGTTGGGTCAGGATAACATAGGGTGAGTATGAGGCTTCGGTACCAGCGCCCGTACTAACATGCGCCGAACCGTTTGACGTGCTCTCATCGCAGGTTGCGCTTGCCTGGACGGCACCGACGGCTCTTCTATCGACGACATCTCCAGTAATTTGCGCAAGGCCGCCGTTGAAATCCACGTAAATAGGATTGGAGTTGGTGGCGGCAGTCAAATCGCAGGTGGGCAAAGTAGCCGTTGAGGTTGCGGCTGCGTTGGCACCGTTGCATACGTAGTTCACGGTCGAGCCCGACACGATTTTGAGACCGCCATTCGCGCAATTGGCACCCGCTGGTTCGGCAGAAACGGTGAGTGTCTGAGTGCCAGTGCCGTTGGTTACCGTAGCACTCGTTCCATCTGTGCAGGAAATTGTCTTGGTGCCATCTCCGTTGTCCGTCACCGAGCAAGAACTTCCGGCTGCACCGGTAGCTCCAGTAGCTCCAGTAGCGCCGGTAGCGCCAGTTGCGCCGGTAGCGCCAGTTGCGCCAGTTGCGCCAGTCGCGCCAGTCGCGCCAGTTGCGCCAGTCGCGCCAGTTGCGCCAGTCGCACCGGTTACGCCGTTTGCACCGTTGGCGCCATTCAACCCGTTTAGGCCGTTTTGCCCGTTTTGACCATTCTGCCCGTTTGCACCCGTGGCGCCGGTAGCACCAGTTGCACCGGTGGCACCGGTCGCACCGGTAGCGCCATTGCACAGATTGCTGCTGGTGGCGACCTCACCGTCATCCAACTTGCCATTTCGGTTGGCATCCAATCCGAGTTGAATCTGCACACCGCCGGTTGCACAGACGGCTCCAGCCCCGATCGTTGTCGCGCGCACGGCCGCGTTGAGGCCGTTGATGACTGTCGCTGTCCACGTAGCTGTTGCACCCTTGCAGACGTAGAATTGGCTCGAGCTCCATACGTACCAGATCTCACCGTCGACGGCCTTGGAACACGGTGGCAAGCCCGCTGGTGAAAGGGCAAACTGCACGTTGGCAACAGGCTGAGCTTCTTCGGGTGCCTTTCCGCTTTCGTTCGAACAGCCCGAAAGGCCAGCCAAGGCTCCAATTGACAGCAATGCTGCTAAATTACTCCGGCAAAATGTGATCATCTTGTTTTCTCCTGCTTTGGTTGTGTGAACGCCCGTGCTAATTGGTGTATCTGTTGGGGTCGGTGTGATTCGGCTTGTCGACACCAATGTTGCCGTCTGCCGACTCCGCAGCAAAACACGCAGCTAGCACCTCATCGAGACCACGCAATCGTGCGTTTAACGGGCTTAGCGAATGTGTGATTTATGGGCTTGATAGGACGGTGAACAGGTCTATTCGAAAAGAAAGAAGAAGAGTGCTTGAGCCAAGTAGGGCTGCGTCGGCCCGTCGTCCGTCGCCCTTAGGTGTCCACAGTCTCACAATCCCGCGCCGCGACGTGGTTGGACTCCGTTCCAACCGCAAAGGCTGTCCGTCTTGCCTGGTGGAGCGGGGCGGCACAACCAGCCAGAAACTAATCGTGAAAGTCATTTTGCTCGAGAGAGCCGCGCGCATTCCACACGGAGAAGAGGCCGCAGCGCTTCTCTGCGAGCGTGTGGAGAGGCTCGTTCTGAGGGTTCTGACTTGGCTGTTCGAAGGGCATGACAAGGAGGGAGCCGTCGGGGAAAAAGCCGACGCTGCGCGCGTTCGGGAGAACCGCTTCGGGAGCGCCGCGCGAGGCAACGCGAACCCGCATGTGGAACTGAGGCAATAGGTTATCGTCCCATGCGACGCGTCCGCGGTCGTCCATCGACGGTAAGATTGGCGAGGCGGCGACGCGGTAAGACTCGGTGCCGGACGGCATCTCGAGAATCACGAACGCGGGGCTCGGGCCAACGGAGGGCGAGGCGCCGAGTACCTTCCCGCGCGCATCCACGCGGATTGGAGAGCTTCGGCTCTCGAGCTGCAGGCCGATGAACGTAGCGCTCGGCGACGCAGCGGAGATGTCTTCAGACATGACGCTGCTCGCGAGGCACCTTACCGTCGTTGCGCGCTTCGAGGCGCCGGCGACGCGACCCACGCACACCTTGGATGACTCGTGCTGGCCCGGCTGCTGATCGTCGTACGAGAATAGGAGCGAGGCGCTATCCTTGAGCCAGTAGAACGCGTGGGCGTTACCCACGGGAAAGCGGCGCACCTGCTTCGTCTTCGTGTCGAGGATCGCTGGCGCGTACGAGCCGCCACAGGGCGAGCCGCAGTTGGCAAAAGCGATCTGGGTGCCATCGGGTGACGCCGCAAGGCGTGTCGACGTACCGATCGGGTGGTGGGCGAAGTGCGCGCCCGAACCGCCGCTGCGCACGTACAATTGGTTGTTGGCTTCGACGACAACGAAACCTTCGTCGGGGCCGAACGCGACCGTACCCAGATCGAGCAGGCCGAAGCGCCGCGCGAGGGTATAGGCGTGGTGGATCTCGTTGTCGACCGCGGGCACGTTGAGCGCGGCGAGTGCCTCGGCGACGGTGCCAGTGGCGCTGGCAGCGTCGAGGACGTCAAACGAGAGAGTCTCTTCGATGCACGCGTGTCGCGCGTCAAGGACGGCGAGGTACGTCGTACTCCCACGCTCCATGGACATCATGCCGAACGCCTGCGCCTCCGCGAGCGCCGCCGCATCAGCGTCGCTCAGAGCGCCGCGCGGCGTTGTCGCGGACGGATTGAAGCGTGCGACCTCAGCGGGCGTGAGCGCACGCCAGCCGTGGATGACGAGGAGCGCGGCGCCGTCGGTCGCGGTCGCGACGAGCTCGGCGTATTCAGGCGCCGAGAGCGACGTGTCGACAGCTGTGGGCGCGGGAGGCTCGCCAGCATCAGCCGCCGCAATCATAGGGGCGGCACCTTCCGCGATGGCCCGTTGGGACGTGACGGGCGCGGCGGAGGCCGTCGTCGCAGGCGCGCGCGGCGGCTCAGCCGGCGCGCACCCGCAGGCCTCAACCCGCATACCAAGCATAGCGCCAACGGTGAGGAGGCTCGAGCGTTGGCGCGCCGTCAGCATGAGGGCTCAAGTATACGTCGCGATACGGGGCAAACACATAATCTGACCCACACTCGACAGATTCGCCGACAGGCCCTTTACGCGTCCGGCCCCAAAGCGCGCCGGCCCCAGCGGCCGCCAGAAAAATCGTAGCCTCAAAAAAAACCTAGCAACTCCCGCAGGGCCGGGCCCGATTTCTTTCGGTGATTGCCCGAATGGGTATTTTCTGGTGAATTGCGGCCCACATCCGGCAATCGCGACTCAATTTGGGCGAGGCGCCCCATAAAGGTAGGTTAGTATGTCAGTTTTCAGAATTTCTCTCAGATTCTCGAACATCATTTTGACAAGCTTGGTCGCGGGTTGCTCGAGCTTTTCCGCGACAAACGTCATCAGCGTCGCCGACGCCGGCACCGGTGGCTCCGGGGGGGCATCCAACGGTGGCGCTAGCTCAGTTGGGGGCACTCATGCCGCCGCCGGCAGCACAAGCGACGCAACCTCCGCGGGCGGTAGCAGTGACACCGGAGGCACCAAGAACGCCGCAGGAGCATCCGCCGCTGGCGCCAATGCAACTGGTGGCACCAGCTCTGTTGCCGGAAGCTCGAGCACGACCTCGCCATCCACGGGTGGTGCGGATGCAAATGGCGGCACTTCATCATCGGCACTGACTTCCGCGGGAGGCACTTCTACGGGTGGAACATCGAACACCGCCGGCGTCACAGGCGGAGCCCCACCAACCGGCGGTGTGGCGCCCATCGGCGGCGCGACTCTCACCGGCGGAACGAAGTCAACGGGCGGCGCGCCTCCAACGGGAGGCTCGAAGCCAACTGGGGGCACTTCGGCAATCGCAACGGGCGGCGCACCTACGGGCGGCGCAGCCACGGGCGGCGCAGCCACGGGCGGCGCCGCGACCGGTGGCGCCGCGACCGGTGGCGCAGCCACGGGCGGCGCGCCGTCGTGCGCTGCGTGCGCGGGGACCTGCGACATCACGGTTGGTCGCTGCGTGGTCACGCTGGCCTCGGGTGACTTCCCCACAAGCATCGCCGTCGACTCGACGAGCGTCTACTGGTCGACACTGAACCCAGCGACGGTGATGAAGGTGCCGCTCGCCGGCGGAACCCCAACCACACTGGCCACGCCGGTGTCGGCCGGCTTCATCGCCATCGACTCGACGAGCGTCTACTGGACGAGCGGGGTCGGGTACGGCGGCTCGGTGATGAAGGTGCCGCTTGCTGGCGGCACTTCGACGACCCTGGCCACCACCGGGACGAATCCCAACGCCATCGCCGTCGACTCAACCAGCGTCTACTGGCTCGAGGCCAGTGGCAACCTTAATGGCGGCACCGTGATGAAGGTCCCGCTCGGCGGCGGAATCTCGACCACGCTCGCTTCGGGGCAGTTCAGTCCCAACGCGATCGCGATCGACTCGACGAGCGTTTACTGGGCCAACTCTGGCAGCGGCGGGGTTGGCAGCACCGACGGCACGGTGATGAAGATCCCGCTCGGCGGTGGCACGCCGACCACGCTAGCCTCAGCGCAGTTCAGTCCCTCGGGCATCGCGGTCGACTCCACGAGTGTCTATTGGGTGAACTTGGCCAGCAACACGGGCAGCTCCGACGGCACGGTGATGAAGGTGCCGCTCGGCGGCGGAACCGCGACCCCGATCGCATCAGGACAGATTAGCCCGCGGGGCATTGCGGTCGATTCAACGAGCGTTTACTGGACCACGAGCACCACCGTTATGAAGGTGCCGCTCGGCGGCGGCACCCTGACACCGATAGCCTCGGGACAGAGTAGTCCACTGGCCATCACCGTCGATTCGACGAGCGTCTATTGGACGAACTCCAACAACAACGGCACGGTGATGAAGGCGACTCCGAAGTGAGCGCTCGTTGACAGCTGTTAGCCCTCGAAGTCAGCCGGACCCGCCCGCTTCGCAGCGACAAAGCGGGCGTTGTCGAATGCTCGTCCTTGGTCAACGCAGGCCGCAAACCTCCGTCGTCGCAAAGCTCAAGCAACTTTTGAACGAGTTCCTTCGTTGAAGGTGCGTGTCGAGTGACGCCGTCTTGGCCCGAACCGAACGGTGGCTCACTTCACGAAGTACACGTCGTCGACCCAGATTTCCGTCTTAAGAGGAGGGCCAGCGTTCGGGGCGATGTTCCTCTGGGC
>PMCK01000313.1 GCA_003154095.1 Myxococcales bacterium | reverse complement strand
AGGTTCTCCCGCGTCCAGGTGTGCGGGGTCTCCCAGTGGTCCCCCACGTCCCGGGGGTCGCAGCCGCACTTGGTGGCCAGGAGAAACTCCTTCCGCCGCGAGGAGATGAACCGGCCGATGAGTTCCTCGCTGTCGCCGTAGTCGTAGGCGGTGTCGATTTGGACGTGCGACGCACGTGCCACTCCACCGTTTGCTGTTGAATGATGCCCAGGACTCCGTTCGTAAACATGTAAACTCCGAGTCCCGAGGGTAAGAACAACATGAATACGGTGAACATCGCCGGCATCATGTAGAGCATCATTTTTTGCTGAGCGGGATCGCCACCTTGCATCGGCATCATACGTTGCTGAATGAATGACGTCGTACCAATGACGAACGGCAGAACGAAGAGCGGATCGGGCATCGACAAGTCAGGGAACCACAAGAACGGAATGTTATATAGTTCGACTGCCGTTTGAAGGGTTGTGTAAAGCGCAAACCAGACTGGCATCGAGGCCAATTGGGGAAGGCACCCCTTAAGGGGGTTGACCTTGTGCTTGCGCCAAAGTTCCATCTGCGCGAGGCCCCGCGCCTGGGCATCATCCTTGAACTTGGCAGTGATTGCGTCGAGTTCCGGCTTCAATTCCCGCATTTTGACCATGCTGCGAATCGAAGGAATTGCCAGGGGGAACAGCAGCGTTCGCGCCGTCAACGTGAGAATGATGATAGCGACGCCCCAGTTGGGAATGACCCCGTGCACGGTGAGCAAAAACCCCACGAGCACTTTGGCAATGATTGCAAAAAATCCCAGATCGATGAGCTCGCTCAACCGAGTGCGTCCACCTCCGGCGGCCGACAGCACCGTGCGTTCCTTAGGACCAATGTATGATAGGACCGAGTACGTTGCCGACTCCCCGGGTTCCAAATCCTTGGCTGGGTAGGCAAGGCGTGCGCGGTACGCACTAGCAAGCTTGGGATCGTCACTTCGCTTTCTGTATTGGTTATGATCCCAAAAGTCCTCAATTTTGAGTTGGCATACGGGCGTGATGTTGTTGGTGGAGCGCTCAGGTACTAGGGAATGTGAAAAATAGGCGTTGGATACGGCGGCAACGTCTACGGAGCCCGAAACCTGATAGAAATCGCCGGGGTTGAGCGGCGCGGGGCCAAAGGGCGGTTTCTTGAAGTCGTCGGGCTCGAAATCATCCGGCCTGAGGCGCGTCGCCTTGCCGTCCATCCCTATGCATTCCACGTGAGTCAGAAATGGGCTCACCCGAAACATGCCGCCGGTTACTTCTTTTTGGGTTCTCCAAGCATCTGTGTCGACGACGAGCGCGTGTCGACGTTTCGCTTTGTCTAGATTCTTGACCGTCAGCTCGACTTCGAGTTCGTAAGGGCGCTCGGTTGCGCGAATTTGCTTTCTAATCTCGACCTTTGAATCGCGATACTGAAATGTGCAACTCTTGGAATCACCGCCCGTCAATTGGAAATCGACATTGTCAAAATCAATTTGCCAATTCGGGTCGTCCGCTGGTAGGACTGCCTCATTGCGCAGATTCGTACGCAGTTGCATGAGGAATTCCCAGTCAGGCGTGGTGGCTAGGTCGATCGGTGTGCCTTTGCGTCGATACTTGGCAGTGGTGAGCTGAAAGTGCTTGAGCGACGCTCCCCATGAGGTCAAAACCGCGGCAAAACGGTCCGTTCTGATTTCGCAGGTACGCTCCGGCAGGCGAACATCTGGCACGCGCCGACTTTCCTGCATCAACGGCTGAAGTTCTGTCTTGCCTTCATCACCGCCAAAGAATCTTGATCCAAACTTGATCGCCAAGAAAACAGCAAGGCCGATAAATATCCACCGAAATAGACTTCCCTTACTTTCCATAAATTTTCAAAAAACCTCTGTGCAGTCAACCGCGCGTGGTCGAGGCCTCGGCACGATGCATTTCCGTGTGAGAGCGCCGGCTGGAGAACGTTGGGTCCTCCTTGTGTGTGTGCCGGCATGGCGGAGGTGGATCGACCCCGCCTGGGTTAAATGGATGACATCTGAGGACGCGCCGAAACCCAAGCCACAGTCCCACCAATGGACCATGGAAGCGAATGCACTCAATCGTGTATCGAGAGCAAGAGGGTTCAAAACGGCATACGTTTCCAAACAGCGGCGACAAGGTCCACTGATACACCCGAATTAGAAATATGAAGAACTGGGCCAACATTGGGCCGGGGGCAGTTTGTGTCGTTTAGACGGGTAGTGCCAGCACTAGACGTGAGGTAAGCCGGATAATTCGCTCCGATGCGGCTTTCCACTCGGACGCTACGTCGGATAGACCCCAAGGGTGCCTTAGTGAACGAGCGATCACGACAACGTCTATTCGGTCGCCAAACTGAACATACGTGGCTCGAAATGCCTCTCTAATTAGGCGTTTGACGCGGTTGCGGACAACGGCGTTGCCGATTTTTCGCGACACGGCAATTCCGAGCCGGGGTCCCGAGTCGGGCAGAGCGCCGGAGGGACGCGGCGCCAATATGAAAACGAAGTGAGGCGTCGGTACCCGGTGCCCCTGACTTTGGATGCTTTGGTATTCCGATCGCCGGCGGATTCGTTGATCCTTCGACAACCCCCTCTTTCTCGAATGTGTCTCGAGACTCACTTCTGATAGGCAGTGACGGCCAGACGCCAGCGACCCTTTTGTCGGCGATTCTTGAGCACTTTTTTCCCACCGCGCGTGCTGTTTCGCTTACGAAAGCCGTGGGTACGGAGGCGGCTGGTATTGCTAGGTTGAAAAGTGCGCTTCATGAGTCGTCCTCCCGTGGAGGGGCCGAAAGTCAGCCATGCATCACTTCAGAGGTCAAGGGTGGAAATGCCTCGATCTGCGTAGCTCGATTCAGGCCGGCCAGAAAATCGTTACTGAGGTCCCAAGGCGGGTATCCGACTCGGCACGGCAACCCAACTCAGGTGCCCTGGTCCAGCCGCGCCTCGCTTGGCCAGCACTGATGCGGGATTAAAGTCCGAACATGGACCGCCTTGCGTTGCTGCAGAAACTGCCCCTGTTTGCAGAATTGAAATCCGAAGACTTGGCGCAACTCGCACAGAAGCTTCAAGTTCGTCGCAAGCGCAAAGACGAGAGTGTCTTTGAAAAAGGTGACCCTGGAACGACCATGTTCGTGGTCGCCAGTGGTCGTGTCGACATTGTATTGCCGAGTGTCGATGCCGAACCGGTCTTGCTGAAGGAAATTGGACCCGGTGAGTATTTCGGAGAGCTTTCGCTGTTCGATGACAAACCTCGCTCGGCGTCCGCACGTTGCGGCACCCAAGTCGAAGTCTTGGAACTGGATAGGCCGACGCTTACCGAATACCTGAGCGGACGCCCGCATGCAGCACTTGCCATTCTTCATACAATGAGTGAACGCCTGCGGGAAACGAATGCACTATTGTCGAGTTCTGTGAGCCGCAACGCATTCGAAGAAGCGGAGGGCAGGCTTAGGTGGCAGGACAAACTGGCGGATCGTGTTGCGGCATTCAATGGAAGCTGGAGCTTCATCGTGGGGNNTTGTTCTTGGCAATCTTGGTTGCGCTTCAAGGTCCGCTCATCATGATGAGCCAAAACCGCGAAGCTTTCCGGGATCGCGCCACTGCCGCCAATGACTATCGAGTCAATCTGAAGAACGAAACCCACATTGAAATCATACTGCGCGAGCTTTGTGACTTTCGCGCTGAGTCACGCGATGCATTGCGCCAAGTCGAAACTCGCCTGAGCGCCGTCGAAAACGGCGCGTGTCAATAAGGATCCAAGTGAGTGCAGTTCGCCAACCAGAAGGGCCTCCAGCCCCCGCACCCAAAATCCATCGTTAGTGACAAAATTCAATACTCAACGCGCCCCTCCAAACACACTTGAAAACGGAGGCAGATTACCAAAAAGTCACTCGGCGCGCGCCGAACGAATTCGACGACTAAAGCGATTATTCAGGCTGGGCAAATGGGCTCGTGGGCCCTAGCGATCTGAGACGCCCGAAATCGTACAAGGAGTGACCTATGAAGCACGTCATCAGCCGCAAGATCGAACAGCTGGTCGAGGAGCAAATTCATAAGGCCTCCGCACGTAGCAATTCTCGAACAAGAGCAGAAACCACTAGCTCCCACTGGCCAGTGATAACTATCTCTAGGGAACCGTGCGCAGGCGGAACCACACTCGGCCGTAGTGTTGCCGAGCGCTTGGGGTTTGCTTGCTGGGATCAGGAACTCCTGACGCGGATTGCCGAACAATCCGGCGCAGTCGAGTCAATTTTGGCATCCGTCGACGAGCGGGTCCATTCATCGGTAATGGAGTTCGTCCGATCATTGTTGGTCGGTTTCGAATACACGCAAGACGAGTACCGCATGGTTCTGACGAAAGTCGTGGGTGCCATTGCTCACCAAGGAGCCGCTGTAATCGTTGGTCGAGGCGGTCACTTGATCTTGGGCGCGTCTCGGACGTTGAGAGTTCGAGTCGTGTGCCCTACGTCGGAACGCGTTGCCCGAATGGTACAACGAGACGGCGTGACCGAGGCTGTCGCAACGAGGCGCATCCGCGAAATTGGTTCTGACATTTCCGCATTCATGCGACACCACTTTCAGCAGGATGCGGCCGACCCGCACAACTTTGACGTGATCGTCAATTCTGGTTCGCTGTCGATCACATCCGCAACCGATGTCGTAGTGGCGGCGTATAGGGCTCGCTTTGGACAGGCTCTCGAGACACTGTCCCCCCCAGCGCCGCCGCCAAGTGGTCGAGTTGAGTCGACGCCATTGCCACTGTCCGCAAAAAGCGCCTAGGCCCGCACTAATCTTCGTCGAAAAAAATCGGCTCACGTCGCGCCAGGAATTGCTCGATCGCTTCGATACTTCCTGGTTCGAGGTGGATAAAGCGCACTCCCATTCCAGGCGGAACGTTGCTGCGTTCGGAGTATTCGCGCACCCACCTAACCTCGCCGGTTCCGCTAATCATTGCTTCGCTGCTGGGTATGTGAATGGAAAGCTCGAAGATTTCCCCAACGGCCTTTAGCATGTGAGTTGCGATGAATACGCCACCCGCAGACATGTTTTCAACGAAACCCACGTAGAAATTGTGATCACTTCCAAGACTCACGTCGAGTTCGACCTTGTATCGGGAGTACTCACGTCGATGGGTCGGCTGAGTGTGTTCGCCGCTACTCTGATTCTCGTGAACGCGAGTAAATTGCGCCTCTGTTCGTTCTTCGCGCTTTTGCAGCGGCTCAGCTGTCTTCTTTGCAGGCATCATGTCGGTTACCCTCGAGTTCATAGAAACGGCCGTTAATCGGTTCGCTAAACATGTCGGAACAAATTTGAGCTAAATTCACGCCTAGACCCACCTGTGCGGCCCCCGGGCCATCATCGAATTTCTTTCGGGAGACCTTAACGGAAGCCGGCGGCGAAGAAACTGTATCAGAGCAACCAGGCCGATTCCCGCCAGGGCATACTTGGGCGAACGGGATTGGTTCGGACCGACACTCACGCTGCACGCGGACGACTTATTGCCGTCATTAGCAGCATTGTCATAAAGGCTAGATAGGGCCTGCTTGTCATTGTCACTTAGGCTTTTTCGCCTAGTCGTTCCAGGGTCGAAATACGGGTACATTATCGCCGTAGAATCCGTCGCATCGTCGGGCAATCCGAACCAATGCCCCATCTCGTGCGCCAGCACGTCACCNNGTTATGGCAAGCGCGCCCTTGGCTCGAGGTTCGCCATTCACGGCATGTCGAATCGTATTGCGATTGGTTTGATCGGCACGGTAGCCTAGTTCGTCAACACTGCCTACAATAGGCCACACATGCGGCAACCGCGGATCCGCCTCACGCCAAGTTTCGATTGCCGCAATTACGGCATCCCCTGCTCCCGATAGGTCCAGGAACGAGTTATCCATATACAGACCAATGTCGGGCACACGCCAAATTGATTCGTGACTGCGCCCACTATCCCCTACGGAAAATGCCCCAAGCGCACTAACGCTGCCAAGCAACAGGGTCGTTGCCAAGGCAAGTGCAAGCGTTATTGGACCAAGCGGGGGCATACGTCATAGAACGGCCCATTAGGTCATTAAATTTAGGCCGAATTGATCCAAAGATAACTGCATGAAAATACTTACATTTATTGCACCCACCTGAACACACGCGGCATTACTATGGGGACGCTACTCACCTTTGGACCCAAGCCGTGTCAAAACGGCCGACGCAGATGACGCTCCGCGAAAGTATCGACAAAGCTGTAGCGCTGTTTGGGAGGCGCAAACGACGAACATGGATGGGCGCAACACGCGCCCATTTGGAATTTCGCGATCTCGATTCCGAAGAGCTCATCGTCTTCAGCCAATCAGTTACTCAGCACCTATCCAGAATGCCAGGCGTTCTGTGGGTTGAGGTGAACCCTTACACGCATAGAGTCGTTGTCGCTTTTGAACACCGCACGATTAGCCAAGCACAACTCGAGACAGCTGTCTTGTCGGCGGAACATGAGGCTTGTTGCGCGGCGGCTCAGTTCGTGGATTCGCCAATCCCTCACCCAGCCGACATCGAGACGCTCACTCGACTGACCGTTGAACTCGGTGCAGATGTAGTCGGACTGTTAATTGGGACGATGTTGCGAGCACTGCCGCTGTCCCCGTCACGCGGTGGCGCGGCGCTGGCAAGCACATTGACAGTCGTCAAGTCGTCCGATCGCTGGCGCAAGCGTATTGATGACACATTGGGCCCGGAACGCACCGACGCCCTTTTGAACTTAGCTATTGCTTACGGCAATGGTTTGGCACAACGCCCCATAGCCTGCGCCGCAGACGCCGTACACAAGGCAATACTGTTGCGCGAAGCCCAAGCGCGGCATCAGGTATGGCAAAAGCGCGAGCCTGAGCTGTGCGCCACTCCGATGAACCACGTCGCGAGCCTGCGTGATTTTTCTCGACGCGCATTTCCGTTGCCGAGGGGGCCAATTGAGGAATACGCCGACCGCGCTTGGATCGTGTCGCTGACGGGCTTCCTATTTAGCTTTCTAACGACGCGAAGTTGGCGCCGCGCTGGTGCCGCCATTTACGGAGGTATTCCCAAGCCGGCGCGACTGGGTCGCGACGTATTTTGCGCCGAGTTGGGGCGCACCTTGGCGAATCGAAATGTGTTGGTAATGGACCCGTGTGCCCTCAGACGCTTGGACAGAGCCAATTGCCTGGTACTTGCCGAAGATGTAGTTTCACAGAGCCGATATACGCTCCATGAGTTCGGATGCTTGGAATCGCACAATCCCGCGGAAATGCGGGCCAGGCTTACGGAAATATTCGATGCCGATCACGCACTAGAATCACAGATTGATGGCGAATGGACAATTCAGCCTTTGGGACTTGAGCCCGATTGTGCCGATGCGCTCACGTCACAGGCAGCCAACCTATCCGAGTCAGGTAACCTCATTGTCGAATTGAGACACTTAGGCACTCGCGTTGCAGTTGGAGCCGTCGAACTCGAGCCGCGCACGGGGCTAGAGGAGCTCGTCGCTGCGGCGCAACGAGCGGATATGCGCGTCTTCGTTGCTTCAGATGATTCGGAAGTACTCGAACGGTTATCAGCGGACGACCGAATCGCGACCAGCGGACAGTTGGTCGACACGATTATCAAACTTCAGGGTGAAGGCTACGTAGTATGTACACTCGCTTCCAATCAACCGGATGCGCTACGCGCTTCGGACTGCGGAATTGGATTGCTCCTTGACAATAAGCCTTCGCCTTGGGGCGCCCAAATTATTTGTGGACCCGACCTGTCGGATGTCGAGTTCATCATTGCATCGACCGTGACCGCGCGGCAAATAGCCCGCCAGAGCGTAAATATTGCTTTGGCTGCCGCGACGATGGGAACCCTAGTGTCAGCGGGTGGTCTATTGCCATTTACGTCGCGCCGCGTCGTAAACGCAGTCAATACCGCTACGCTCATTTCGATGCTCAATGGAATGAGGGCTGCCCGCACGCTGGCTCGACAACCATCGACACCACCGCGTGATCGTACCCCGTGGCATGTATTGCATGTTAAGGGCGTAATGCGGCGCCTGGAAACTTCCGAACTGGGCTTGACTCAGTCGCAAGTCTCTGAGCGACGCCCCCCTAGCATTAGGAAGAAGAGGGCAATCTACGAGTTGGTTGAATCGATTACGGATGAGTTGTTCAATCCTCTGGCCCCACTCCTGGCAGCGGGTGCCGGTTTGTCCGCTGTCGCGGGGTCCACTGCAGACGCCGTAATGGTAGGCGCGGTCGTACTTCTCAACGCTTGCGTCGGTGGCGTGCAAAAATTCCGGACGGAACATCAAATTCGCGATCTATCGGCGGTGGTAAGGCGACAGGCAACAGTTCACCGCGAAGGAAAAATACTTCAAGTCGACGCGATCGACTTGGTCCCCGGCGACATCATCGTGCTAACCAGCGGCGACATGGTACCGGCTGATTGCCGAATACTTCACGCGGAATCCGTTGAGGTTGATACATCGAGTCTTACTGGAGAATCACTCCCTGTCGAGCGCAACGCGCGACCCTGTTTCCAGGCAGGTCTTGCCGATCGAAGTTCCATGATCTACGCAGGCACAACGATTGCTGCAGGTCGTGTGACGGCAATTGTCGTCGCCGCGGGAACCGATACAGAAACAGCACGCGGTATTTCAATCGTCGGAAGAATTGGTCCCCCAAGTGGTGTCGAGCAACGGCTGCTTTCGCTGATTAACCTGACAGCACCCGTGGCGCTCGGTGCGGGCCTTGGATTGGTGGGCGCCGGATTGCTGCGAGGCCGACGCGTCGAACACTTGGTACCCGCGGGCGTAAGCTTGGCGGTGGCCTCGGTTCCGGAGGGGTTGCCTTTGCTCGCAACGGCAGCGCAATTGGCTGCCGCACGTCGATTGTCGGCGCGAGGCGCTCTAGTCCGCAACCCGAGATGCATCGAAGCCCTGGGGCGGGTGGATACGCTGGGCATCGACAAGACAGGTACAATTACCCAGGGGCACCTAGAGCTCATCGGAATTACGCGGGGCGCAACGCTGATCGCAACCGATCAATTCGAGAGTGTCGAACGACGAGTGCTATCAAGTGCAATTCGCGCGGCACCGGATCCGCGCTACTCGCTCGCGCATAATGACCCGACGGATGCTGCGCTGTTCCGCGCTGCAAACGCAGCCGATGTCACAGTCAGCCTCGACGGTCTCGAATGGGAACGCGACTTGGAGCTGCCGTACGAACCGGGTCGGGGTTACCACGCAGTCCTAGGGAAAATTGGCGCTAAGCGCCTAGTTGACGTCAAGGGCGCACCCGAAATCCTGTTGCGATTGTCAACTCGCTGGCGAACGAGTGAGACTGACGCGCCCATTGATGAATCCACTCGAGACACACTGCGAAATCTAGTCAATGATTTGGCCCGTCGAGGTCTGCGCCTGTTGGCAGTCGCCACGCGGGAAGTCGAGGACACCGAGGAAGTGGATCTCGAGTCGTTGCGCGGCCTGACATTGGTTGGAATCACCGCATTTTCCGATCCGATTCGCCCCACGGCCAAACATGCGCTCGAGCGAATACGCCAGGCAGGTGTAGAGTCGATCTTGATAACAGGGGACCACCCGGAGACCGCCGCCACGGTCGCCCAAGAGCTCGGATTACTTGGTGATCGCCGTGTTCTTTCCGGGACGGAGCTTCAACTGCTCGACGACGACGAACTGGACGCNNCGACTCGCCCATGTGGGCATTGCATTGGGTGAACTCAGTACGAGCGCTGCCCGAGGTGCCGCAGATGTGGTACTCACCGATGAAAGAATAGATACGCTCGCCGAGGCAATTACCGAGGGTCGGGCGATGTGGGCGTCCGTTCGTGATGCCGTATCGATTCTTGTCGGCGGTAATTTGGGCGAAATTGGGTTTACACTCGGGGCTGGCCTCGTCGATGGGCAACCACCGCTGTCGCCGAGGCAGTTGTTGCTCGTAAACTTGCTAACCGATGTGGCTCCAGCGATGGCTATTGCGCTGCGACCACCGCCGCGAGATCGTTATGAGGCTCTAGCGCGTGAGGGGCCTGACGCATCCCTCGGACGACCCTTGAATCGCGAAATTGCCACGCGGGCATTCATCACGGCCTTTGGCGCCGGCTCGGCCTGGACGTTCGCACGTCTGACGGGTACGGCAGATCGAGCTCGCACAGTTGGCCTATTGGCTCTCGTTGGTACTCAATTGGGCCAAACCATTGCATCGGGCGGATTCACTCGCCCCGTTGTAATTACGAGCCTTGCATCGAGTGCAGTGCTGGCGGCTATCGTTCAAATTCCGGGCCTTTCCCAGTTTTTTGGCTGCCGTCCGTTGGGACCACTGGGCTGGGCTACTGCGATTGGCGCAAGCACAGTCGCCACTGGTGTAGCCTTAGCCTTCCCGCAATTGACGACTTCCGTAGCGGCCCGTCTGGGGTCAATCGATAAGGTGCTAAAGGAGCCAGTGAGGCCATCCCTGGTACCTCCGCCTGCCGCGCTGGATGAGGAACACGCACCGCTAAGCACCTTGGATAGAGTCAAGGGACTGTTTAGCGAGCGCCCACCATATTCGTCCGAAGTCTAGTGTCTCACCAACACCGCGCGCAGGGACCGTACCCTGCGGGCGAAAGGGAACAAATCAGTCCCCGAAATGCCAGTGCGAATGCGTGTCTGCCAAGAGTCGACTCGGCAGACACGCGTGAGTGTCTGAGGTGGGACTTGGCGATTGAGACAAAAGCTTCGCGAGAAGCTTGTCAGTCACTCAAAATAATCACTGAATCCTCAATAATTCGATGTCGAACACAAGCATACCTGAAGGTGCACCCGGTCGTGGATTGCTCCCATAGGCAAGCTCGGAGGGGATCCAGAAACGTGTCTTTTCGCCGACAACCATCAGTTGAACACCCTCAGTCCAGCCCTTAATGACTTGATTTAGGCTGAAAGTCGCAGGTTCGCCCCGCGCCACCGAGCTGTCGAACATTTTCCCATCGGGGGTCCAGCCCGAGTAGTGCACGGTCACCCGACTGGTGGCCGCAGGATGGTCCTTGCCAGTGCCCTTTTGAAGTACGCGATAGGACAAGCCGCTCTTGGTTTTCGTCGCGTTCTTTGGCGCTGCCTTTACATCAGGGGGAGCCTTGGGCGGTTTTTGAACCTCGAGGAGCTCTACATCGAACACTAAGTCGCCCACTGGAGCACCCGCCATGGGGTGATCGCCGTAGGCAAGCTTTGCAGGTATCCACATCCTTCGCTTTTCGCCAGCGACCATCAGCTGCAGCCCCTCGGTCCAACCAGGAATTACCTGAGATACGCCGAACGATGAAGGTGCATGACGTGGAATCGAACTGTCGAACATCTTCCCGTCCTTGGTCCAACCCGAATAGTTCACGAGCACTTTGTCCATTGGGGCCGGGCGCTCCTTACCCTTGCCGGGCTGCAAGACTTTGGTTGCGAGCCCTGAGGCAGTCTTTTTGGCATCAGCAGGTGGCGCCGCCAAGTCTGTCGGAACCGGAACTTCAGGAGCTGCCGGTTGGGCTGATGCGATAGGTGTTTCAACCGTTGCACCCGGCACAGTGCTAGCCGCGGGTGCGGCGCTTGCTGCGGGCGGAGCACTTGTCGCAGCGGGAACATTCACTGCAGGCGGCTCCGCAGCGGGTTCAGGCGCGGGAGCTTGGTTCTTGCAGGCGGATGCAATTAGGGAGAGTAACAGGCAATAGCGGAGTTTCATGGCGCGGCAGTTTAGCTCAAGACTCGGTCCTTGAGGCCGCCAATAGTTGCCCCTACGGCCTTCCACCCTGGATTTTAGGGACAAACTGCGCCGGCATTCTGCCATTTCGTGATATCGGCGACAGCATTGGCCGGCGCTGGCGAGGTATCGAGCGGCATATAGCCCCCCTGATTGAACCAAGTAATCAGGGTCTGCAGCGACGCCGTACCGTTGCCAATATGATTGTACTGCTTCAGAACCGTGCACATGGTGGCCGCAGTCGTAAAAACCGGGGACTGACTGGAGTGACAACTCGTGCAGGAGCTACTGAAGTAATTGTTGTAGAGTTGGGTCCAAGTTGGCGTACTTGCCGCCTGTGTGCCGCCTGCTGGCGTAGCGGACGCTCCTCCGACACCGCTTCCTCCACCGACCGAGGTCGAGGACCCGGTGGCGTTGCCTCCAACGCCCGTTGCGCCACCGACCGGGGTGCCGCCAACTGGTCCAATGTTGCGGCCACTACCTGCTCCTAAATCAGTACCAGAACAACCCATGCCAAGGTCTACCAAAACGATCAGACAGACGCTTGCTAGTGACACGGACAGATTGAAGTAAGGGACTCTCATGAGTTTTCTCCGGTCAGCTCCGCTATGCGGGTACTGCATGTGATTACGAGGGAACCAGCCAAGAGGTTTCATCCATAGTTCTCTAGTCTGGATGCAATTAAACGTTCGGTTCCGATTAGTAACGGACTGCGCGCTCCAATCTGGGCGCAGTGTGCTTTGCAGGCACACTAGGCTCGCGTGAAAATTAACTCACGTCCGGCATCCGACCGATAAATCGGTGAAGGCCCAAAGTTGGCAAATCGTACAAAAATCATGGGCATACAGCGCCGGCATTCTGCCATGCAGTTATATCCGCCACGGCATTGGCCGGAGTTGCATTGTTGTTGGCTGGCATACCTCCTCCTTGATTGAACCACTTCAGCAAATTCTGCAATGTGGCAGTCCCGTTCCCGATGTACCCTGCGTTCTTTACAGTGCTAAATTCAGCAGCCAATGCAGTTTGTTGTGCGCCAACGGAGCATCAATTCGCATCAAGACTGAGCAATTCAATCACCAATGCAATAGCCGCGTTGGTTACGTGCGGATTCAATATCCCGAGCGTGAGCCGCTCGGAATGACAAAGGTATTCGCGCTGAATGGCAACCTATTGCAGCTCGAATACTTCGACTGTGCTGTCCAAGAAGTGGGGAACGAGCAGACGTTTGCGCTTAGTGTCGTACCCAATATCAGCGGGGGCTTTGAGCCCGGGTATTGCAACCTCGAATTTGCCGCCCAGCTTTCCCCGAAAAACGCTGGACGACTTCCAACTTGAAATTAGCAACTCATCGCCCAACGATACAACACCGTCCAAGCCACCTTCCGGCAACTTCGTGGCCTGCACCTTGGCACCTTTTTCACTCAATTTGTAGGCTTCACCGCTTCCAAAGGTGACGACGACCAAGTCATTGCCAACCACAATGAGTCCGTTGGGATTGCCGAGATCCTTGGACTGCGCAACGGTGTGCACTTTACCCTTGTCAATCATGTAGATCGCGTCAGTCCCGTTCGGTTCAAGGCCATCCTTGCCCATCTTCAAGCCGGAATCAGAAACGTATATTTTGTTGTCGGCAGATACGGCAATGTCGTTGAGAAACGTCGCATTCGGGATCTTGATCTCACCTTGTGGGGCTCCGGTCTTTACGTCGAACTTTCTCACGACGCTGATGTCGGCAACGTAGAGCGTGCCCTTGACAATACCAAGCCCTTTGGGCGCGTCGAGTTTCACGTTCTTGGCACCGCCGGCGATGAACTTGGCTTGTGTGATCTTTCCTTCCGGAGACACTTCGACAATATAGCCGTTGCCGTCAACGGCGGTGGGTGAACCATTAATGTTCGAAACCAAATACCGATCGTTAACTGAGTCATACAGGACACTCTCGGGCGTCGACAAACCCTCCGTGATTCGCAGGACTGGTTTTGGCGGGGCGGGAACCGCTGGAACCGCGGAACTCGGAGCGGCGGCAACACTTGTGTTCGCGGCAGGCGCACTGACAGGTGTGGCGGGCGCTGACGATTGCACCGGCGCTGCGATCGGCGCGGTAGCAGTAGGCTTTCCGCCACAGGCGGCGGCGATGAACAATGGGCTGGCCATCAACGTTGCAATTGGGAGCTTCATAGGCCCGACGCATAAAACTATGACCATCCACTCGTCAACCGCCCAAGGGAGACCCGCCCCCAAACGGTGGAAAAGCTGGGATTTCAGCCCTAGCCTCTTTTTCGTGCCTCGAGAAGCCAAATCCGGCAAAAACAGCGGCTGCGGGTCCCAATTGGGGGTCTTTCCAGTTCGAAGGACGTCGAGAGACTTAATTTTGGTCGGCTAAGGGTGGTAGGCTGATCCCTGACCATGGGTATTGGCCTAAATTTTTGGGGTGTCCGCGGCAGCATCGCTTGTCCTTCACCCAATCATGTTCGATTCGGCGGCAATACGAGTTGCCTCGAGATCAACGCTGGAACCGAGCGCATTATACTCGATGCCGGTACGGGCTTACGTGAATTGGGCAATCAATTCATACGAGATGACGTCCGCCGCGCGTCGATTCTGCTGACGCATACACACTGGGACCATATCAACGGCTTTCCATTTTTCAAACCGGCCTACATTGCCAATCGACGGTTTCGAATCATGGCAGGTCATCTGAATAGCAGGGGAGTCCGTGACATATTGTCCGGTCAAATGGCAGAGCCCACATTTCCCGTACCATTGGAGGCCATGCGCGCTGAACTCGACTTCCAGGACTTCGCAGCTGGGGACGCTTTCGATCTGGTCCCGGGGGTACATGTGCGTACGGCTCAACTAAACCACCCCAATCGCGCCACTGGTTATCGTATCGAACACGGGGGCAAAGCGGTTTGCTATGTCACCGATACGGAGCACATCATTGGTAAACCTGATCAGTCTGTTTTGGGATTGATCGAAGGAGCCGACTTGGTCGTGTATGATTCGACATACACTGACGAAGAATTTCCAGAACACATTGGTTGGGGTCATTCGACGTGGCAAGAGGCCGTCAGGTTGTGTCGTTCGTCGAACGTCAAACGGCTCGCTATTTTCCATCATGATCCGGACCACGACGACAAATTCATGGAGGCCATCGAGGCGGAAGCAAAAACCTTATGGTCCGAGACGTTCGTTGCGCGCGAAAAGATGAGTTTACGAATCGATTGAGCTATCCGATTCCTTCGGTCTCATCGTCAGACCAACTCGGTTGGCATTGCGCGCCTCAGGATCTTTCTCGTATCGGACACGCGCTTCCAGACAGTCGTCTCAGTAGCTCCCAAAGTCACTGCGGCTTCGCGAGCGCTTAGTCCTTCGATCTCGCACATGACGAAAGCAAGACGTTTCTCGAGATCTAGCCTTTGTAGCGCATCATTGGCGGCAGCCAATGATCGCCTGGCTTCAATTCGCTCAGTGACTCGTGTCTCTCTCACCTCGCCTTGAGCAAGTGCCAGGAAACTTTCGAATCGTTGGCGCCGCGCCTTGGAGCGGCGATGGTGCTTGATGATATTGGCCGCGATTCCCAAGAGCCATGTGGATGCCATCGAGCGGCCGTCAAAACTCGAGATACCTCGCACGACCTGTACGAATGTTGCTTGCACGATGTCCTCGACGTCAGCCCGTGACTGTACGTGGCGACAGACGAATCGAGTCACGGTGGCCGCGTGTCGATCGAACAACTCGGCAATTGCCGGGGCGTCCCTGACCGCGCAAGCCGACGCCAAGGCCGCATCGGCCTCCGAATCGTAACTATAGGACAGCTGTTGCCCATGCGTCAGTACCGAAGGTTCCAGGCAAGGAATCGCGGCGCAAATGCCACTAACGGGAGCTTCCTCTTCCTCATTCGTAATCTGCGATAGGGCGGAATTCATTCAAGATCACTTCTTTCAACAAAATGGAGCCGACACAATCAATCGGCCGTATCTCGAACCTGAACCTAGCGGAGAGGCGACAATGCCGTTTAGTTCCCTCAGCAGCCGCGGATCAGGCATCGAGGCTGCATTTTTTGGGGCCCGCACCCACAAATTTATTTGATTCCTCAATCGAAATATAGAGGGCTATGCACCTCAGTGATAGCCTGTTATCCGTTCGCGTTCGTAAGCAAGTCTTGACGGGACTGCGCAACGGCGAAGCGCTGGTCCTTCGGATCCACGTATCGTTCTTCAACCGTGGGTGATGACGACAGTGAACAGTTTCGATGTGAGATTGTTAATTCACAACATGCACGCACTTCACACAGTAGACAGTGATGTTACCTGCACCGTAACGTGAGCGAAGAAGCCAATCGCGCAAAAATTTATGTTGGGCCAGAAGTAGGCGCAACTTGTACGTTTGATTGCGTTGCGTTCGCGACACTGCAAATCGCCGCCCCAGAATCCCCGATCTGAAAAATTGGACCCACCCGTGATCGATTTGACAATTCGCTGCATTACGTGGGTCGACCCGACCCGTTTTGAGCCCAGTCTGAACCTCCAGCCCGCGTCGATCCAACCAGGTCCGGCTACGCGTCCAGGTATGTCTCAGTGACGTGATTTGTTTCGGGTACCGAGCGAGCACAATTTTTCTCAACGAAAGTGCCTGATCATGCGTAGACCCAAATTTGGAACAAACCAGGGGTATTTAGACCTGCACGTGTTGTTGGTATTGCTTGTACCAACTCTGGGGTGTTCGGGTTCGGACAATCTAGGCACGGGTCCCAGCACTGGCGGTGATGGCGCCTCAGGCGGAACCACCGGAATTTCGGGAGGGGATTCGGCTGGAGGCACAGCGACTGGGGCCAATTCAAGCGGCGGCACTAATCCAACAGGGGGAACCGCCGCGGTCGGCGGCATTGGCGGGACAGGTGGCTCGCCGTCTCAAGGCGGAACAGTCTCCACGGGCGGATCGACTGCAACTGGCGGTGCCAACGCGACCGGTGGCGCCAATGCTGGCGGTGGGACGAACGTCCAAGGCGGCTCTGCAACCACGGGGGGATCCAGAACGACCGGCGGCATGAATGCAATGGGGGGTACACAAACCTCCGGGGGAAGTAAGAACACGGGCGGCGTCTCCACTCTTGGTGGCAGCACCTCCACAGGCGGCGTGGCAGCCACTGGTGGCAGCAAAGCCACGGGTGGGAACGCCGCCACGGGCGGCACTATGGCAACTGGAGGCGTCACGGCTACCGGTGGCAGCAAGAGCACTGGCGGGACCACGGCAACGGGAGGAAGTAAGGCCACCGGCGGTACTGGACAGAAGTGTTCGGTATATATCGCGGGGGATTCGACAGTATCTACCTATACGCTGACGTCTTCGACCAAGGATCAAGCAGGTTGGGGGCAAATGCTTCAGCAGTATTACGACAGCGCGTATGTAACTGTCGTCAATAGAGCCGTTGGCGGAATGACAGCTCGGCACTTCATTCAGGCAGGTAACCTTGATGCAATACTGGCACAACTCAAGGCCGGTGACTATTTCCTGGTGCAGTTTGGCACCAACGATAGTAATACGACCGCCACTTATACGATCAATGGCGTGTCTTACCCTTACTTTGCGGACGCCAATACAGATTTCAAAACATACCTTCAACAGTACATTGACGGCGCCCACGCTAAGAACGCGATTCCAGTGCTAGTTACACCGCCTCCACGTAACTCTGCATATTGCGGTGGCGGGCGTTCAATGGCCGGCTACGCCCAGGCCATGCTCGATCTCGGCAAGACCGACAGTGTCGCCGTGGTGGATCTCAGCATGAAGACTTGGAGTTATCTCAACGTCATTTGCCCGAAGCCCGCAGATGGAACCACGGAAAACTTCTTCAAAGTGAATACTGACAACACAATTGATGGCACGCACTTTCAGGAAAACGGAGCGACAACGATGGCGGGCTTCGTCGCCGACGGCATTGGCGAAGCTGCACTTGGTCTTGACGCCTACCGAGTCAAGTAATTGACTTCCGCCCTCAGTCACCGGGCGGGCGCCAAACCAAGCCAACGGGTAGTTCCTCGCCGTACTGCGACAGACTCTCGCTGACCGCTACTGGGGTCGCTTCCGAAACGCTCGTGAGCCACGCAATCGGAACCTTGCATCGCTCGAGACGGCGAATTACTTCCACTCGAACATTGTCGGAAACGTCTCGAGCCCGATCACCAGTCATGCGCGACAGGTTGACCGCAGCCTTGGCCGCAGAGGGTAGCTCGTCCCATTTTTCGCGCATCAGTTGCTCAATCCAGTCTTCTGCATCACGGGGTGCAATTACATAGTGCGCGCTGGCATAGAGGGGGACGCGCGAGCCAATTCTCCCAATCGCTTCCCACAGTCGCGGGTCGCGTTCGGTCCAGGTTCGCTCGATCAATGCATTTCCAAGATTGACGCGGTCGGGCACGGGCAAGCGTTCGAATAACCCGACGAGATCGAGGAGTTCGGGCAAAACAATGCCCTGGAAGCCGCGCGGCGATTTGGTGCGATTCCGTGCCTTAGCAACGAAAGGTGACAAAATTTTGCTGGCTTGGGTTTGCTCACTCTCGGTCATACCGGGCAAAATTCGCCGCCAAGCAATTAGGAACTGTTGCCAGCTGCGCACTTGATCCGTAAAGTTCAGACCCTCTGCCAATAAGGGGACTAGTAGAGACACTCTGTTTCTGTCCAATATGTGTCCGAAACCCGGACGCAGCGTATATCCCACGAGCATGAAATAGAGTCGCTCGTGATCGACGCTCCTGCGTCGCGCTTTTGACTTTGGGCCAAGAACGTCGAAAAGCGACCGGTTGACATCCAATGTCCAAGTGCTGCGATCACCCAGCAGCCGTTCCAAATTGCGAAACAAGTCCTTCGTTTCACGCGGCTCTATATTGCCCCTGCCCTTGCCAAACACCCGTTGAATTGACTCGTAGGCATCGACGATACGTTCCTGTCGCGGGGGCTTACTGGCCCGTTGCGGACTTGTGGATGGCTGAGTTCGCTCGAGGCCCCGAAGCTCGAAGGCCAGTTGAAGCGCATTTTCTCTGGCCTCTGATCCCGTAGGCACGCAGAACAATTCCAGTGTACCGACTGCGGTTAGTTCACCTTCCAGATGCACCGAAAGCTCTTGGTGTGCCGATTCGTCGGCGCTGAGTTGTGTAACCAGTGGTGGTAACAATTCGAACTGTTCGTCCAACTCGACAATCGTGCCAGCAGCGTGCGCCGCAGTCACATCCGAGGAATACAGCTCGAATCGAACGGGTACGCCCAGTCGCAATGTAAACCGTTGCGATTCAACTCGGTGCGGCTCGCCTTCGGCGCTGCCTCGGGGCACAACGCAAATTGCGGGTCGCCGTATCTCGCCTGCGTCGAAAGCGACGTAGTAACCATGCGCCGAGCCGCCACCGATTTTCAAGCCTTGCCCGTTCAATGACTGCCCGTATTTCACGGCCCCGCGCGCCACCGCAAGATCCGGCTGCAAGTGTGACAGTAGCGCGCAGGTGTGCCCGACCTTGTCCAGCACTTCAACGGCACGTTTTGCCAACAATTGGGAAAGAAACACGCCCCCATTCAAGAGCAGTGCATCGACTCGCTCTTCGGCAGCAAGGTGGCGATCGATGAATGCACAGATATGTCGTGATATCGCCGGGTCCGATTCATAGGGTAGTCCAAATCCCAACAACGCCGAACGCTTGGGCATGGTGCGGGTTTTGGGATCGACCCAGGGAAAAAAACCGTCCAGCACGTTAGCCAAGACCAATTCTCGATTCAGCGTGACGGACCGTGCATTTCCAACCAGTTGAGAACCCGAACGCCCCACCGCAACATTGGCCTCGCTCGGCGCATCCTCGCGAAGTAGTCGTTCCTTGGCCTCACGACAAACGAGAACCCACTTAACCAGCTCATGTGCGTCGAATCGCTGCTCGGATGACAACAGCGACTCGGCCATATGCGCAAGTGCCAGGTCCATGTTATCACCGCCAAGCAAGAGATGTCTTCCGACGGCGATGCGATCGACGCAAACGCCGGAGCTGTTCTTCCTGACCTGCAACAAGGTCAAATCCGTCGTGCCGCCGCCGACATCGCAGACCAAAATTCGTAGTCCGTCTCGAGCGGAATTCAGCAACATCGCTTCGAGCGATTGCGTGCCTTGTTGATCCAAGTAGTCGTAAAAGGCGGCTTGGGGCTCTTCCAGCAGGCGAACGGCAAGCCTAGCGTCTTTTGCCGCTTTAACCGTCAACTGACGAGCAATAGGATCGAATGACGCAGGCACCGTGAGAATAATCTGCTGCAGGGCGAGTGGGTGATCCGGAAAACGGGAATCCCACGCTCGCCGGACATGCTCGAGGACATAAGTACTGGCAGCGACCGGAGAGAGCTTGGGGACATCGTCCGGAGCACCCCAAGGTAGTATTGCTGCCTGCCGATCGACACCCGCGTGGCAAAGCCAACTTTTGGCGGACATAATGGCCCGGGCAGAAACCTCTTGGCCCCGACGTCTCGCGTAATCCCCGACTAGCCAGGCTTCAGAATCGTTACCACTTTCTTCGGCAAGCGGCGCATAAAGCACCGTGGGTAATGTCGGCAAACGCTGAACTTGACCGGCAGCGACGAGGCGTTCCATTTCGAGGATGTGAATGCTGTCGTCTCCACGAACCTCGGAATATGCCACGACGGTGTGCGTCGTACCCAGATCGATCCCGACTACGTAACGCATAGCCACAAACTCATTTCCCCTCGCCCCTTACATTGAGTTCAACCTTCCAGCGCTCGTTGGGGTTCACGGGCTTCGTGGGCACGGCTTCGAGCGAAAGTGTGCCGACCGAGGTCACCGCCGCCTGCAAGCGAACTGCAACGATGTCGCCAGCGCTGCGACTTTCCGCAGGCAACACTATTTCAATTGGGGCCAGTTCCTCGATTTCTTGGGGCAAGATGGGGTCTACCAAGGTACCCGCGCGATCGTCCCGTCGCACAGTCGAACCAAAGAAGCGGAATGTCACCGGCTGACCAACTATCACACCCAGCACCTGATCGGGCAAATCGCAGGTCGAACCTTCCTCGATGCCAATCGGCGCAACACACAGCGCAGACACGGGGGGCTCTATGCCAGGAACCGCGGGCATCGGGCTCTCGATTCCCACATAGTACGATCGAGCCGTGCCGCCGCGAATTCTGAGGCCGCGACCACGTCGCACAGCACCGTAGTAGGCCGCCCCGCGCGCTACTGCAAGATCCAGATCTTCACCGGGCAACACCCGCAGCGGAGGGCAATTTGCGGTAACGAGCCAATCATTTACATTCGATATCACACGCTCGCGAAACAGCCCGCATTTGAAAGCACCGCCGTTGAATAGCAGGGCCGTCGGCTTCAAGAAATTGGGTTGGCCACTAGGCACTTCACTTTCACGCCGGGGAATTGCATGGGCTTGACGGCACAGGAATTCCGCTAGATGCCGCGTGATGGCCGCATCCGAGGCGTAGGGCAAACCCAGTTGAGTCAAAGCTGTTCTGGCTTTCTGCAGCGGGCGAGCGCTTAACGGCACAACCGGGAAAAAACCGTCCAGTAGAAGCGATTCGACCTCTTGTTGCGTCAATTCAGTGCGCAGTGAATTGCCCAACAGTTGCGAGCCGCGGCCAGCAATTGCCACTGGGATCTTATCGAGATCTGGCCGCGACAGCAGTTCTTCCTTGCTGTGGCGTGCCGCATGCCAAAGGGCAAGCAATTGTCCCTGATCGACAGCATGGCCCGCCTGCTCGAGCTTGGCCTTGAGCGCGTAGGCCAGCGCCAAGTCCATGTTGTCGCCTCCGAGCAAAATGTGGTCACCCACGGCCACGCGCGATAGTTCGAGCTCGCCCTCTCGATCTTGCACGAGCATTGCGGAGAAATCAGTGGTGCCGCCGCCGACGTCGACGACTAGGACGACGTCCCCCACGTGCAGATGCTTGCGGAAATCGCCTCCCATCGATTCGATCCACGCGTAGAGGGCCGCTTGCGGTTCCTCCAGCAGGTGCACATTTTCGAGTCCCGCTGCCACGGCAGCCTCGATCGTCAAGTCGCGCGCGGCCGCGTCGAAAGACGCCGGTACGGCAAGGACAACATCCTTATCTGTGAGTTCGCCTCGCAAACCTTCCAGAGATCGATAAGCCTCACACAAATGGTCCAGGATGCGATAGCTCGCCTCGACAGGAGAAATCCGCTCGAGGTCAGGGGGTGCGGCCGTGGGTAGCAACGCCGTCCGACGATCGATCAACGTGTTCGAAAGCCAACTCTTGGCACTCGACACGACTCTACTGGGTGCCTGAAGTGCGCGCTGGCGCGCGTATTCGCCGACGCAATAGTCTCGAGACGCATCCCAGGGAAGCGCGAGCGCCGTCTCGCTTTCATGCGCGAAGTAAACCATCGATGGCAGCAGGGGTCGCGCTTCGATTGCTCCGGGCGCTACGAGTTGCGGGATGGCAACCACTTGCGCACGCGTGACTCCTGACTCATCGAAGGCAACTTCAGCAATCGCCGTATGCGTCGTTCCTAAATCAATGCCGACGCACCCAAGGTCCGCTGCAGGGTTGCCGTCACTCACAATTCGACCTCCGCGGGTGCTATCACCAAACAGTCCGCGTCACCGATAATGTCCGGCAGCGTCAGTTCCTGAGCTCGCCAACCTCGATGCCGCAAGGTTCCGCGAAATGGTGCCTGCCCGCTTACATTTCCGGTCAATTGGATCGATGTCGCGTCGTAACCTGCCGGAACCGTGACGCTGTGACCCTCAGCATCATCATGCACGGGAACCAACTTTACCATTCTTTTCAATGCGCGACGGCAGCCATCGTGCACCACGCGAGCGGCCGCGCCGACGTCCGAGTCGCTGAATGTTAGAATATCTTGTTGTACGAAGTCGACTAGGCGCCCCTCATGTTGCAACACAGACAGCACTTGAAGCGCGGGGCGCAAATCGCGTGCAGGCTTTTCGGGTTGGACTGTTACGTCCGGTGCGGCTCTGGCGGGCTCTTGTGCGGATTCGAGCCGCAGTATGCGCGCCGCGTAGGTGCTGCTCGCGAGTATGCGAAAGAAGGCGGAGAGCGCTAGTGCAAGGCGCTGGATGAACGAAACATTCGGATTGGTCACGGCGCGGCGGAGCATACCTCAGCCTGGCGAGACGTCTGCCGCCGGCTTGACTTTGAAGCGACACGCGGGGACCCGGCCCAGTCCACCAAATATTAGTAAGTAATTTCAATAACTTGGGGATTCCAGACGTGAAACATTGGGCAGGCGAAAAATTCCCCGGGCAGCTTTTGATTTATTTGGGGCATGCCGGCACGGAAACACAAACATCGTTGTACCATGCGACCACCTATGAGCCACTCGCTTTCCGAAGTCACCCAAGTTTTGCAAAACCTAGCAGCTCTAGAATGGGCGGAACCTTGGGACAATGTCGGGCTTCTCGTAGAACCCCATGTCGTGAACGTCGGGACCGTTCTCGTCACGATTGATCTGACCGAGGACGTGCTCATCGAAGCAAAGGCTGCAAAAGCTGATCTGATAGTCGCCTACCATCCGATCATCTTTACTGGACTCAAACGACTCACCCAAAAGACAGCGGGCGAACGAGTCGTNNGCCGCACTCTGGGGTATGAATGATTGGCTGGCGCAGGCACTCGGCAAAGGCGTCGTTGCTCCCATCGTGCCGCGGATGGCGGCTCCCGCCGGCACAGGTATCGGTCGCACGGTGCAGCTTGAACAACCGATGATGCTCGAGGAACTCATTGTTGCCATCAAGCAGCACCTCGGTATCGCTCAGCTGCGAGTCGCAGCGGCATCGCAGCACCAAAAAGGCGCGCCAATTCACAGCGCCGCCGTCTGCGCTGGTGCCGGGGGCAGTGTATTTCAGCACGTCGAGTCCATCGATCTACTGCTGACCGGCGAGATGCGACATCACGACATCTTGGCCCGAGTTGCCGCAGGAACTTCCGTGATCCTCGCCGACCATTCGAATACCGAGCGTGGCTACCTTCCCCACTTGGCGAAATGGCTGGCAGATGCACTCGGCGGGGACGTGAAGGTAATAGTGTCGTCGGCTGACAGCGAGCCTTTGAAGATAGTCTGAGGCACTGGGCGCCCCGGGGTATCAGACATCAGGCCGTTGGCTCAAGATCCACTCAGGGTTCTTGCCGATGTTTAGTCAACCAGCAGAACTTAGGCTAGTGCAAAGCTGCGCAGAACGGCTCGCTTGGCGAGAGTATCTCCACACTGGCGCAGATCTTTCCACTCGCCGCCGTGATGCAGAGGCCGTTGGCGCAATCACTGTCGAGCACGCAAGACGTACCATCGGCTAGTTTGGGAGTGCAACTACCAGCTACGCACTGAAGACCGGTTGCACAAGGATCTGAACTACTGCACGGTTTGGTTGCTAGCTCATCGGCAACGCAATGAACTCCATCGCAGTGAAATCCATCGGTACATTCGGCGTCGATTGCGCTGCATGAATTGCCAGCCGATACGCTCACGGGAACCTGGCAAGTTCCTTCGGCTGCACCCGCGTCAGACGAACCCGCAGCGGCATGCGCCACACAACGAAGGCCGTCACTTTGCTTGCAGTCTGCATTGTTGCTGCAAGTCGAGCCCTTTGCGCCGGTGCCGCCGTATACGAGGTCGCAGGCTTCGGCTATCGCCTGTTCTTCTGCGGCCGTAATCTTGGCGTCGTTATACGCACTCCCGACCTCATTGACACAGGCTTCGGCCAGCTTGTTATCGTAGATGAGGCCGTCCGCTTGCTGCTGGGTCACATAGTTTGCCAGGCAATCTGCTTGTAACGCCGCGACGCAGGTGTCTTTGCCTGTGACCGCGCAGTTCGTGATGACTGTAGCGTTGCATTGCGAATCAGCCATGCCCTTGCAAAACGACGAAGCGTCCGGGTATTTCGGTGCGGGCTCGTCCGCCTTGGAGCATTGAATGAACGACAGGCCCAGAAATGCAGTCAGAATCAAGGTATTGCGCAT
>PMCK01000189.1 GCA_003154095.1 Myxococcales bacterium | reverse complement strand
CACCCACAGATTCACGTGAGGAGGCACAAAATTGTTCGAATCACAGCAAGCGGGCCTCCGAGCACAGGGATCCAAGAGCCGATCAGGTACCCATTCCGTTGCACGCATTGTTGGGAATGTGTTAGCTAACCGCGTTGGCTGTGAGCGACTCTGCGACGCGGATGCCGCGAGTCGTCGCGCTGGGTCCGCGGTGCGCTGGGCGAGAAGAGCCTGCACCGTGACGGCAATACAAAAAAGATCTCACCCGGTCCACGTTGCCATTGGCTTTTCGGAGGAACCGGTGAAAATCGAGCTACTATAGAGAACCGGCGGGCTGGTGTCATGCTCGGCGGGCTGTTTCTTGCGGCGTACGCAATCGCCTTTTCAACGCTCCTTCCGATGGCCACGGGTTTCACGAGCCTGCAAGAAATCGTCGGCTGAACATGAGTTACGGGAATAACGGCAAGGCACCGGGCGTTCTAGCCGCGATGCGTAAGCTTGGTCGTTTGGCATTTATCGGTCTCGTGTTGGCGGTCACCGGGTGCGATCACGCAACAAAGCACTTGATTGTGAGCCGAACCATCGAAGGGCAGTCATGGAACGTCATTGATGGCGTGCTCGAGATCCGCAACACGCTCAATACGGATACGGCCTTCAGTTTACTCGGCGCGTACATTCCGCTGCACGCGCGCTTGACGATGCTGCGCGTGGGCGCGTGGCTCGGCGTGCTTGCACTAACGCTGTTCACTGCATCGAGGTGGAAGCGCATTGCTGCATCGGAACGAGTGGCGCTCGGGTTAGTCATGGGCGGCGCCCTGGGCAACGCCATCGATCGCTTGATTCGCGGTCACGTCGTCGATTTCATTTACGTTCATCATTGGCCAGTGTTCAACGTTGCCGACATGGCCCTCACCGTCGGCGTTGGGCTGCTGCTCCTGCTTGGGCGCAGAGGCTTGGTCGTGCGGGCATGAGTCGTGCGCCCGGGCGCGGAAAGGCGCGCTCTAGCGTCCGAAGCGTCACCCGCGACGAGCTGCTGCGGGACGTCTGGGGCCAGAGCTTCGGCGGGAGCAACGTCGTGGACGCCGTTGTGAGGACGCTTCGCAAGAAGCCTAGGGCGCTGGGACCGGCAGTGGAGACCATAATCGGACACGGCTATCGTTTTTCCGGATTCTCCGTGCCCTGAAATGCGTGTGGGTAAGAGTTCTTCCGGGCCTGAGCGTACGCGGCCATTGACTCGAGTGGGGCCTTCGAGCTGTTATTGGCCGGTATGACGACGCCCACCGGCTCAAGACCCAAGCCCGGTCGCAATAAACGACACGGCAGGGGCCCGGCACCATTGCCATCGCCACGGCAAGTAGTTGCGCAAGCGCTTGCCGCCCCGCAAGCAACACCGACCGTCGAGGAACCACTCACCGCGCATGAGATTGCGCGTTTGAAAGTGCATTTTAGATTCTTGAAGGAGCATCGCAATTTACTCAAGCTCCGGGTCAACGCGGCCGAGGATCTCTTGCTCAATGGCGTGCGGGAACCGTCACACCGCGGGCTGTGTAATCATTTGCTCGCCAAGGTCGAACGTAGCCGGGTGCTTACGGTTTCGCAGACGATGCCACCCGCGGAAGCAGTTCGCTTGCTCGGGGGAGTCATCCGTTTCGCGCCCGAGATTGGCTACATACTTCGCTACCTCGAATGCGTAAAGCTGACATCCTCACAGGCGCAGGCGGGCGCGGCCGTAACCGAGGCGCTCAAACAAATCGATTTTTCCGAACTCTCAGCGGCTCAGATGCGTCAGCTCGTCGCGCTTATCTCGGACGTGTTTGCCGAGCGCGATTTGCCGATATTCCTGTTCTCGCTACTCTACGATGAACCCTTTAGAACTGCACTAGATCGATCGCTGGACGGATTTCCGGAAGTGCTAGCTGGTATGGTGCGGCCACTGCGCGCCGTGCATGAAGTCATTGCCAACACCGCTTCGAAGGACGCCGGTAACCGTGAACACCGCGGCCCAAAGAATGTAGATTTACAAGATTTGAAGGCTGGGGTTGCGTTGATGCTCGATGTCAACCCATTGAGTCTGGTTGAGCTGTCAGAATCGACGCGAAAACGGCTATTTTACCTTGGTTGTGAGACCCTGCGCACGGAGCGAGGAACTCGAAGCGAACCCCTGTTGCAGTTGCTCCAGAGCCTGACGTTTGCACAGCTTTCGGAACAAACCTCTGCAACGGTATCACTAGTTGGGGCAATGCTCGGCGCTGGCGAGGAGGCAGCTGCGAAGAAACTCATCGAGCGCGCGCGCAGACCGGATGACACGGGGTCGATCCTCGGACGATGGCGCAGCGCGCTCGATTCTCCACGCGTTGGACCGGTTGCAATTGACGCACAGCGTTCGAATCGCGAGTTGCCCCAGGCGGGGCGCTGGTATCGCGGCTGGCACGTTTCGACTCAGTCAATCGTGCTGATTCGTTATGGTGAACCCGCCGAGCAGGCAGTGTATGCCGAGCAGATCGAATTGTGGCGTCGTCTGCTCGTTCCGGGTACGTCGCGAATCGTGACTGCAAGCGCACAGCCCACCAAGCGACCCTACGTGGCGGTTGAGCTACTCGGTTATCCACTGAACCGCGAAGTACAGAAGGGCAGCCGCTTCGAGGAGCCGCTTCGATTGCGCTGGGCCGTGGAGGTTTGCGCGTTGCTCACCGCGTTAGCTCGGCAAGGCGCGGTCCTGCCGGATGCCGACCTGAACCGTTTCAATACCGATCAAGATGGCCGAATTTGGTTGGTTGATTTGTGGGGTCTGCGTCGAGAAGAGCCCGACGCCGCGCTACTTGCGCATTGTAATTGGGCACGCAAGAGTTGTCGTCAACTCGTGACACTATCACCCTGCTATTCTTTGTCGGCAGACGCGTATGAACGCCTCGAGAATGAGATCGACATCGCGCAACTGGCTCGAATCTTTGACCCCTAATTGCAACTCTGCGATACGGTTCGGATTGTTATCTTGCAGCGTCACGTCGAGAAGCCGTACCGCGTCGCGGAGCTAAGTCGTCTCGTTGAGCAGGCGATTCAGCAAAGCCCGAATCGAAAGTTAGCTGGTACTTGTGGCTAAGTGACTTTCGCAAGTGACCCTGCCACTTCGACGATGAATTCAGTAATCGGGATCGGTCCTGGGCAGTTCGGCGTCCGGAAAGAGACGGCGGTGATTTATGAATAACATTTCATGAACCAGGAAACGAAGTCCTATTCACTCAGCAACGGCTTGGAAACTACAATTGCTTCTGTGCTTCTCGCCAATTTGAACTCACGTACCGACGCAAATGTCGCAGACTTTTGATGAACAATTACTCATCTAAATATTGATAATGAATATCAAATGAATTTAGGTTCATTTTTGTTCGGCACTCGCCAGGTGCGTGTGGTTCATTCGAGGTCGGTCTGGACAACATGCTCGATCGAATCATCGACTTCGCAGTGCATCGCCGCGCACTCACGCTAGCTGGCATGCTGGCCTTTATGATCTTTGGGATCATCATCCTCAACAAGCTGAAAATTGAGTCCTTCCCAGATGTCACCAATGTTCAGGTAATGGTAATTAGCCTGCATCCGGGCCAGGCTGCCGAGGAAGTCGAAAAACAAGTTACGCTGCCCATCGAGCGTGCGTTGGTTCGCGTTCCGCGTGTGTTGGTGCAGCGCTCCATAACCTCGTTTGGTCTGTCACAAGTAATTCTGACATTCGAAGATGACGTCGATATCTACTTCGCGCGTCAGCAAGTTGCCGAGCGCCTGGCAGAAGCCGAAGTTCCAACTGGAGTCGAGCCGCATCTGGGACCGAATGACACACCCGTCGGGCAGGTCTTTCAGTACACGCTCGAAAGCGACCATCATTCGCCCAGCGAATTACGCAGTTGGCAGGACTGGGTCGTTTCCAAGCATCTGCTGCGAACGCCGGGGGTAGCCGATGTCGTGAGTTTTGGGGGCTTTCAGAAGGAGTACCACGTCATTGCCGACGCGGGTAAACTTCGCGCAGAAGAAGTCACACTCGATGAGGTCATTCGTGCCGTCGAGTCGTCCAATGGTGCTAAGTCGGGCGGCTATCTTCGGCAAGGTGAATCCGAATTCGTCGTGCGCGGGCGAGCCTACTTGCGGAATATGCAAGACATAGGCAATACCGCAATCCGGGCTCGCGGCGGCACGCCGGTTCTGGTGCGCAACGTGGCAAGCATCGTCGAATCCTACGCTCCGCGTAGGGGCATAGTGGCGCGCGGTACGGATCTCGATTCAATTGAAGGGACGGTGCTGCTGCGGCGAGGGGAAAACCCCAAATCCGTGCTCAACGACGTGCACGCGGCTGTCGCACAATTGAATCGGAACGTGCTTCCGACCGGCATGCGAATCGTACCCTTTTATGATCGGACCAAGCTCGTCGAAACGACTTTGAGGACCGTGTCGCAGAACATGCTCGAGGGGATCGCCCTGGTTAGCGTGGTCATTTGGTTGTTCCTGCGCGCAATTATCGGCGCTCTAGCAGTATCCATCACGATGCCACTGGCGCTGTTAGCTGCATTCGTAGGCCTTTACTACGCAGGGGTGCCGGCCAACTTGCTTTCGATGGGAGCCATCGACTTTGGGATATTGCTCGACGGCGCCGTCATTCTCGTCGAAAACGCGTATCGACGGCTAGCAGAGGCAAAACCGCCTCCCGAAACGGTGCCGCACGTGGTGGCAGAAGCGGCCAAAGAAGTAGTGCGCCCAACGTTGTTCTCGATGTTGATCATTGGTGCCGCAATGTTACCCATCTTCACACTGGAACGTGTGGAGGGTCGGATCTTTCGCCCCGTCGCGCTCACGTATGCCTTCGCTCTCGGGGGTGCCCTAATCATTACGATAACCTGCGTGCCTGCACTGACGGCAGCACTACTGAAGAATCGCAGTGTCCGCAATGTTGAGCCCGAATTCTTGCGAGTGTTGCGAAGCATATATCGCTCGGCACTGAAGTATACGTTTCGGCGACCGTTGCTCGTGGCGCTGGTATCCGGCTCACTCATCGCGCTGGCGCTGTTACTCATTCCTCGTTTAGGCTCGGAGTTCTTGCCACCCATGAACGAGGGCGACATCCACATCACGGTGACGATGCCTTCCGCGGTTTCACTGGAGAGGGGAGCCGCATTGCTCAGGGATGTGCGCCTCAAACTTCTCAAGTTCTCCGAGGTCAAGGATGTACTCTCGGAACAGGGACATCCCGAAGACGGCACGGACGACGAGGCCCCGAACCAGTCCGAAACGTTCGTCATGATGCGGCCCGAGGCCGAGTGGAAGTCGGGAAGGACCAAGGAACAGCTCGTGCGTGCCATGCGTGACACCTTGGAGCGACCAGGAGTCGAATTCAACTTTAGTCAGCCGATAAAGGATCGCGTGGAGGAATCGATCTCCGGAATTCGCGGTCAAGTAGTCGTCAAGATTTACGGTGAAGGATTTGCACTCTTGCAATCAAAGTTGCTCGAGGTCAAAAAAGTGCTCAAGGCGACTAAGGGCGCGCGTGATATCGACATCTATCGCGCGGGCAGTGCCACACATGTGGTAGCTGAAATCAATCGCGAAACGACCTCGAGGTATGGGTTACCTGTCAGTAGTATCGAGGATACAATCGAGAGTGCGTTTGGCGGCAGACTCGCTACCGAGCTGTGGGAAGGTGAGCGCCGGGTAGGCGTGCGCGTGAGGCTGCCCAGTCCACAATCGGGAGATATCAATACCGTGGGGCGCCTCGAAATCCCAGTGGGTCAAGCACGCCTACCGCTTTCATCCTTGTCCGATCTGCGCATCGAGCAAGGTCGCACCCAAATTAATCGTGAACAAGGCGAGCGCTTCTTGGCATTGAAGTGCAACATCGAAGGTCGCGACATGGGCAGCTTCGTGTCGGAAGCACAGGCTCGGGTGGCAGCCGCCGTGCACTTGCCCGAAGGGTACGTAATGACTTGGGGCGGAGAATTTGCAAACCAGCGGCGCGCCATGGCAAGACTTCAAGTCATCGTGCCGCTGTCGATCTTGCTGATCTTTTCATTACTTTACATGACCTTTCGCAGCGCGTTGCCGGCCCTTGTCGTATTGCTCAATATACCCTTTGCGGTTGTAGGCGGTGTTTTCGCGCTTTTCTTGACGCACACCGAACTC
Source organism: Myxococcales bacterium (assembly GCA_003154095.1). Taxonomy (GTDB): domain Bacteria; phylum Myxococcota_A; class Polyangia; order Polyangiales; family Polyangiaceae; genus FEN-1139. The sequence goes on along the minus strand of PMCK01000189.1, from coordinate 15,313 downwards.
TCGGTCTCCTCTGCTGTGGGCTTCATTACACTGTTCGGGGTCTCCGTCATGAATGGAGTACTCATCGTCACCTATATGCGACGCGCGGCGGCGTCGAAGGTCGCATCCGTCGACAATATCTTGGATGCTGTCGCGACCCGAATTCGTCCTGTTTTGATGACCGCGTTGCCGGCTTCATTAGGACTTTTGCCTGCCGCCCTTTCGCACGAGATCGGCTCCGATACACAACGTCCCTTTGCGATCGTCATCGTAGGCGGCCTAATTCCCGCAACGCTGCTCACGATGCTGGTCCTGCCGGCGATGTATCAACTGGCCGACAAGTGGTTTGGTTCTGGTTGGCGTCTTCGGCACCCCGCAACACCGGAAATACCCTGAATAGTCGTTGGCAAGCGGCCGCTCTGCAATTGCCATTGCAGACACATGATTTTTGGGTCGTGACGGCACGGGATAGCCGCCGTTACCCGCGTTCGAAACCTTTAGTTTCCGTTGTCCTTCGGCGCGTAGACGCTCACGATCCAGGAGCTCGAGCGGCCCTTGACTCCATCCGGCGTTTCCCACTGAGTCGAGAGTTCACGCAAGGTTCGGATCACATGCCGTCGAGCTTGGGATGGAAATTGGCCCGGCGGGGGAGATCCTGCGACTTGCCGGTTCCGACGCCGATCGATACCGCGCCGTCGGTAGAGTGTCTGTCGATACGAAGCCGTGGACGCCGAGTCGGTTCGACAGGCAAATCGCGAAGCAGGCCTCCCCTTTGAACACGTTTGGCCCGCGCAGGAACTGACACCGTAGCCAGGCTCTTCGAACGCTCGGGCCGCGCAACATTGAATTCCAAGCTTCGAGCGTCTTCCCTAGGACGATTCTTTGTTGGTCACGGCGGCACGGAAGAGCTATTGGCGCTAGACCCCGGTCGGCATGACAATGACTACGGATGCGCCCAAGATCGTCGAGGTTAACTTCGAGCTGCAGTTGGCAGACGTGGAACAGGGGCTTGCGCAGTTGCCGCGCGCTCGGTTGTCGAAGTTCTTTGGCTGGTTCGGCGTGGTTGCCGTCGTGGCGATCATAGGCTGGCGCTGGCACGAGGGTCGCGATCCCAGTTTACTTGCGATTGTCGGTGTATTGCTGATAGCCACATTCGTCTTGGGTCGCGACCCAACCAAGAGAATTGCAAAACGGATCTTCGACGCATTGCCGTCTGATGCGCTGCAGGTATCACTGCAATGTGACGAAGCAGGAGTCCAGCTTATGTCCAGCGACTCAACAACACAAGTAGCCTGGAATGAAGTGGTACGCGTGCTCGACACCCGCGCCAGCTTTCTGATCTTCACCTCACGTACCAATGCGCAGATTGTGCCCAAGCGTGCTCTGCAGGCGGATCAAGTTAGTGCCTTGCGCCAGCTGGTCGCTCGTCACGTTGTTACGCAGCGCGAGCCCTGGCTGACTCCCGCAATTCAACGTCGACTCATCGTGTATGCGGCGCTCTTCGCCGCGGTGTGGGCAATTTACTGTTATGGTCGAAGTCGCTAATGAGCTATCAGCTTTCAGGTGTCAGCCTTCAGCCAATCAGAATCCTGAGAGCTGAAAGCTGAGAGCTGCGAGCTGAGAGCTGAGGCAGGCTTTCCGTGCCGCTGTGGCGTTAAAGAAGCCCCCATTTACGCACGAATGACCCGTCGCGAGCGTCGTTTGGCCAGTGCATTTTCGGTATCACTTCAACAGGCAGGTACTGTTTGCTCATGGCGGGGTCGGTTTTTCGTCTACTGGCAGCACGCAACTCGAGCGCTTGGCATTCGCGACCGTCAGGGCGCAATTAGATGGGCCCTCCCTGCCAAAATTGTCATAGGTGCGACAAATTTGGGCATCAGCATCGTCAATAACGGCCAGATGTCACCCTGCCGCCAATGGTTTGACGCGAGGCTGAATTGGCAGTCTCGGGCTTGGGTGGCTAAGATTCGGCGGGCCCTGCTTGCCAAGTTGCGCTCGATGCAGCACGAATTATGCAGGGTTTTCGTAGTATGAAACTTGGCAATGCTCGCAGTGGCTATCAACGCGGAATGCGTCAACGGCACGTTCAATGCAGGGAGGAAACCTAGCCCGCGGGCAATCTTAGTTAGAAAGGAGCGCTCGCATGGACCCTAAAACCAATAGCAATGGCACCCCGATCGACATTTGCGGCGACCTGAATCAGTTCTTTCGCGAAGTAGTCGGATCTGTGCGGCAGCGGCGTGCTTATGTCACTACAAGTACTGCGGAGTCCTACATAGCTGGGTTGCTTGCCGACCACGCGCACGCTGGCGAGGATTTCAGGGAATTCGACAAGCCCCTTACGATTCAGCTCGCGCAGGCCCTAAACGCCGTCGGCACTGAGCGTTTTCAGCGGCTACGCCGAGTCGGTGACGGTGTACTTTATACGACAGGGTTCTTTGGAGAGTACCTCGAGAGCCGCGGCATCGATCAGTCCTACTTCGAGGAACTGGGCGCCAGAGCCTACGCAACCGCTGGGCGGATGCTGGTACTCGATAAGGCGGAGCAAAACGGGCTGTTCGTGGAGCTAGCTGACCAATTTCACATGTTCGTGGCCCTCGTCCACGATGTAGCGGAGTCCTTGCGAGTCGTTGCCGCTCGCACCGAGCGCGCTTTGGTCCAGCTTTACGAACGTTGGTTGAACAGTGGAAGCGAGGCCTTGGCCGCCGCTTTGGCCACGCACGGGTTGGTCCCGCTTCGGGGCAATAAGATGCTGCAATAACGGCAGCCGCTGTCAGCAATCAGCTGTCAGCAATTCTGATTCCGAGCTGACGGCTGAGAGCTGAAGGCTGAGAGCTGTTTCTACCGTCACGGCGTCTTGGCAAAGGGCAATATCGTCTTTAGGTCCTCGTCGTTGAAGCGCAACTGCAGACCCACGAAGTAATCACGGCGAGTGGCGCTGATTATGTCGTCGACTCCTCCGAGCATCCAAAGCCGCGGAATGAATTCATAGGCCAAAGACACACGCCAGCGGGGGAGCACGACTTCGCCAAAGCCGAATACATCTTGCTGCAACTCGAAACGGTCATCGAGCAAGAGCGTATCTAGGCCAATTCCACCTGTCGATTCTTTGATTCCGAACCTACCAACGAACGGTCCGAAGCGTTGAGCGAACTGTAGGGAGAACCGGAAAGAGTTGGTAGTGACCGTCCGCGTCTCGAAGTACGTGCCTGGCTGATTGGGATTGGAAGTATTGACTACCGTTTGCTCGTAATGAGTCAGACCTTTGGGATCGCTCACGATTTCAATTGCGTAGTATTTGTCCTCGCGAGGCTGCAACCGCAATTGCACGTAGCTCTTTACGGTGTTGGCAAGAAATTGGTAATCGGTGCGAAGCTGCACGATGGTCTGCAGTCTTGAAAGACCGCCCACGAAGTCGCCTACGGTTTCCGTTACCCCTTCGACTTCGTTAATCAGGTGTTCGTCTTTCGACAGGCGCCCCAGAGTTCCTTCTCCTTTTTCCAGACGTCCGGTGGCGGTCTCCAGGTTGGAAAGCGTCTTTTCCAAACTCGAACTAGCGCGATCGACCTTGTCGAGTATTTCTCGGACCTCACCGTTCTTACCCGGTTGGCCCGGTTGGCCCGGTTGGCCCTGTTCGGCATGCGTCAGCAGTTGACGAATTTCTTGCGTGGAATTCTGAACATTCTCCAAAATGCGGTCAATTTGAGGTTCACTCTTGGCCGCAACGGAATCGACCCGAATCAAAATGTCGCGGATCGTCTCGCGATTTTCGCGCACTGTATCGTTAAGCGCGGCTGTCACTTGTGCGAGATTTGCCAGCGTCTTTCGCATATTATCTTGGCCTTCGTCCGTTCCGACGGATTCGGCCAAAGAATGGGAAACCTTCTGAACATCCTTCGAGATGTCCGCGAGATTCTTCATGAGAGTGTCAGTCGTCACACCCTCGATGACAGTTGGAATTCGGTCGCCGTCTTGCAGCTGAGAGCGACCGTCTGTGCCCGGGGTAATCGCCAGGTAATATTCCCCGAGCAGGCTCGAGCTATTCTTGGATACGGCCGAGTCGACGAAAAGCGGAATACCCGACTGAACACGGATGTCGATTCGCGCCTTGCCTTTGTCGAGGCGAATGCCCTCAATCGTACCGACGGGGATCCCCGCGACTCGCACTTGCGAGAGTTTGGCGATACCTACTGCGTCATCGAAAAGCGCATAGACAACGTAACCCTTGCCCCCGCCGGGCCGCTTTACGATGAAACGATAAATACCCAGAGAAGCCAACCCAGTGGCTGCGATAAAGACGGAAACTTTGGCGGCAGAACTAAAGCGGCCCATATATGTCGCCGAATCGAGCGTACCAGTGTGCTTGCTGACAGGCGAACTTCCACCATTCTAATGGCCTCGGGGACAGACCGACACCGATGATCGACAGCTCAGTTTCGACGATTTTCCGCGAGATTTGCCTGAGAATTGCCAGGGCCGACTTGTCAATCGGTGGTCGCTCGCAGGGTCGATTCGGCCACCCGCGGCACCTCAAGCGAGCGCGGATTCTGGGGATACCCGGCGCGGTCTGCTTCGGTCTATTGGCCTGCAGCTCAAACGTACCCTCGCAACGAACGGCAGGGGCGCCAAACGATATTCGTCTAGCGCCTACCGAAGCGTTTCGCTTCGAAAAATGGGAGCCTGAAACGCGTTCACCTCGCGATGCGTCTGTCGGGCCTCCCCTGGAGCGGCTTCAGAAGCTTTGTGGACGAACGGATGCCGCACTCAATGCGGTGGCCGATCGATTGGCGCGAGACGAGCACTTCGGCTCGAGGCCCGATGACTTGGATCGGCTGGCATTTGCGCTTCGCGCCGCGGGTTCGCCCTACGTGTGGCCAAGGGCCTGGTCTTTGAGGACTTCAGAAAAGCAGCCCGAACTCGAGATCCTCCTGCCTCGATTCGAACATTGGCTGGAAAGCTTCAATGACGGGGGACAGAGACGCTGTGGCATCTCGCGGGCCGTTGGCCAAACTGGCACTCTATACGCCGCGGTGGTCTCCGACGTATTCGCCGACCTCGTCAAACCGCTGCCTACTCGTGTTCGAACCGGGCAATGGCTACAATTGCAGGTTTTGCTGCTCGCCGATGCGTCCGAAGCCAAGGTTATTCTGGAAGGTCCGAGGGACGAGCCAATAGTAGTGCCCGCCAGTATCGAGCAACGAGAAGTAAGGTCCAACATCCCCATGTCCGGACCCGGACCTTGGCTCGTGCAAGTACTGGCAACCATGGATACTGGCCCCCGACCGGTTCTGGAGGCAGAGGTATTCGTAGACGAAGAACCGCCAAAACAACTGGAACTTAGGTCGGCTCCGGGAGAATCGGCCAGCGGTCAAGTGGGAAACGCGACTGAGGCGCTCTACGGAATGTTGAATGCCGCTCGTATCGAGTCCGGCAGAAAGGCTCTTGCTCGCGAGCCGAGACTTGACCAATTGGCGCTGGAGCACGCAAGCGCGATGCTCGCCGCCGGCCGCATCGGACACGACGTCGGCGACGGATCGCCCAAAGGTCGGCTGGAAAATGCGGGAATATTCGCTGCCCTGGCGGGCGAAAACGTGGCTCATGCCGCTGACGCCATTCGGGCCCATCGCGCGCTTTGGGCCAGTCCATCGCACAGGAGTAATATACTTCACCGTGGCTTCAGAAATGTAGGGTTGGGTGTCGTCCGCGGGCCGGATAATACAGTTTGGGCGTGCGAATTGTTCGCCGCTCTCGACTGAAGGCATCTCCTCGCGATAGGTTCGCAGTGTCGGAGTCCCAAGCCGGGGCTCCATCGCAAGCTCGATGTTCGCCCAGACGGTACTTGGAGGGCTCATGCTCAGACTGAAGAGCACGTACGCGTTAGTGCTGATGATAATGATAGCGGGATTGTTGGCTCGGCCTGCGCGCGCACAACAGAACTTGTTCTATTTGGATCGCCTACAGATATCTGGCGCGCCGAATGACGGGTTCGCGGTGTTCCGCCCAAAGATGTACGACACGACTCGTTTCTATGCCTTTGGTGCACTTGGCTTTACCTACAATCCGCTCAGAGCGGAGACGGTAACCAACTCCGCCACGGCGCCGCAGATGGAAGACCCCGTCAAAGCGCAGCTCACCACGTATCTGGTTGTCGGCACGGAGATAGCCAATCGATTTGGGCTAAACGTTGCGTTACCGATTTTGACGTACGCGTCATACGGGACCAACCCTCAGCCGCAGGGTGTCGTTGAAAACGCCGATAGCAAGGTCGCCTTGCACGACATGCGGTTCGACGCCCGCATTCGCGCCTATGAATCAGACAGCCATTCAACACGCCTCGGCCTCGGCGCCGCCGTATTCGCACCTATAGGTAACAGCGCGGGTGCATTTGCTGGCGATGGTGGGACGACCACCTGGATCTTTGGATCGGGCGAATACGATTTTGGAAAGTTCTTTATCGCAGGCAACCTGGGGCCCCACTTCAAGCCGCAGAGCGGCATAAACGGTCCCAATGGCGTGCTGGCCGTCGGTAGCGAATTGCGCTGGACGTTTGGCGCCTACGTACCGCTGCGCGACGATCGTATTCGCCTGGGGCTTGAATTGTTTGGAAGTACAGGCCTTCAAACGCTCAACAACAATCTAAATGCCGGCGAGCAAAAGACTTTGTTCGGCCCTCGCAATACGGATGCTGAATGGCTGGCGCAGGGTCGATTCCTGCTAGACAAGAAAGGCCATTGGGCATCGATGGTCGGCATTGGAACGCGCATGACGGGTGGTTACGGCGCGCCCGACGTACGAATGCTCGCCTCCATAGGCTATTGGTTCACACTCGCCGATAAGATACCGCGGAGCGGCGCGCCCAGGTATTTGGTCGAAAACGTCGATGAAAAGGTGTCTGATCGCGATGGCGACGGCTTCCCGGACGATATCGACAAGTGTCCTGACATCAAGGAAGACGGCAAGCCGCCGCATCCTTCGGACGGCTGTCCCGCTGACGCCGATCGTGATGGCGACGGAATCCCGGATTCCGAAGATGCCTGCCCGGATGTCCCCGAAGACAAGGACGGGATCCAAGATCAAGACGGCTGCCCCGAGGATGACGCCGACAACGATGGCGTACCCGATGGCCAGGATCATTGCCCCACGGTGCCTGGGCACGCCTCGAAGATCGCGGAAAAGAACGGCTGTCCTTCTCTGATATCGTTCAAAGATGATGGTGAGATCCAATTGCTCGAGCCGATTCAGTTCGATACGGCCAAATCAACAATCAAGGCCGTCAGCTTCCCGATCCTGGACGAAGTCGTCTCGCTCATGAATTCACGAAAAGACCTCAAGATCGGCGTGTACGGTCACACGGACAGCGTGGGTTCGGATGAGATGAACTTACAACTCAGTAAGGACCGAGCTGCGTCGTGCGTGCGTTACCTCGTCGGTAAGGGAATCCCGGCAGGTCGCCTCCAATCCGAAGGCTTTGGGGAGACTAAACCGATCACCACCAATGACACGCCCGAAGGTCGAGCCAAGAATCGACGCACGGAATTCAAGGTAATTCCGTAGTCGAGTTCGCTCGAGTAAAGCCGAGATCGCGTCGCGGTCTCGGCTTGGCTATCAGCTATTACCGGCGGTGTAACAGCGATCATTGCGGATGGTCAGATAGCGGTTTCTCGAGCGGCCTTGGCCCAGCGTAGTCATCGGCTGTCTTGATAGGACCTCTTAGAGAGCTGTTGCCGGGGTCGGGGCCCTGGCAACCAACATGACGAAGCTAACCAGGATCTGCCTCCAAGATCGCAATGACGCCTCAAGCCAGCGTCATCGATTGGGCGACAACAAAAATTATTTACTATGCGGAGGCATCTTCGCCTCTTTGAACGGCACGTGCTTTCGAACGACTGGATCGTACTTCTTTAGCTCCAGTTTGCCCTGCATCGTGCGCTTGTTCTTCCTCGTGTAGTACATGAAGCCAGTACCTGCGGAAGAAACGAGACGAATGTTGTCGCGCATAGCGAGCGGCGGGTACCACGCCCAACGGCGCCCGGCAAGGAATGGAAGCATCAAGATGGCCAGCCGGTACAGGGACCCGGTCGCGGAACCATCGATTCCATGCAATCGCGACACTAAGTCGAATATTCGACTGTATTCTAAGGCATGCGGCCCCACGAAATAGAGAGTTGGACGCTCTCGGTGATCGACCGGGTCGTTCAAGATCAGCCGGTCGAGGACGCTCGCGTCGAACTCAAGGCGGAGTGGCCGACGGTACAGATATCCGTGCATCAGGCCATATTCACGGGACCGGGGCGTCTGCGAATCGTCAGCGATGTGAGCCCCAAAGAAGAGGTCAAGGAACCCATTTTCGTCTACTTGAATTTCGGCATCATAGAACTCGATCACCCAATTTCCTTGATCATACCCCTCGTCCCCAAGATTCCGGGCCAGGGTAAGCGTTTTACACTAAGTACCGGCTGAGCGCATCGTCAGCGCAGCACTACAACGTGCATACTCTTCCTCGAAATTGGGCGTGAATATCGAGGCCCCCAGGGCTGCTTCGATATCACTTCGCGACCAGAAGCGCAGTTCGTCAATCTCATTGGGCTCGGGCACGAACGGCCCCTCGTGGGTCATGACATAAGTATGAACCAACTCGGTCTCGATTGAGCTTCTCATGACATATCGGTATAGAAATGAAATCTCTTGCGCCTGAGCGACAATTCCGAGTTCCTCCTGAACTTCGCGAACCACTGCCGCCGCCGGCGATTCCTCGAGACCGACGTGTCCCCCAACCGACGTGTCCCAGCGACCCGGTTGAACGTCCTTCGACGAACTACGAAGTTGCAACAAGAGCAAACCGGCTTGATTGAAGACTAAACAATGCACTACCGGATGCATTAGTCTCGGGTTGCCGTGCACCTCGCTGCGGCGCGCTTTTCCAGTGATTTGGCCGTCCAAATCGACCAGCGGCAACCATTCATCGGTTTTCATCATGGTCTGGGCGGCAATGGACTACTGTGACGGCCTTTGCGACTGCTCGGCGGATCCTCATCGCTCGGGTCCACATGAACCATGACCGATGAAGACGGCAGTCGTTCTTGGATCTCCAAGGATACGCTGTGCGCAATCGCGTGCGATTCCCTCACTGTCATATCCGGGGGCAGCTCCAAATGAATCTCGACGAAGCGCCAGCCGCCGGCTTTACGGGTGCGAAGGTCGTGATACCCTAGGACGTCGTGCCGCGACTGCATGTACCCTTCTATGCGTCCGAGTTCTTCGAGCGGTAGGCGAACGTCCAAGAGATCGCGCACTGCACCCACTGTGAGTTTGACTGCAGCTCTTACTATGAAAAGGGCTACCATGAGGGCAACCACCGGATCGATCCAATCAAAAGATCGTCCGGGTGCGAGCCGCCGCGCAATGGCCACAACTGCTAGCCCCGACATGACACCGAGTGAGGTGTAGACGTCGGTTCGCAGGTGCCACGCATCAGCTATTAGTGCCACCGAATCCGTGGCTCGCCCTACCCGCATTAACCATCTAGAAACGAAGTAGTTTGCGATCGCCGATACCGCCATTATGACGACACCGAGCAACGTGCCCTCGAGTGGGGTTGGATGCATTAGCTTCTTTACGGCTTCAATTACAATCCAAAATCCTGCAACCAGAATTAGAAGGGCCTCGATGGCACCTGATAAGTTCTCGAACTTGCCGTGGCCAAAGGGATGTTCATCATCGGCGGGCGCCTCGGATGCCCGTACCGCCCACCAGGCGATGAGCGCCGCAACCAGGTCGATTCCCGAATGTATCGCTTCCGAGAGAATCGAGACACTACCGATGGCGAGCCCAACGAATATCTTGCCCACCACGAGCGCCGAGTTGGAAGCCACCGAAACCGACGCCGCACGACTCTTGTGGTTTGATTGGCCTGCTGTCATTGTACGCTCGTGCTCGGGGTTCGCGTTCAGCGCCCGTCCCAGCGGGCTTTGCGAATCTCTCGACTCTTGGCAAGTTTTCGCAATGCAGCAATCTCTATTTGCTCGATGCGCGGCCGTGGCATTCCCATGACCATTGCAACCTCCTCGAGTCGCATACCACCCAGGTCAGCCAAGTCCAAAGCGCAGGTCGAAGGCAGCGCTTCGACGAGTTCGTCGAAATCCTCGGCATCCCAATCGTTGATGTGTGGTCTATCTTGAAGCAACGAATATCGACAATTTACGTGCAGGCATTTCCCAGCACCCCGCCAGGTGCACTCGGACATCTCGCCGTAACGCGTGTGGCGCGTGGGTACTACTTCGCTGGACATGCCGTTCCGAAACTGCAGCTCGGGCCCGAGATTAGCCGCAAAAGTCGCCGATGTTTGGAGATACGCCATCGCCGTCCTGATGTTCGGCCATTAACGGAACTTCGACCGTGGGTCACTGACTGAATTTCGGCTTTTGTTGGGTTTTTCTGCGCGGAAACGAAACTGGTCCCGGTGAATCGTTGAATGCTTCTGACCCGGGGGTACAGGACTATGAGTCCGGCCAGGGCCGGTTGCATAGCTTGACGTGGCCGGCGGAACCCGCCAACAAAAGCTCATGCTCACCCGCCGCTTCGGTCGCACTGATTTGAAGATGCCAATCCTGTCCTGTGGAGGCATGCGCTACCAGCAGTCCTGGGTAGCGTCGGCGGATGTCAGCAACGAAAGTCAGTCGAACGTTCAGGCCACCATAACGCACGCACTCGAGCTCGGTATCACGCACATCGAAACCGCTCGCGGCTACGGCACCAGCGAAAAGCAGCTAGGACAAATTCTCCCCAAGTTACCTCGGGACAAGATGATCGTGCAGACCAAGGTAGCGCCCCTGGCCAAGCCCGAGCAATTCGAGAACGACGTAATGGATTCACTGAATCGACTCCAACTACCTTGGGTGGATTTGCTCTCATTACATGGCGTCAACAATGAGGCCGTTCTCGACTGGGCGCTGCGCCCGGGTGGCTGCCTGGAGCGCGCCCTCGACATGAAATCTCGGGGCATTGCGCGGCACATCGGGTTCTCGAGCCATGCGCCAACGGACGTCATTGTGGCGGGCATTCAGGATGGCCGCTTCGATTATGTGAACCTTCACTACTATTGGGCCTTTCAAAACAATGCCAGAGCCGTTAGGCAAGCCGCCGCGCGAGATATGGGCGTCTTCATCATTAGCCCTTCGGACAAGGGTGGCCATCTGTACAATCCCCCACCCAAGTTGGTCGAGCTGACAGCACCCTTTTCTCCGATGGTTTTCAATGATCTTTGGTGCCTGTGCCATTCGGAAGTGCACACGCTTTCGATTGGGGCAAAGCTGCCTTCCGACTTTGACGAGCACATGAAGGCCGTCGAAATCGTCACCCAGAGTGGCCTTGACTTGCGATCATTGATAGCCCCAATCGAAGCGCGCTTACAGACGGAGCTCGAACGAGCATTGGGTAAAGACTGGGCCAATACCTGGTTTCACGGGCTCTCCGAATGGCAAACGATGCCCGGTCAAATCAATGCTCTCGAAATACTTCGCCTTTACAACATGGCCAAGGCGTTCGACATGTTTGAATACGCGCGCAGTCGCTACAATCTGCTCGAGAACGGAGGGCATTGGTTCCCCGGTCGCAACGCTGCCGAAGCTGACAAGGTCGATTTGACATCGGCCCTGACTCAATCGCCCCATGCTCGGCTCATCCCCAAGCGACTGACGGAAGCGCATCAATTGTTATCCGGAACCCAACAGAACCGCCTTCAGAGCGAGGAGTCGACGTGAGCGGAGGGCGTCATTTGCCAATACCCAGTTGCGTAGCGGTCGCCCATGTTCGGCGGATTGTCCTCTGGATAGCGATACTCGCGTTCATCGCGCCGGCATGTGCGAATCGCTCTTCACTCGCGTTACCGGCTTCACCCGCGCCGCAGGCCGCAGCACCCCCAGCAGCCGTGCCGGCAGTCGCGGCACCTCAATCGCCGGCGTCGCAGACGCATGCTGCATCAAGCCAAACCTTGCCGAGCCCCGGGTTTTCATGGTCGGTATCGGGCCCGGCCACGGTCATTACGCTCGTTGGCAGCATTCACGTTGGCTTTGACGGCCTCTACCCGCTGCCAGGACCAGTTGAAAGCGCATTTCGCGACTCGACGACTCTTGCAATGGAGTTGGCACTTGATCAGGAACCTCCGGAGCGAGTTGCCGAGCTGATGATGGCGGAGGCCATGCTACCTAAGGGCCAGACTCTGCACAGTTGCTTGTCAGCTAAGACATGGCTTCGGTATCAAGCGTTCGCAAAGGGCCACGTGGATCAGGCAAAGTTTTTCGAACGATTCCGGCCATGGTTCGTTGCCCAATTCCTTTCCGTCGAGAAGGCCACATTGGACGGTTATGATACGAATAAGGGAATCGACCTTCATTTTCTAAGTCAGCGAGGGAGCCGTCGCCTGATAGGCGTAGAGAAGGCCGAGGAACAGATCAAGCTATTGGCAAGTTTGTCTGCCGATATTCAAGAATTGATGCTCGCTGAACAACTCGACGCAATGGATCGGCAGGACGATGAACTCGCAGCGGTAGTAGATGTTTGGAAAAAAGGCGATGCCGAAGAACTGGCGCGTGTTATGTTTGCCGATTACGGCAGCTCGGAATACGCCCCCGTTTATGACGCACTCATCGTTCAAAGAAATATTCGGATGACCAAACTGATTGAGTCTTGGCTTGCAGGAAAAGAGCACATATTCGTCGTACTCGGTGCCGGACATTTCGTCGGTAAGGACGGCATAGTTTCCCAGCTGCAGCGCGACGGCTGGCGGCCCATTAGGCTATAGCGAAACCAATCCCTTGGCCGGCCCTTGCAGAGGAAATCGGCACGACACATATTTCGGCGCGGCCGAACATGTCATTTTTTCCGATACTCTTCTTCAGCGTTCTGTTCGCCTTCCAAGTGTGGGTGACCTGGCGTGTTTGGCGCACAGATCTTTATCTTCGCAATGAGAAATTCGCCCAATTCAGGCTGATCTGGTTTCTACCGTTATTGGGGGCCATCATCGTGTATTCCGTGCTCTCTGAAGAGGATCACCGCCAAGGTCCACCTCCCAGTCATCTCAAAGGGTAAACATGGCGTTGCGTCCAACGGGCCGGTCGCTCCAGGTCTGTAATATCTTGGGTTAATAGACTCCGCAGCACATCGCGAAGTCCCGCGGTGCCGACTAAAGTGTCGCCCCATTCGGCCGTTTTTTGGTGAGGTGCAATTCCCAATTGTAACTTCGTGGGGCACGAGTTGGTTCGGGGGTAAGTGAATATGTCGGTGGCCGTAAAGCATGAGCTCGCCTCGCCACTGGTTTCGGAATTGGATTTGCCAGCAACGTCCTATGCCACACGCAAACAGGAAGCCCGAGAGGCACTTGGGCGGCTAGTTCAATTGATCGCTGCCGCGACACCTTCAATTGCAGTCGCAGTAGTCTTGGTGGATGGTGAAATCGAAACTACGGTAGCTACTTGGGGCCTCCCTGCATATGCGACAGCATTGCGGTTCGGACTAAGTCCCCAAATTCCTAACCCTGCACAGGCAACGGCTGTAAGCGGGGCGCACCTCAAGTCGGTCGGCGTGAATTTACCGTTGAACGAGGCATGGGTCAATTGGTCATTTTGTCTACGCCGGCTCAGTTCACGTTGGGGCAATCGTGCCGGGGTACTTTGGATGGCGCGCGATACTTCGACGGCATTCACGCCTGAGGAGATCGCATTGTTCGAACAAGCGGCTTACCTAGTTGAGCGAGAGCTCGGTTTCTTGGCACGTCACGAGGATATCATCGTCCAGCGAGAACGAGCCACCGTTGAAGTTGCGCTGTTCCACGAGCAACTGCATCAGAAGCTGGGGCTACACGAGCAATCGACGGCCTCGGGGACTCGACTTCATGCGCTGGTTCAAAGTCTCGATGATGGCATACTCGTCGAGGATGAACGTCGGCAGGTGCAAGTGTGTAGCAATCGATTGTGTGAAATCATGCGACTCGATGTGCCGAGCGACATCTACGTGGGGTGCGACGGGCGAGAGATCACGAGCAAAATGGCATCAATATGCTTCATTCCAGAGGCTTTTGAGGAGAGCACAACGCAGTTGGTCGAGGCCAAAGCTTTGCAGCGCCGGGAGTTGATCTATCTAGCCGATATGCGCATCGTGGAGCGGGACTATTCGCCACTGTCGATGGACAACCGACCCGTGGGTCATCTATGGGTATATCGCGACGTAACCCAGCGTGAACAATCCAAAGATTTACTGCAACGGCAAGCGGACGAGCTGCGTGCTTTGTCCCTGGTTGATGAGTTAACGGGCCTCTACAATCGTCGTGGATTTCTTACAATCGCTACGCAGCAGCTCAAGCTCTGCGATCGTACGATGCGGCCAGCGTTGGTCGTATTCGTGGACCTTGACGGAATGAAGCGCATAAACGACGAATTGGGACACGATGTCGGGGATCAGGCGCTGATCGAGACGGCTAGCACTTTAAGGCAGTGCTTTCGATACTCGGACATAGTCGCCCGGCTCGGTGGGGATGAATTCGTTGCACTGGCTATTGATGCGTCCCAGGATATGTGCGGCACCATTCAAAAGCGTCTGACCGATAAACTCGCGGAAATAAATGCGAGACCGGGGCGACGTTTCGAATTGCAGTTCAGTGTTGGGATGGCACCTTACGATCCATCGCGCGCAGAAATGGTCGAAGAGGTGCTGGCTCGCGCCGACAGTCTAATGTACGAGCAAAAGCGCGCGCGCAAGGCTATGCGTCAAGCATAGATTGATCGAACGCGCCGACATCACATGTCATCGCTTATTGGTGCAGGTCTAGCATCCTGCCGTTTCTGAACACATATAAATGATTAGTGGCAAGCGGTTGCCAACTCTCGTTGTCAGTCAATGGAGTCGTCGCAATAATGGCAACACGATCGTCCGGGTTCGCCAACTTGCTGAAGTCTACGGTGACGTCACGGTCGATCAAATGGGCCGCCGCGAAGTGAGACTCACGAACGATGTAGTAGAGACTCGTGGAGCAGTGAGCGTACAAGGTATCCCCGTCAGAGAGCAGAAAATTGAAAGACCCGTACTGCCGAAGTTTTTCCGTCGATTGTCTGAGGCTTGCCTGCAATTGTTCTTGACTGGGTTCGCCGTCGGGGAATTGCCGTCTGAGGGTCTCGAGCATTAAGCAAAATGCGGCCTCACTGTCCGTGTCGCCAACGGCTCGGTAATAGTCGGTTTGCGGTGATGTAAAATCCTCGAGCGTCCCGTTATGTGCAAAAACCCAGTAACGCCCCCACAGTTCGCGTTGAAAAGGGTGGCAATTCTCCAGGGCTATTTCGCCTTT
>PMCK01000285.1 GCA_003154095.1 Myxococcales bacterium | reverse complement strand
CCGGAACAACCGAACAGCCCCAGCGTTACGAGAATAAAGACGGAAGGTATACGGGTACAATGCACGGGGTAACTCCAACTGCTTAGTATCAAAATAGTCAATTTACCGTGCGCCATTGTTCAGCTCAAAGCTGTTTTGTAAAGGAGATTATAGGCCAAAGGCTTCGGAAAACGTTTGCGGGATGAACGGAGAGCATACTTAATTGACGTGTGCAACCGCTGGGGAGATCTTGACGATCGCGGCCTCCGCAAGGGAAACTCTATCTAGACATTCTGACACGACTCGGTGAAGCGACCCGTTACTCGGACTTTTGACGGCGAGGACCCGGGCATGGCGACGCAACACTATCTCAACGGCTGCTTGCTGTAACAAGGTTCATTTTGCCTGACGGACACCAGTTTATGCCGGATTCTTGTCTTCACGTCATTGACAAGGGAAAGCCGTTGTTTCGGCGCCAGACCGGCGAGCGTGAAGCACAGGTCGTACTCACCTTCCTCGCCCCAGGAAACGCGCTCTAGTCCCAGGGCCTCTGGCAGATAGGCATCGAGCAGGCGTTCGAGCGTGCGAGCCGCGTCTCGATTGGTTCCGCAGCATGCGCTCCCGAACGACACGACTAGCGGATAGACAATCGGAGGATCGGCAGCTTCAGGATGTGCCGATTCAACCGGTGTTGCGGTTCTCGCATCGCGAGCAGACGAACCTGGATCCGTCCCGAGCGGCTTGGGCGCTTGCGGCAGCGAAGAGCCGGAATCTGCCATGGGCACTACCTCACGCGCTGCAGACCGGGGATGGGCCGCAGTCGGATTCGCCACCGACGGCGGCGCTGTTGTGGGAGCCTCGATATGGGCACAAGCCAACGGCGCCAGGATCGTCAGGACACCGAGCGGCATGGCGAGCCATTTTATTGTCTTTTGTGCTGCGGGACTCGAAGACATAGCGGTTTTTCCAAGGGTATCACGCTCGGCTCCAAACCGATATGAAGTGAACATGCTAATGTTGGATGCTGCGCTACTCACCTTGGACAAGTCCGCCAAGACATGAATTGCGTGTTTTGGGAGAATGGAGTGCTTACGCACCGTTGCTGCAAAATCGTCTAGAGCTGGGCGGAAGGCTTTCGCTGGGCGGCATGAAACCGTACGGGCAGGAGCAATCGACTGGTGTTGAGGTGGGCTTATCTGCCACGGCAGTCTATTGGCTGGGAGCCCTCGTTCGCTTCTGAAGGCAAATCTGGCCCCGCGACGAATCGGAAGTATTTCTAAACGTCACGACCCTGAGGATTTTGTCGTGACGGCGCGGAAAGCCGCACACCGGACTCAAGAATCGACGGAGTCTTTGGCACGTTCGCGTGTTGCGTCCGCGACTACTGAATCCGGCCGCGCTTTGCCGAGCAGAGCGCGCATCTCGGCGAGCTTTGTTTCGAGCCAGTGTAGCCTCTGCGCAGGTGTCATCTCGAGCCCTAGACGAGCTTGCCGACGCAGGTGGCCCTCGTAGCCAACGTCGAAACACGGTTCCGCTAGGTTATCAGATCTTACCATAGTTCTCGCTCAGCGCCCTCAATGCGGCGACGTCCTCGACATCTCGAGGACGCCCGACGGATTCCTTCAGTGCGATCAAAGCCTCGAGCGGAATTATCGTTGCAACGCAGCTTTCGAGCTGAACCCGGGCGGCGTTTTCGTACACGCTTTCGAAGTCGAACGGTTCACGGACAAACAAGTCGAGCTCGAAACCCAGATGTTCCGGACTCCACAACGAGAATACGGTCAACCCCTTGTCACGAATCCAGGATTCTCGGATCTCACGATCTGCGAATTGAATCAGCGGTACGGGAGCCCGTGGGCGGAAGCCCAGTCCTTCGAGAGCAGCGACTGCCTTTTCTAGATTGCTCCTTTCTAACTTCAGAACGAGATCCAGATCTGCCGTGACCCTCAGGTACCCGTGCATCACAACAGCCACGCCACCCACGACAAGGTACTTGACGCCCGCGTTCGTCAATGCAGCCAGGGTGCTCTCGATATCTCCAGACACCCAAGTACGGTACCAGCTATGCTGTACGCATTCCAGCGAGGGAGTATTCGAGCGAAAGTAACCGCGCCAGAGGCAGCCGGAAAAGTGAGTTTCGGAGAGGAGTGTTGCGGGTTGGCGAGCGGCGAGCGGCGCGACAAGTGCGGGTGCTTTGGTGGCCACCCGGCAGCATTCGTCGACGCAACTCGTGGACGAAGCGGTACCTGCGTCATCCTTAGACCAACATGCTTGGTCGGCTGGGGCCCCCGAATTCTCACTCTTCGGGCGCGTCACCGTCCCGAACAAGTGTAATTAGACTCGCCGGAGTCACGGGATAGTACACCTGCTGTATTCGCTTCGCGAACCGAGTCCAGGGTTTGGCACCCAAACCGAGCCTGGCCGGAATAGCCAGTCCAACTATAGTTGAGGAGGACACAGCACTGTCCCTCTGGGCAATCCTCGGACGTGGCGCAGTCCAAACAGATACGTTGAGGAACCGTTCGCCTGCGCATGAATCTTCTCCGGATACTAAGCGTCATCGCCACGCGAACGGAACGAAGAGAGAACCCATTCATTGCCACCTGCCGCGAATGGTAATGCTGTTCGGACCCGGCACAATTTGAAGTCCCACAGTTGGGCGGGATTGGGAGACGTTCGGGCTCAAGACGATTAGAAAGAAGCCGGTAATTACGGCCGTTCCACCCACTATGGCAGACGCAATTTCGAGTCCTCGATAGGTGTTCACCGACGTGACCGCAGTCGAAATGTCGCTTCCAGTTGCGAAATTCCCATGGATTATGTCCATCTTCTTCGCACCGGCACGGTCCGCGCACCACCACGACACGCCAACGAGCGACAAGCCCGCGCCACTAACAATCCACCCTGCTGTTCGTCTTCCTAGCGCGGAGCGGTTCGACTCAGCATCCAATTGCGCTTGAAGTCGCCTTGCGTCAGCCTGGTCGCGGAGCAGTTCTTGTGCTCGCCGTTCATCTTCCAAGGTCCTTTGCGCCTTCATCTCGGCAGCGTGGCTGGCAACCCGCTCTTGTTGTGCCCAATGTGCGGGTCTCGTCGATTGCCAGTGGTGCGGAGCAGCCGTCGCTGCATTGGCCTGACCGAGAAGCGCTGTCCCTCAAGCACGAATGACCGACAACACTTCCAGCCTAACTTGGTGGCTTCCACTATTCTTCACCGGACTATTCTTGTTCGTTGGTGCGATTTTCAATATATTGAGCGGATGGCCCATGCTCGCACGGCGTTTCCGTGTGTTGCAGCTGAAACCATAAGCCGTTAGCCACGCGCAATGATGGCCTGATGCCAAGACCGGAAGCGCTGGGCACGATTGTCTCGTGTCCGCGCTTCTCAAACACCGTCCAACCAACGCGAATCGCTCGTCGCGGGCACCGTCCACCTAGGACTGCACTCTCGCTCTGCCATGGCACGAGGCCCAGAGTTGGTTCCACCGTTCAGTCGTCATCCAACCGAGGAGTATCGCTGGTCCCGTGGCCGCTCTGGACGCTTTCGCGAGAATCGAGTGGATTCCTCCGGGCCTGCCACCTCACATTTGACCGAACCTAGCTCAGGTAATACCATTCTGTATCCCAGGTAATACTATGGCTGCACCGATGCGCACCGTGTCATTCAAACTCCCCGAAGACCTCGACGACGCGCTGAATGAACTGGCGCGCACTCGACGATTAAGTCGTTCCGCGCTCGTGCGAGAGGCCCTTGAGTCTCTCAAGAAAGGCAATCGTCGTTCAGTGACGGCACTTGCGGGTGAACTAGTTGGCTCTGTTGATGGTCCATCCGACTTAGCAACTAATCGCAAGCATATGTCGGGGTACGGTAGGTGAGTTCGGTAATCATCGATACCGGACCGCTGGTTGCACTACTCAATCGGCGCGAACGTCTCCACGCCTGGGCCTCGGGCATTCTGGACACCATCGAGCCGCCAATCTTCACGTGCGATCCCGTGCTCTCCGAAGCTTGTTTCTTGCTGCAGGATGTTAGTGGTGGTCAGGACGCCGTTCTGGAACTGGTTTCCCGCGGTATCGTCAGAAGTGACTTTCGCGTCGCATCCGAGATTGATTCGCTTCGGTTGTTGATGAAGAAATTCAGTGATGTGCCCATGTCGTTGGCTGATGCCTGCCTGGTTAGAATGACTGAACTCGATCAGCAGAGCGTCGTACTCACGCTGGACAGCGATTTTCGAGTCTATCGTCGCAATCGTCGACAGGTCGTGCCCACCATCTCTCCGGGTAAGGGCGGTGGCTANNGCCCTTTGCGGCTCAGCTGCTATCCGTTGGACGGGCGAGGAATATTCATGCTGCGAGCGATGAGGGTATCTTGAAAGCGTCAACAAGAGCGAAGGCCATTCCGTGTGAGCTTTCACGTTCGCCTTGGCTGTTGCTCCTAGTAGGCGCCCTCGCTCCTGTGCTCGGTGTCTCCGCCAGCTGCCGGAATCCTGTGAACCTGCGTTCACGCATGCCGAGCAAGACTGTGACAGCTGACGGAGTCGACTACGAGATCTTCACCTGTCGCGGGGTCAATCAATCCGTGTTGCCGTGCCCGAAGGGAGAAGCCCGTCGCTTCCGAGGTGCCTTAGTGTGCAAACTCGATGGCCACTGGTCCGATCCCGCGCCCATTGCGCTTTGCTCTCGGCTGCCAAATGGTTGTGAGCTGTACGTGCCACCGAAGCCTGACTCCAAAGGCGAGTCGCTTCCGGAAAGCTATGCCTCGGTGGTCAAGCAAGTCTTGCCGAAAGTGAAGCGATGCAGCGCGGACACTTGGGCTTTTCTCCGTTCTGGCAACGATGCACCTTCCAAGAACGAAGAGATCACGCTCGCAGGGAAACTACGGAGTGCAATCACGATTGAACATCGCGTAGGCCCTTGTTGTTCTGGTGCGACAGGGCATCTTTGCCTAACCTTGGATTTTCGAGAACGCAATACGATCCTCCCCCCAGCGTTCTTGGCGCGCGTCGTAGAGACGGCAGACAAGATTGTGCCAAAGTCCTTCACTCTGGAGCTCGACATCAAGTGGACTGCCATCCCCCCGCCTCGGTGTGAATCTTCCGATCCCAATTGCGGCCCCCAGTCAATCTGGACGGGATTCGAGGCTCTGTTGAAGCGACGCCGTCCAACTCCGGTTTGGATCTGACGAAGGCCCGTCCAGCTGATTGTTGCCTTCCTTTGATTTTGCAGCGATGATTCGCCTGCTAGGTTAGTTACTGGCCTCCGCAGCTCAAACCTAACCGTTGAACTGACTGGTACACCCGTGGGAACATGCTGCTTCCGAATTTGTCTGGCATGACGTGATGAATGTCTCTGCAGATGCCCATCCCGAAGTGCTGGCTGTCACGTGCAACCTGGGACCAAGTGTTTATGATGCACTTGAGAGTCACTTGTGGACTACCGGGACAGCGGAGGGGTCGCCATGCGCTATCTGAACTGGGTCATGGCGCGCCTCGCAGGGCGCAGGGCAGGGCGCGCAGTGATCGTGGTCGCCCTTGTCCTCGTGCTGCCTTCCCTGTTTTCCGGTTTCTTCATCGACGAATACGTACAAGCGGCCAGGTGGCGGGCGGCGCACGAGCACCCTGGTATGGCGGGCATAGGCAAATTCCTGAATGAGTGCTTCCTATTCGCTGGCGGCGACCAAGCCGCACTTCAGCGGGAGATGGAGCACGGCATGGTCGCGTGGTGGCAGGCACCGGACTGGAAGATCCACTTCTGGCGACCTCTTTCGGCTGGCACTCACGCGCTGGACCTCTTGCTGTGGCCCAGAAACGCCCCGCTGATGCATGCGCACACGCTGTTCTGGTTTCTCGGACTCCTCTGCGCACTTTACGCCCTCTATCGACGATTCCTCACGTCGCGCGTCGCGTGTCTAGCCCTTGCCCTTTATGCCTGGGATGATGCACGGGGCCAAGTGCTCTCGTGGATAGCGAAGCGGAATGTGCTCATTTCTGGCGTCTTCGGGATTTGCACGATTATCGCCTATGACAAGTGGAGGCGAGACGGGTGGCGACCGGGGGCGTGGCTCGCCCCATTGATGCTTGCCGCGGGACTGCTCTCGGCTGAGATGGGCCTTGCGACCACAGGTTTCCTGTTCGCTTATGCGCTTTGCTTGGATAAGGGGCCTCTCTGGCGTCGCATTGTTCGCCTTGTGCCCCACTTAATTGTCGTGGCTGTTTGGCAGGCAGTCTACGCTGCTGGCGGTTACGGCGCGAAAGCAACAGTTGCCTACGTTCACCCTCTTGCCGAGCCAGTTGCCTACGTGATGCAGCTGCTCGAGATCGCTCCGATCGTTTCCCTAGGACAACTGACGCCCATTATGTCCGACTTCTGGGGGATCTATCCGCCTGCGCTCAAAGTCACGATGTTTCTGCTGGCCGCGGCTGCGCTGGTCGTCGTCGGACGGGTTGCTTGGCCGCGATTTACGGATAAGCCACTGGCGCGCTTCTGGTTGATTGGTGCAGGGCTCTCTCTTCTGCCCATCGCTACCGCTGGACCCATGGACTGCAACCTGGTCTTCCTCGGGTTCGGCGTGGCACCCGCGCTCGCGATGGTGTTCGCGAATGCACTGGACAAGCCACCCTCGTTGAGGTGGCCGCGCTTCGTTGTCGCTACGTTGGCCGTGTGCAACCTGGCAATAGCGCCCCTTCTGCTGCCCGCCAAGTGCCTGACGATGCTCGGCATGGGATTCGGGTTGCCGCTCACCGACACGAGCATCCCGCGCGACGCAGCGGTCGCCCGGAAGACGTTGGTCGCGGTGTGGGTCATCTCCGAGGGTGGATTGTATGCAAGCTGGAACCACCGCTATGCTGAAGGCATCCCTGGACCCGGCAAGATGCGAGTGCTCGCCACCAGCTTCAGCAATGTGTCAGTCACCCGCCTGGACGAGCTTACTCTTCGACTGCGCCCTGAACACGGTTTCTATGACAGCACGTTTCAACAGTTGATGCGTAGCCTTTCTGAACCGTTTCACAAAGGCGATGTCGTGAAGCTCTCCAATATGACGGCCGCAGTGACCGAGATCACCGTTGACGGCCGCCCTCTGACAGTCGATTTCCGCTTCTCGGCGCCGCTCGAATCCCCCGAGTGGCTGTGGATGCGAGGAGAAGGCTTTCGTTTGATCGCTTGGACCCCGCCAAAGACGGGCGAAACAGTTGTGGTAAAGGCAGGGTTCTAGCCACACAACATGTCTCTCGTCGCGACAGCATAACCGTCGGCCGCGGTAGCTCACCGGCCATCGTCGCTGTAGATCGCTTCCCGGCTCAAGTCGCCACCGATCCACCCGCGCCCACCATGCAAGATCGGGATTTCGAACTTGCGGTCCACACGCGCTTCCCGCCGGAGAATCGCTGAAACGTACCTACTTCGGTTACGATGGTCACGGCCGTAAGCTTTGCGACACCACGTAACGCCTGCAGCGCATTGATTACCGCTTTCTTTTCCGGTGACACTGATTCGATGGCTCGCTCAATTGCCTTGTCTAGCCGACTCACTCGTTCGCCTTGATGTAGCACTTCTGCAATGTGCGCTAGCAGCGTTTCTCGTTGCGCTTCGTGCTCCAACTTCAACGCTTGCAGCCAGCGCCACCAGGGGTGCGTCCATGCTCGACAGCCTTCGGGATCGCGAAGCGCGTAGTGTAACAGGTACTTGACCAGGCGATGCTTGGCGCGACTCTCATCATCTTTGGCGGCTCCTCGGGCACGATCGAGGTCGCGCAATGCTTCGTGTGCGCCGTCGGGAACCCACACTGCAGTCAACGTGCCCGCTTGGTAACATTGGGCGAGCTTCTCGGCGTCACGACGATCTGTTTTGATGCGCTCGCCCGACTTTTTCGGAATGAGTGACGGCGCTACCACCTCGCATTCGACATTCATCTTCGTGAGCTGCCAATACAGCGCATAACCGGTCGGCCCAGCCTCGTAACAGACCTTCAGCCCTTTGGGGCCGCCGAGCTTTTCAATGAATCTCCTCACCGCTTCAGGCCGATTGGGAAATTGCCCAATGCTTCGGATCTTCTGCCTTCCCTCGGCGATTGCTGCCGTGATCGTTTCTGCATGTACATCCAAACCCAGATATCGTGTATTCTTGCTCATGACCGACTCCTCCTTTGTGGCTCTGCGTTTCAGTTTCCTTACCGAGACCGAGCGTAACCCACGCCTAAGGCGCGAGTCGGTCGTTCCATCATGACTGGACGGACGCGTCTTGACTATCGACAGGGACTGGGCGAACTTCAGACGGGCGTGGCCGCGCCACTTTGGGTAACTAAAATGCAGATTCACAACAAGACTACATCAAGGAATACAGGGCAACTTGCGGCATTGACCTCTTGGATGCTTGTCAGCCCACAAAACTCGTCTGCTCGAAGTCTTTCCATACAGATCTCAGAAATTCCTGTTGATTCGGAACAACCAGTGCACAGCCACGATCCCGAGCAATGCTTCTACCTTATCAAGGGCAAGGGACTTATGGTCATCAATGGCGAAACGAGTGAAGTTGCTGCTGGAGACACAGTCCATATTCCTTCGCGAATCAGGCACGGAATAAAGAACACCGGTTCGGTGGTCCTCGAGTACTTGACGGCAAGTGCGCCGGCCTTTGACGCGGACTACGAGAATGCGTTGTGGCCGGCAGAACCGCAATGATAGAGTCTGGCCCTCAGTCTGGATGACCCCGCCTTTCGATCTTGTCCACTGTTTCGAATAACCATGTTTACAGAACAATCGTTCGACACGGATTCTCTGCGCATCAATTATGCCAAGAGCACGCTCAATGGCCCGCCGATGGTCGTCCTGCATGGGATTCCCAATCGTTGGCAAGGGATGCTTCAGCTCATGAATCCCTTTGAGCAAACGTGGCAAGTCTTTGCGTGCGACATGCGTGGGCATGGCAAAAGTGGACGTGCCTCGTCTTACCGCGCCGTCGACTACTCTGCCGATATTGCCGCCTTTGTGAAGTATCGAGTCTGCGCGCCAGTTGTGCTTCTCGGGCACTCGGGTGGCGCCATGGCTGCACTTGGTGCGGCCGCGCAGCTCCAAGACCTTGTTCGAGCAGTAGTGCTTCTTGATCCGCCACTGGCGCAGGCTCTGTCGAGCAAATGGCCGAAACCCACGAGTGACTTCATGGCAGGCGTGTGCAGCATAATCGAAGGAAAACGGACTGCTGAGCAGGTACTTAAGGAAGCCTTACCTGGCATTAGTGAAGCGCAGATGCGTTGGTTTGCGGACACATTCTCGTGTGTCGACCTAGGCGTCGTCAGGACGGTATTAGACGGCTACCTCTTCGAGAACTTCGATGTGCAAGCGCAGCTAGCACGACTTACTTGTCCCGTGCTTATGGTTCATGGCGACATAGACAAGGGGGCACTGGTGCGCGATAGCGACGTTGCGTTCTTTCTATCTCGCGTGCCACACGGCGAGGTGATCCAAATCAAGGATACCGGACACTATCTGCACGCACAGAAGCCAAACGAGATTCTCGCGGCGCTCACGAACTGGTTCAGGTTGAATAGACTAAACGAAGCATCGTAAGCGCTGTCCAACTCGGCAATGAACTCGACGGCCATCCTTGCTTTGAGGTCTTGGTCACCGCCCGACGTGGTTCGGTACGCTCACGTCAATTGTACATCGGGCGGTTGTCTTCCCCTCTGACAGGTTTGGGTGTACTGTCCGGGCCGCGAGTTATTGCCAAGCCGTTCGACGGAACTGGCA
>PMCK01000522.1:1027-10636 GCA_003154095.1 Myxococcales bacterium | reverse complement strand
CTCCTTTTGCTTAAACAAGACCGAGCAGGCCTGTTACGCACGCCGCAACTCGACGCGCTCCTTTTGCTTAAACAAGACCGAGCAGGCCTGTTACGCACGCCGCAACTCGACACGCTCCTTTTGCTTAANNAGACCGAGCGGGCCTGTTACGCACGCAGTGGGGCGAGGCCGGGCTATGATCTCGCCAACACCTTCAAGTCGGCACTGAGACAACAACACAATAGCCATTACGGCCGAGGGGACCCACTGCGTGCGTAACAGGTCTGCTCGGCGCGTCACCTCCGAGGGGACCCACTGCGTGCGTAACAGGCCTGCTCGGCGCGTCACCTCCGAGGGGACCCACTGCGTGCGTAACAGGTCTGCTCGGCGCGTCGACTCAGCTACTTTGCGCGGGCGAAAATCGCCACTCGACTGTTTATCTTGACGAAAAACCCGGATTGCGCGATTGCTCGCTCATGCCAGAGGACAGCGAGCTCTCGAGGGCTTACAAGGGCAAGTTCGTTCTAGTCACCGGCGGGGCGGGCTTCATCGGGTCGCACTTGGTTGAAGCTTTGGTTGAGGCAGGCGCCAAAGTGCGTGTCCTCGACGACCTCTCGACGGGCAACCGCAGCAACCTGACACCCGTCCTCGACCGGGTTGACCTGATTATTGGGGATATCCGCGATGCGGACCTGTGTCTCCGTGCCGTGGAAGACATCAATATAATCTTTCACCAAGCCGCGTTCGTGTCGGTACCGGACAGTCTAAAGAAACCCGACCGCACCTTTGCCATCAATATATTCGGCACGTCTCACATTTTCGAGGCGGCACTACAACGGGGGATCAAACGCGTCGTCTACGCGTCATCCTGTGCTGTCTACGGTGATTGTTCAACGATGCCGCTCAGTGAGTCGCACGTCGGTCGGTTGCTATCGCCATATGCCGTCAGCAAGCGCAGCATGGAGGCATTGGCAGAATATGCCTTCGCCTGTCAGGGCATAACCACGGTGGGCCTTCGCTATTTCAACGTGTACGGCGCGCGTCAGAGCCTGAAAAGCACGTACGCCGCGGTGATCCCCATATTCATTGGGGCCTGCCTGGCAGGGCAATCACCCACCGTGTACGGCGACGGCGCGCAAACGCGTGATTTCGTCCATGTGAGCGACGTCGTGCGTGCCAATTTGCTCGCTGGAATCGCTCCTGACATCGAGGTTGCGGTCGCCAACGTCGGAACCGGCGTCGCGACGTCGATTCAAGTTCTCGCCGAGGAGATCTGTCGCCTGACAAAATCGTCAACAGCCCCCGTCAACGGCGAAGCAAGACCCGGCGACATCCCGCGCTCCGTGTGTGACCCAAGGCAAGCCGAGCGGCTCCTGGGCTTTAGCGCCCAAATCCCGCTAAGCGAAGGCCTGGCGAATCTGCTCGGAGATCCCTAAATCGAGACCCGAAATCCCTCGACTCCGCTCGACTGATTTTGCCAGGGGCGAGGCATGCCTCGCCCCTGCCTCGAGCTCAACGATATCGCGAGATCAAACCTCGCCCCTCGACTTCGCGGACGAGGCGCGCCCGAGGCAAGCCTTAACCCGAGTTCTTCCCTCTAAACCAGGCGATTGTCCGCCTTAGGCCCTCTTCGAACCCGACTTGCGCTTGAAAGCCGAAGCGCTCTTTGGCTCGGGTTGTGTCGAGCATGCGGCGGGGCTGCCCGTTGGGCTTGCTTACGTCCCAATTCAAGGTGCCGTGATAGTCCATCAATAGGGCTATCTTTTCGGCCAATTCTTTCATCGAGATTTCGAAGCCTGCTCCCAGGTTCACCGGATCGGGATCATCGTATCGCTCAGCGGCTAGGACAAATCCGCGCGCGGCATCTTCTACGAATAGGAATTCCCGTGTGGGCGTGCCGTCACCCCATAATGTAACTTGGCTGTCGCCGCGCTGTTGGGCTTCGTGGAATTTCCTGATCATGGCGGGTATCACGTGCGACGTTTGCAAATCGAAATTGTCGCGCGGACCATAGAGATTGACCGGGAATAGCATGACGAAGTTGCAGCCAAACTCCTGCCGATATGCCTGTGCCATGACAAGCAGTGCCTTCTTGGCGATACCATAGGGCGCGTTGGTTTCTTCGGGGTAACCATTCCAAAGGTCAACCTCTCGGAATGGAATCGGCGCGAATTTCGGGTAGGCGCAGATGGTTCCGGCCACCACGACCTTCTTGGTTTCGTGGCGCCGAGCCTCCTCCAATAGGTGCAGCCCCATGGCCATGTTGTCGTAAAAGAATGTGCCCGGAGAGGCCTGATTGGCACCGATGCCCCCCACGCTGGCGGCCAAGTGAATGACCAAGTCCGGCTTTTCTTCTTCGAACATCTTTCGCACGGCAGCCTGTTTGCGCAGATCCACAGCGGGATATTCCGGAATGACGATGTCAACGGCTCCGTGACGCTTGAGCTCTTCGACGATGTGGGTTCCAAGAAAGCCCGAGCCGCCGGTAACCAGAACCTTTGATTTTGCAATCTCGAGGGTCATTTATGTTTGCCTTTAATTTCTCTTGCGATTGGTGCGTCCACCAGACCTTGTGGGGTTCTCGCTCACTTTTGCCTCAAATCCTTGTGCACCTGGTAGGTTCATCATTCACGAAAACATGCGGTCTCAGTACCACTCCCTGGATTTTCTTTTCTCGTGTTGGCTCGCAGGGGCCCGACCCTGCTCGCGAGCATGCTGGTACCATATTTCCGAGGCTTATTGGTCTCTAGGCTGGGGATGGGCTAGCTAGTCGGCTCGTACCGGGCGTGTCGAGGCCCCAGTGCCGTGAACTCGGGCTCGGATCAACTCAAGATCGGCATCGACCATCATGCGCACGAGCTCTGGGAACGATACCCGAGGTTGCCACCCCAACTTCTTGCGAGCCTTGGTCGAATCCCCAAGTAACAAGTCAACTTCAGCTGGACGAAAGTAACGAGGATCGATCTCTACGTGCTTCTTCCAGTCTAAACCGGCGTAATCGAAGGCCAGATCGAGGAATTCGCGCACGGAGTGGGTCTCACCCGTTGCCAGCACGTAATCATCCGGCTCGGCCTGCTGCATCATCATCCACATGCCTTCGACATAGTCGCCCGCGAAGCCCCAGTCCCGTTTGGCGTCCAGGTTGCCCAAGTACAGCTTGTCATCGAGGCCAAACTTAATGTTCGCGATGCCCCGTGTAATCTTGCGCGTGACGAAGGTTTCACCACGGCGTGGCGATTCATGATTGAATAGGATTCCGTTGGTCGCGAACGTGCCGTAGCTCTCTCGGTAGTTGACCGTAATGTAATAGGCGAAGGCCTTGGCGCAGGCATAGGGGCTGCGCGGGTAAAAAGGGGTTGTCTCTTTTTGCGGCACCTCGACGACCTTGCCGTAGAGCTCCGACGAGGATGCTTGATAGAATTTGCAATTTAGGCCCGACTCACGGATTGCTTCGAGAATTCGCAAACACCCGAGACCGGTAACCTCAGCCGTATACTCCGGCACATCGAAGCTAACCCGCACGTGGCTTTGCGCGCCCAGGTTATAGATCTCATCCGGCCGAATCGTGCGCAGCATGTGATTCAGCGAGCTTGCGTCATTCAGATCGCCGTACACCAATCGCAACCGCGTCTCTGGATCGTGCGAGTCGCGATAGATGTGATCGATGCGACCCGTGTTAAAGCTCGAAGAACGACGGACTAAGCCAAAAACCTCGTAACCCTTCTTCAACAAGAGCTCAGCGAGATAAGAACCGTCCTGCCCCGTAATCCCCGTAATTAGTGCCTTCGTCATAGTGAGGCCGGCAAGGTAGCCTCGGTGCGGGCGGTTGTCCGCCTTTTGTCGCGGCTGGCAGTCGAAATCGGCATTTCCGGGCTAGAAATGGCCCATCTGGCTAGGGACGTGACCGCTATCAGCCGCGAGCGAGTCAGGCTGGCCCGGGTATGCCGGTGCCGTGCACCTTGGTCCGCACGAGCTCAATGTCGGCATCGACCATCATGCGCACCAGCTCCTTGAACGTCACCTTGGGCTCCCACCCGAGCCTAGTTCTGGCTTTCGTGGCGTCCCCGAGCAACAAATCGACCTCCGCGGGCCGAAAGTAGCGCGGATCGATCTCCACGTGCTTTCTCCAGTCAAGCCCCGCATAGTCGAAGGCAAGCTCCACGAATTCACGAACGGAATGCGTCTCACCCGTTGCTAGCACGTAGTCGTCGGGCTCCGGCTGCTGCATCATCATCCACATGCCTTCGATGTAATCGCCGGCATAGCCCCAATCGCGCTTCGCATCGAGGTTTCCGAGGTAAAGCTTATCGTCCAAACCCTGTTTAATATTGGCAACGCTTCGAGTGATCTTGCGCGTCACGAATGTCTCACCCCGACGCGGCGACTCATGATTGAACAAGATGCCATTGACCGCGTACGTCCCGTAACTCTCGCGGTAGTTCACGGTTGAATAAAATGCAAAGGCTTTGGCACAGGCATAGGGACTGCGCGGATAGAACGGCGTTGTCTCCTTTTGCGGCGTCTCGACGACCTTGCCGTAAAGCTCAGAGGAAGAAGCTTGATAGAACTTGCAATTGAGGCCCGACTCACGGATAGCTTCCAGAATCCGCAGACAGCCGACACCCGTCACTTCTGCCGTATATTCAGGGATATCGAAGCTCACGCGCACGTGGCTCTGAGCACCCAAATTATAGATTTCATTCGGCTGAAAAGTCCTCAGAACGTGATTGAGCGAACTTGCGTCATTCAGATCACCGTACACAAGTCTGAAACGTGTCTTCTCCGCGCGCTCATCCTCGCGGATATGCTCGATGCGACCCCGATTAAAGCTCGAAGAACGCCTGACCAGCCCGTACACCTCATAACCCTTCGCCAACAAAAACTCGGCGAGATATGAACCGTCTTGCCCCGTAATGCCCGTGATAAGTGCTTTAGTCATCTCAGTTCTCTAAGACCTTCTCCGCTGTACGTTCCGCTTCAATCATACGCGTCACGACTTGCTCCACGTGAACCTTGGCCTGCCAACCCAGCAATTCTCGTGCCAGCTGCGGATTGGCGTGACCGCGACGGATTTCCGAGGGTCGAATCAGCTCCGGATTATTCTCGACGTGATCGTGCCAATTGAGCCCCACATGGCCAAATGCGGCCTGAATGAAGTCGCGTAGCGAAACGGTGACACCCGTCGCGATGACGTAGTCTTTTGGCACAGGGTGTTGCAAAATCCGCCACATTGCATCCACGTATTCCGGCGCCCAGCCCCAATCGCGCTCCACGTCGATATTGCCCAACTTAAGCTTTTCCTTCGAGCCGGAGGCAATTCGGCAGGCCGCCGCCACAATCTTCCTCGTCACGAACCGCGGTGAGCGCAGCGGAGACTCATGATTGAAAAGAATGCCCGTGCAGGCATGCAGCCCATACGCCTCGCGATAATTCGCCAAAGCCCAATGCGCAGTTGCCTTGGCAACCGCATAGGGGCTCCTCGGTCGAAACGGCGTCTCTTCAGTACACGGCTCAGCCGAGTCGCCAAAGCATTCGGCTGAACCAGCATTGTATAGACGCATCGGGCGCCCAATAAATCGAATCGCCTCGAGCAAAGTGATAGTGCCTTGCCCGATACTCTCCAGCGTCTCCACCGGTTGCTCGAATGAAAGTGACACCGAAGACTGCCCGGCGAGATTGTACAACTCATCCGGCTTGTACTTGGTCAGCAGCTGCATCACGCTGCGAAAGTCAGTAAGCGTGGTTGACACGATCGGAACTCTATCCGCAACGCCGATACGCCGAAGATTCGAAGCGCGCGTCGCTTCTGCATCCCGGGAAGTCCCGATTACTTGATAACCCTTGGATAGCAGGAGCTCCGACAGATACGCCCCATCTTGCCCTGTAACACCGCAAATGACCGCTGTTGGCACGTTAGAATCCTCGTGTGCGGTGTATAGCCGGGATGTAACCTAGATGCACGCCGGAAGCGCAAGCCGCAAAACGCCGCACGATTCAGATGTTTTTGTCTTTCACGGCACGGTGCCGGCGCGCTTCGGCATTTGACGCGTAGGCGTCCAGGCGCCGCATAATCCCATTCATCGCCGCGTGGGGGTTACGTTCGCCGATGCGACCCAGTTCCTTGTACATGAGTACTTCCGCGTCACCAGCCAAATTGGACTCAGGAACATCGACCCCACATTTACGCAAACGACCCTCTAGCGCGCAAATTGCCAGAGCCTCCGGTGAATAACGATTTGCTTTCAAATCGGCGAGACCCGCCTCGAGGATTTCCGCTCCAGGTAAATCGAGTTGGATCATTCTGTACCCTTGGTACTGTCCAAGAACGTTTCGAGTTTCTCGCGAAGGCTGGCTTCATCCAAGTGCGGGTAACGCTCCAACTTTGGCAAGATTGCTCTAATATATTGCTCCAAGAGCCGGATGTCGATGAACCCTTTCTCGATCATGGCCTGAACGTCGGCAATGTCGCGCTGGTGACCCCTCTCGATTTTCGCAAATGCCTGTGTGTAGAGGTCATAGTGCCTAAAATCTACTTGACCGACGCGAACGATGAAAGGACTTCTGTCACGCCAATTGGGAATTGGGGGTACAAATGCGTCGGGAGATGCAAGTTCGACGTTGATGTCCAAACGATCCTTTAACAACGCGATTGCTTGAAATACGCCTTCTGGTTCCGGATCCAACTTCAGGTCAACATCTACAGTAGTGTCGCGCCAACCATTCAGAACTGCAGTAGTTCCGCCAACGAGATATACACATCCGGGACCCGTGCACGCGCGGCCCAACTCATCGATGAATTGCCTAATCTTCTGGGAATTGGCTAACTCGCGCACTTTGCGACTATGCCGGACATTCATGGCAACGTCTAGCGTTGGCCCAAACGTGCGCCCCGACCCAATTTACATATGATCTAAATTGGGTCAGACTCGCACTTGACCAATTTTCTTAATTACGCTAATTTGGTCAGGCTGTATGGAAAGCCGCTATCTCACGTCCAGCATCGAACAAATTGCATTTGGTGCGGGTAAAATGGCATTTGTCTCCGGACCGCGGCAATCCGGCAAAACGACTCTGGCGCGTCTCCTTCTAGCTTCCCGGCCCAAAGGACGGTATGCCAACTGGGACGACATTGAGACGCGCCGTCTCTGGGTAAAAGACCCGAAGCTACTGGCTCCCGTAGCTCCGGGATCTCGCCCGCTTCTCGTGCTGGACGAAATTCACAAAGCACGCCTCTGGAAGCGTAGCGTCAAGGGGCTTTGGGATGTACTGGGGGCCAACCTCGATGTGCTGGTCACGGGCAGCGCTAGGCTGAACGTCTATCGAAAAGGAAGCGATAGTCTAATGGGTCGATACTTTCACTTTCGGCTACACCCGTTTACACTTCGCGAGATACTGCATACCGTCCCACTTACGCCTGACGAGGCCATGAATGGTATACTTACGCGAAGTCAAAATGCGGCACTTCATGAGCGCAAGGCGTTCCAAGCGCTCCTGCGCTTTGGCGGCTTTCCTGAGCCGTTTCTGGCTGCTAGCGATAAACGCGCAAAGCTTTGGCGCCGCAATCGCATCGATCAAGTGATCCGGGAAGATTTGCGTGACCTAAGCCGGTTGCCCGAGCTTTCAAGCGTCGAGATGCTATCGGCGCTACTTCCCGAAAGAGTAGGTTCTCTACTATCCGTGGCTTCACTTCAACGAGACCTGGAAGTGGCCCACAATACCGTGTCGCGCTGGCTTGGGTGGCTCAGGGAACTCTATTACATTTTTGAGCTAAAGCCGTGGCAAAGACGCATCACACGAAGCCTCCGCAAGGAAGGCAAGGCGTACCTGTTCGACTGGGGCGAAGTGCCTGAGCCTGGAGCACGCTTCGAAAACCTGATTGCTTGCCACCTCCTCAAAGCCGTCGACTGGTGGACAGATACTGGCGAAGGAGACTTTGCTCTTTACTACGCGCGCGACAAAGAAAAAAGAGAAATTGACTTTGTGATCGTGAAAGATCGCAAACCTTGGCTCGCCGTGGAATCGAAACTTTCGGATACCGTACCGTCCCCCGCTTGGAAAACGTTCCTTCCGCAACTCGGTTGCAAAATCGGACTGCAAATCATTGCAACCCCAGGACATTGGACCTGGCACAACGTGGGTGCCAACCGTGTACTAATAGCATCCGCCGACGAGGTATTGGCGCATCTCGTATGACTACCTGCACGCCAGATTTGGCCACAGCGGCACGTGGACGCGTTATTAGTGGAGAGAGTACGCAATTCTCAGCTGCCTCGCGATTTCAGCTAGACGATTGTCCGCCGTAAACAACTGGCAACCCTCATGTTTTGGCGATCCCATAGTGGTGGATTGGGTAATTCTCCCGTATCGTGGCGCCACCGAATCCCGAAGCAGCCACGTAGTCTGCGTCTGATTGACGGCGGCAGCGCAGCAGAGTCAGAGCGCGGCTCCCGCTACCTGCGTACAAAGCCAGTTCCTTGGCAGGGGTAACGGTTTGCCCTCAAATCGGCGAGACCGCCCGGCGTCTTGCGTGCGCTACTGCTTGGTATACACTACACGGAACTGCATGTTTACTCCATCACTTGCCAGTGCTCCTGCCGTCACGCGCGCGCTTGAGCGGTACTGCCGCAGCCTGGAGCACACATTCGGGTCCCGTCTCCGCGAGCTTGTGCTCTACGGCTCACAGGCGCGTGGCGACGCACATGAAGAAAGTGACGTCGATGTGCTCGTCGTCGTTGACAACCTAACGGAGAATGAGCGTCGGATTGTCATCGATTTGGCCTACGACGCCAACGCAGCGGAACGTGAGGTCTGGGTCGGAATTAGTTCTCTAGTGTACTCAACCGAACAAGCAACTGATCTTCGGCAGCGCGAGCTGTTACTCATGCGAGATATCACCCGAGATGGCCATTGGTTGGCGGGACCCAAGCCCGACTCACGT
Organism: Myxococcales bacterium; assembly: GCA_003154095.1. Taxonomy (GTDB): domain Bacteria; phylum Myxococcota_A; class Polyangia; order Polyangiales; family Polyangiaceae; genus FEN-1139. The sequence continues at coordinate 1,719 of PMCK01000522.1, read as the reverse complement.
CAGCCAGGGGTTGCACGTTGACAAACGAGAATCGCAAGAAAAACATTGCCGCCGAAGTGCGCCGAGGCAATGAAACGCTCGAAGCCGCGCAGATTCTGCTGGACGCTGAAAAACCTGCCGACGCGGTTAGCCGTGCCTACTACGGGGCGTTCCACTACGCGCGCGCATTGTTGCTAATGCTGGGAGAGGAAGCCCGCACACATTCCGGTTTGGACCGAATACTCCAACGCGACTTAGTGAGAGAAGGGCTTCTCGACCCTGAAGCGGCTAGATTGCTCGCGCGTCTGATGACATACCGATTCGAGGCGGACTACAGTGCTGAGTATGTATTCACGCCCAGCACAGCCCGCGAAGAAGTGTCCGCTGCACATCAATTCGTCGCGGAGGCTAAACGCGTGCTCCTGAGCGGCAGCTGGATCGACGAATAATACTCGGTCTTCAAATCGAAAGCGGCTCTCGGGTTATGGACGGTCGCGCAATCGTTGACACAGGCTATCTCGTGGCTTTGCCCGATTGCCCGTGGTCACCGTAGACAAGGCAGACTTTTCAGTCTTCTTTCGCAGCCGGCCCGGACGGAAGTTAATACTGCCATACTAATCATAGGCTTGCACCGTCTGCGTCTGGTTGACGGCGGCAGCGCCTTCGGCCGTGGCTGCCTTGCATTTGTGACTGATTTGGCCACATCGGCACTT
>PMCK01000522.1:0-987 GCA_003154095.1 Myxococcales bacterium | reverse complement strand
TCGTAATCGACCCCTGAATGGTCGGTGGCTATCAAGACTGCGTCAACGGATCTGACATAGTCTGGGGTCAGCGCGACTGAGGACATCGGCGCGATATTGGGCCACGATCGCGTTGGCTGCGTAACTGCTACATGTGAGTCGTGATAACTAACGATTGCCCCGCGATCCAAGAGCAGGCTCATTAGCGCGTAGGCTGGGCTCTCGCGGGTGTCGTCGACATCCTTCTTGTAGGTCAAACCGAGAACCAAGACTTGGCTGCCCTTGACCGATTTCTGCCTCTCATTCAACGCCGTTTGAAGCTTGTCGATCACGTATTTTGGCATGCCAACATTCACCTCACCCGCGAGCTCGATGAAACGGGTATGAATGCCAAATTCCCTAGCCTTCCAAGCCAAATAGAACGGATCGACCGGAATGCAATGACCACCCAGGCCTGGACCTGGATTGAACTTCATGAAACCAAATGGTTTGGTCGCCGCGGCGTCCAGCACGTCCCAGACGTCAATATTCATTGCGTCAAATACGGTCTTTAGCTCATTTACAAGCGCAACATTCACGCTTCGAAATATATTCTCCGTCAGCTTGGTCGCCTCAGCCACGCGCGCTGACTTCACTCTCACGACGCGCTCGAACGCCATCTCGTACATTGCGACAGCGAGATCGGCCGCAGTATCATCCACACCACCTACGACCTTCGGAATTGACGCCGTAGTGAATTGCTGATTGCCAGGATCTTCACGTTCCGGCGAAAAAGCCAGGAAGAAGTCGCATCCGCACTTGAGCCCGGATTGCTCGAGAATATTCTTCACCAACTCATCTGTCGTGCCAGGGTACGTCGTTGACTCAAGTACCACAATCTGGCCCCGCCGAAGTCGCGAACGGATCGCTTCGGCTGTTTGCACGAGAAACTGCAGATCTGGCTCCCTCTGAAGAGTCAACGGAGTCGGAACTGCAATCAGCAACGCGTCAGGCTCGCCCAAACGATTG
>PMCK01000574.1 GCA_003154095.1 Myxococcales bacterium | reverse complement strand
GCACCCATGCTGCCCAGCTGGTTGCCGATTGCGGGAATGTTCGTAGTCGGGGGGCTGCTGTTCTTGCTCGGTTCCAATAACCTCATTTGGGAACAGTTGCTCGACGAAACGACCAGCAAGATTCGGATCGTCGAATGGACGGCACCCATGATTTTGGACCATCGCTGGTTCGGAGTCGGGCGCGGCGCCTACGAAACCGCTTCTGGAGCCTACCGCGCCACGACGGGGCTCGTCATCGTACAACACGCCGAGAATTTCCTCGCGGATTGGCTTGCTGAATGGGGCATACCCGTCACGCTGATCGGCATTTTTACCCTTGTATGGTTGCTGCGCCCGAAGCGACTGGGGTTCTTGAGGCATCCGTTGCCCACCGCAGCCATCATTGGAATCGCAGCCCTGCTGCTTCAGAATCTCGTAGATCTGGGCCTCGAGATAGCCGCAGTCGGGATCGCCGCATTTACCGTATTGGGATCTTTATGGGGTGGTGCCACGCGTGACGCGGAGCGGCGCGCTGAGCGCACCGAGCGGCACGCCTTACTCGACGACGAGCATCCCCCTGAAATCGAATTTCAGTCGGGGCCCATTCACGACAAACCCAGTCCGCAAGGCTCACGTGCAAGCAGGCGAAGGGCTCGGAAGCTATCGAGAAAGCCACTAAGAGAAAGACGAGTCTCCAGAAACGCCCTCATTCGAACATCAGTCTGGGTGGTACTGGGGCTTGCATTGGTAGTGGTAGTGGGCATTTCGAGTCAACCCGATGCAATGGAACAGCGCCAAGAACTGCACGACGCCTTTGCCGCTGTAAAGTGGACCGAGCCGAATCAAGCAAAAGCCTTCCGTCTTAGACTGGCGCAGGCTATCGAACGGCACCCCGCGGATCCGTATTTGCCGCTACTAGGGGCGCTGACGGCAAGAAGCACGGGCGGCAACGCGCTAGCTTGGCTCAACCAGGCGCTCCGCCGCGATCCGATCAATGCACGCGCCGAGCTATTGTTAGCCGACGTACTGGCAAGCCGCGGACATGTTCGCCAGGCTCTCGGCGCGCTGCGCAGCTGTATCAAACATGAACCCGAGCTCACGGGTGTAGCTGCTCAGCGCGCTACCCTCTTCACTCAGGATCTGGATGACCTTCAGGTGGCCGTACCCGAGGGCTTGGACGGCGTTGGGCTGCTCAATGCCCTGGCGATGAGCTTCGTCAAACCCGAACAGAGGGGCATTCATGAGGCCTTGCTACAACTCTCGTTTCAACGTAGCCCGAGCGCCCCAGCGACTCACGCGATTGTAGTCGATGACTTGTTGCGCGATCTGGACGACCCGAAGAGCCCCTGCGCCGGCGATGCACGCGCCGATTGTGAAGCTCGACTTCGCAAACACGCCGGCGTCATCGAGGCGCTAGGACCGAAGAATCTTCAAGCGGTTTTGCTGCATGCCCGAATGCTAACGCATGACGGCAAGCAAGAAGACGCCGCAAAATGGCTGGCCAAGCATTGTCAGGAGTTTACCTCGGATGCTTCCTGTGCAACGCAATTCGTAAGTGTCGCCTCGAGTATTGCAAACCCAGCATTGCTCGAAGAAGCCTCTGCAACGTATCTGGCGCTAGCCTGCTCGACCCCGGATACTTGTGCCAACGCGGCAACTTGGATCGGGAATTTGTTCATGGCTCGAGGCAATTATGAACACGCGTTGAGTCGCTTCGAACGCGCCGCCAACGAGTCGCCCAGCGCCGAGGCCTGGCAACGCGTGGCCAGTGCGGCGCTCAGTTCGGGTCACGTCAGTCGAGCCCAATCGGCGCTAATTGCGGCGCGCAGGTTTGGAGCGAACCCGGACTCGGACATCGATCGTCAAGTAGAGCAAGCGCGGCGCGATCAGTTGATGCGCGATGCCCTTAAGCGTTGAAGCATTGAGCCTCCCCGATGCGGTGGCTGCATGCTGTGGCAGAGGCAGAAGGCAGCTGCCGAATCTGCCTGCCGGTGCAGCTGCGGTATCGGCGGATGCCAGTTCACAAATATCCGGGCGCGGCGTCCGCAGCGTACAGCGAGCACCCATTGCCCTGGGACGGGCGACCAAAAGGCGCGCGCCCGCCAGCGCCAGAGTCTTAAAACGCCTTTCTAACTGTAACCGCAGTGCCCGTAAAGGGCGGAACCCGGGTGCCCGAGAGGGCTCGCGTAACGCAGCTCGGATCGACGTCGTCACCTACCAACTGACTGAGCTGGACCTTCTGCACGGTGCCACTCGTTGCAAACGTGATCAGTGCCGATCCGGAAACACCACTGTTCGAACAATTCCGCACGCGCGCGATGGCAAACTTAAGCGCCGTGCGCGCGCCATCGCGGTCGAAATCATTGTTGTCCGCCGCAGCGCTCGACGAGGCGCCTGCCAACATCGATTGATTGCCATTACCGACTTTGCGTGCCGTCGCGAACGCGCCCGTCGCGGGCTTCACTGTTCGCCACGCTGAACCCGAAGTCTTTGTCGATGCATCGGGAACAGTCGCTAGCTGTTCCGGTGAGATCACCGTCGACGGCTCATTCGCAGCGGGTTGACCCGAACACACGGGCATCGAACCGCGCAGCAACGCCGCGAACCGCTCACCCGTCAAATCAAAATCTCCGGGCACGCTTGCCCCGCTGACGGGCGCACCACTCTGCCGCACAACTGCAGACATCGGATCATAACCGATTGGCAATCGGTCCAGATACATCGCAAAAACGCCGGCGCACGCGATGGGCACCATGGCCCAGCTGATATTCCGAATCGAAAACTGTGACACCGCGCGCGAAGCTGTTCGCACTTGCTGAGGCTGAACTAGCGTCAAGCGTCGGGCTGAGGGCGCACTGGGCACCGGCGCTTGGCGCTGCACCGCCGAGTGATCGTTGAAACTGGGCAAACGAGGCGCACGCGGGATCGCCGGAGCGGGATTACTGTGAACCGCAGGAGGAATGCTCGTTGTCATTGCTGGAGGAACGCTCGTCGTCAATGCGTGCAAGAATGGATCGACGGGCCTCGGCGGCGGTTCCGATACGGGACGCTGCGGCAATGATTGCAGAAACGGATTCGCAGGCCTCGGCGGTGGAACCGACGCCGTGCGAGGACGCGCGCGAGTGGGTACCGGCTCGACTTCGCGAGCGGTAGTCTTGCGGAGTGGAAGGCGCGCCTGCGTCGGTTGATCGTCGTCGAAATCCAAGTCGTCAACGAGGCTTTCCAACCTGCGGCGCGTCTGGGTAGGCGACTCCTCTTCGTCGGCGATGCTTTCCATTCTGCGGCGCGCTTTTGCGGGAATGGTCTTAGGCGGGGCTTCCGAAGCCGGAGCTTTTCTCGCATACGCGGAGGTGGTGGCTTGGCGCACGGCCGTGCGTAGCTCAGGTACGGCCAGCAATTTCTTCCAACACTCCTCGGGCTCCGACCAAACGATTACGTCGTGCTCCGCCAATTTCCAGACCCACAACTTTGCCAGGCGATCATCGCGGATCCTCAAACGCACGTACCACATGCGTGAGTCATCCAACGCGTCATCGGCGGATGTACTTTGTTCAGCGGCGATCGATTCGTCACGTAATTGCATAGAGAGCCCCGATGCTCCAGCTCAACACCAACAGGTGAAGCATAGAGTGTGATTGCGCGAATGTCCTGCGATTCCAGCACTCCCCAAGGAATAACCAAAGAGATTGGGGTATTCAGACGGCAAGCGTGCACTCCAAGTGGAAACTAGGAAATCAATGCCAGATCAAGGGAATCCCCGGGTAACGTTTCCTGCGATCGGAACCTCCCAGAAATGCGAAGCCCTTCAACGGATTTTGATGAAGCGTCGGCCCAGTTGGCACGGGTTCAATCGAGTCGACGCGCCGACGTTGTGACGCCGATTGACGATGGGGCGGGCACGAGGCCCGCCCGTACAACGCCGATTGGTCCCCTCGGGTGTTATCGCCGAGCGGGCCTGTTGCGCACGCTGTGGGGCGAGGCCGGGCTATGATCTTGCCAACACATTCAAGTCGCCACGAAGACACAAACCTAATTGCCATTACGGCCGAGGGGACCCACGAAGCGCGCAACAGGTCTGCTCGGCGCGTCGACTCACCGCGCACCTTCACCTAAACAAGACCGAGCGGGCCTGTTACGCACGC
>PMCK01000081.1 GCA_003154095.1 Myxococcales bacterium | reverse complement strand
GCTGCCAATTGTAGGCGCACGTATCGTCCTTTGGCTGCAAGATCATTGACTACCCACTTATCGAACAATTCGTGCTTTTCAGCGATGGTCTTGAAGTCCGTCCCATTATTGCTCACCTGTATTTGCAGCGGCACAGCCCGCTCCTTGCAACAGTCCGCACGGTTGTGCACGATGACGGTACTGAAAGACTTGGACTCACCCAGGTCAATTGTCGCCCAGGCGTTAGGTTCGTTTTTCGTATGAAAACCAATGTTAGTGGCATCCCCGTCGACCAAGCGTGAAGTATCTTTGAACTCTGGGCTCTCCACGCTGCTACATTTTACTGGACGATATAAAGCGAGATTTGGCTTTTGCCAAATTCTACCCACCTTCGCCGAACCTAACGCGAGCAGAGCCATCGCCAGTGCCGCTAACGCTCCAACTGCTAACTTGCGGCGAAGACTCATGCGCGAAATCCGTACCTCCAACCTGTCGATTGGCTCATTCAGGACCTGTGAAGCCCGACGGAGCGCGCCAGCAAGATGCCGACGCTGAGTAACCGACAGTCCCAGGAGAAACAACTCGGCATCGCGCCCGAGAAACTTCTTTAGAGCAGCGAGCTGATTGTCGCTGAGGCGTGAAACCAATTTTTGAATCTGGACCACATGACTGGCATTGGCCCAGACCTGTTCGTCGAAATGAGTTCCGTCGCATTCCAATGATTCCCGCTTCATCAGCGCGCGAATCGCGAGGGATACCTCCACGCGTTTCAGGATCAGAACGGCGGGATTGTTTGCATCAAGGTCCGCCAGGTACATAGCCGCATCGCGAGCTTGGGCTGCAATTCCAAGTTCGTCCCAGCCAGTTAGATTGAGGCTTGACTCGGCCGCGATTGCCGAATCATGTTGTGATGGATTTTGTTCCGCTTGCATAGGTGCCATGGGTACCAAGTCCGATGCGCTCTACCAAATCCAAGTGTTTCTTCCAGCACTAGTGACATTTCTGGCAAAATGACCGTGCGCCAACAGCATGGGGCGCTAAGGTGGTCAGCTTGTCAACCGTATCCAGCCGAACTTCCAATGGAAGTGCGGGCCGGGTGGGCCCCTTTTTCATGCCACAACGGCATTTGCTCAGTCCGCGTTTCCTCAATTACCCCAGTTGAGCCGCTCGTGGTTTGGCTTTCATGCCGCGGCAAACCAGGCCAATACGAGTGATAATTCGCCGGTGCATTGGACCGTGCGCTGGGCACCGAGGCACAGACCCGACCGATTTATCAAACATGAATGTCCAGAATCAATACACCGGAAACCCGTGATTAACGAGCATGAACGCGACCAATACCAAGAGCGCGGCTCGCTCGGTCCACTTGCACCAGCCCGCGTGTTGCCACTTTTCGAGCCAAGCGTCGCTAAAGATTACGCCCGTTGCGTACGCGATCCAGAACACGGCCGGGGTAATGTATTTGCCCTTGAATACTCGCCAGTCCCAAAGTGGGTAGTTCCACGCGAATGCGATGGCGGAAGCGCAAAACACAACTCCAACCCAAAACGCCACCCAACCCAGGTGTCGCCAATCCTTCGCGATTCGACGTTGACGCACCATGAACCAAGCCGTCCCACCTGCGAGCAAAAGTGGGAAGGCAACGATGTAGAAATTGCTAACTCGAATCGAAGGTTCGGGTTGAAAACCCAGGCAGCCGTCCCTCTTCCAGGTGTGTAGCCAGATGGAATTGAAGAACGAGTCAACGACGGGATACTGACTTTCAGTGATACTTCGACTGGGGATNNAGCGGCCGCTGCCAGTCCATTGCAGCCGGCTCCCGATGCCCATCGGCAGAAAGGTACCGGTGCGAATAGAGGGGCATTATCACGATAACGCCCACGACAACTGCGAACAAAGACGCCGCGATGTCACAACGCCAAGTTTTGATTCCGCGCCGCACCAACACAATGAGAAATGGCAAACCGAATGCGATTAGACTGTTGAATTTCGTCAACATGCCCGCGGCCAATGTCAAACCGAGCAAGGTCACGGCAAAGCTGTATTTTGCGTCTCGCCACCACTTGTCGGGCGTTGGCTGCCAAAAGAGCGCTATCGATTGAGCCAGCGCCAGCATGAACCAAAAGAATACGGGGCCATCGTAGCCGGTTTCGATGGCCAGCCATACGAGGAGCGGAATCGAGAACCCGCCATAGAGCAATATCAGGCCCGGCAATGTGGCAAGCCAACCGATATGCCGTAGCGACCAGCGCAATGACAGGAACGCGCCCAGGATGCAAAGCGTCGACAGCAATTGACTGGCTTCGACTTCATTCGGAACGGCTAGCAAGACGATGCGCTCCATCAAATACGAAAGCGGCGGATGGTAACTCGCAATCAATGCGCGCGGCAGCGGTAACGGTTCGAACCAATGCGTCGCGCGAAGAACCGTCAACCAATGGGGAGCATCGAAACCTTGAGCCCTGCCCCACGTTCCTCGAAGCACGAGCAACTTGAGTACGACGAACAGCACGGCGAGCGCCGGTTCGATGCGACGATGGGGCTGTGCGCGGTCAAGCTCGGGCCCCATCAATAGACCTCGATTTCGCGAAGCTGCAGGTGCTCATCACGCAACAGTTGCAAGCGCACGAACCTAACGGATTGTGGAACAATTGGCTGAATCCACATCTCGAACAGCTGATATTGCCGCGCGACTTCGGTGAATGCTTGACCGTCGCGACTGAGTTCGAGCCGCAGCGGGATTTCATTCTCCTGACGGCAATCGAAGCGCTCCATCGCCAGTTGAGCATCGCGACTCAGATCGAAGGCCGGGCGAATTGCAGGATACGGATACCTATCGTAGCAATTGTACACGACGAATCGCGAGACGACCTTCTCCGAACCGAGATCGAGCAGGACCCAGGGCTTCACTTCTTTCTCAGTCCGAAACCCAACGTTCCAGATATCGCCGTCAGCTGCTCCCTTGTCAGACTCGAGCGTGCCGTCGTGGCTGCTCGTGGTTACCTTCGCATCCAGCGCGAGGTTCCTACCCGGCTTTGGATCGATCCGTGAGACAAACGCAGTTGAACTCGCAACTAGTGCGGCTATGCCTAACCAATGCAGCCAATAGGGAACC
>PMCK01000457.1 GCA_003154095.1 Myxococcales bacterium | reverse complement strand
CCTGCAACCGGTGGCGCGCGGAGCACCGGTGGCACGATGAGCACCGGCGGCATTGCGGCCGGGGGTACGGCTGGCGCGGGAACGGCAGGAACGGCTGGCGTTAGCGGTACGCCTGGACTGTGCAACGGCCACAATGTCCTCAAGATCAAAGGCGTCGCAGTGGGCGAATTGCACATCTGCGCGCTGACGACGGCTGGAACCGTCCGCTGCTGGGGAGACATAGACTTCGATCAGGGGGATCTTTGTTCCGTTGCCTCGAATGCAAGCCCCTCCACCACGGACATCCTGGATGGCGTCGAGTCCATTGCGGCGGGCCGCGGCCACACCTGCGCGCTGAGGACTGGCGGCACCGTCCGCTGCTGGGGAGCCAATTGGTGGGGTCAACTCGGGACCGGTGTCACATCGGATGCCCTGACTCCACCCACGACCGACACACTCAGTGGAGTTATGGCCATAACGACGGGCGATTATCACACTTGCGCGCTGATGAAGTCTGGCGGTGTCCGTTGCTGGGGCGTCAATTGGTATGGTCAACTCGGCGACGGCACCAAGACGAACGGCCTGAGCCCTGCCACGACCGACGTGCTCAGCGAGGTGCAAGCCATCGCGGCTGGCGGCAGTCACACTTGTGCACTGATGAAGACTGGCGGTGTTCGATGTTGGGGACTAAATGACTCTGGCCAGCTCGGCGACGGCACCACCACGGATAGCTCCGCTCCCCCCAATTCCGACGTGCTGAGCGAGGTGCAAGCCATCGCGGCTGGCGGTAGTCACACCTGTGCGCTGATGAAGACTGGCGGTGTTCGATGTTGGGGGCGAAATTACTTTGGCCAACTCGGCGACGGCACCCTCACGGGTCGTTCGACTCCCCCGGCCGTCGACGTGCTAAGTGGTGTCCAAGCCATTGCTGCGGGCGGGATTCACACTTGCGCACTGCTGAAGTCCGGCGGTGTCCGTTGCTGGGGCGGCAACTACTTGGGTCAACTCGGAGATGGTACCCGTGAGAGCCGCTCGACTCCCCCGACTGCCGACGTGCTAAGTGGCGTTCAAGCTATAGGCGCGTCCTGGCGTAACACCTGTGCCGTCACAACAGCCGGAACGCTTCAATGTTGGGGAGACGATGGCTGTGGACAGCTCGGCAACGGCGATTCCCGCGTCTTGACCCCACCTGCCACCGACGCGATTACCGGCGCAAAGGCCCTTGCGCTGGGCGACTATCACACCTGCTCGCTAATGACAACCAGCGGCCTCCGTTGTTGGGGCGACAACAGGTCCGGCCAACTCGGTGACGGCACTCTGGCGGACCGTGTGTCGCCCACGGCCGAGGTCCTGAGCGATGTTCGGACCATCGCCGCGAGGGCCTCCCAAACCTGCGCCATCCTAACGAACGATGGCTTGAGGTGTTGGGGCAGTAATCATTCAGGTCAACTCGGCGACGGCACCACCACGGATCGCTCGATTCCCCCCACCGCCGATGTACTCAGCAACGTCAAGTCCGTGGCAATGAGTTCCGAACGCACCTGTTCGCTGATGGTGAGTCGCGGCGTGCGGTGTTGGGGCAGAAACACCTTCGGAGAATTGGGTGACGGCACCACCACGGATCGCTCGACTCCCCCCACCGCCGACGTGCTCGGCAATGTTGCAGCCATTGCGATGGGCTACGCGCACACTTGCGCGCTGACAACGGCCGGTGGGGTTCGCTGCTGGGGCAACAACGACTACGGACAGCTCGGCGACGGCACGACTCAATCTCGCTCGACCCCAACCACGAGCGACGTCCTGAGCGGCGTCGCAGCCATCACGGCAGGTGAGTCATCCACCTGCGTGCTAACGACGGCCGGTGGGGTTCGCTGCTGGGGTAATAACGGCTTCGGACAGCTCGGTGATGGCACGACTCAATCCCGCTCCACCCCGCCCACGAGCGACGTCCTGAGCGGCATTGCTGACATCACGGCGGGTACGGCCTTCACCTGCGCGCTGACAACGGCCGGTGGGACTCGCTGCTGGGGTTACAACGGCTCCGGACAGCTCGGCGATGGCACTACCCAATCCCGCTCGACCCCAACCACGAGCGATGCAATAGGTGGGGTCGCGGCCATCGCAGCGGGTTCTGCGCACACGTGTGCACTGATGAAGACCGGAGGCGTGAGGTGCTGGGGCGACAACTCCTACGGACAGCTTGGATTCGGTCCTAACCCCTCGAGGCCGACACCTGTCGCAGAGATCTGCCAGTGAGAACTCGCTTGCGCCGAGCTTTGCACGCCAGAACCCATCTCACGTGACGGAATGTCGGTGCGTCGACCTATGCTCGTCATATGTGGCAGTTGCCTGGCTGTTTTTGTCACGAACGGTCTTAGGCGCCGAGCACTCGCGTTCCTATTCCCATATTCATGACTTCACGGACTTCTTCTAGTGTTTTGATTGCAATCGACCTGGCGCCCGATATTCCAGCCGACAAGACTTCGCGAATATAGTCTTCGTTCTTTTCGAGTTCTTGACGTCTCTTTCTCAACGGCCTCAAGTACTCATTCAGTGTTTCGGTGACGACCGACTTCAGCATTCCCGAGCCACCCTCGCCAATTCGAGCACCAACCGATTCAGGCGCTTCGCCTGTAGCAAGCGAGATGAGCATCAGCAGATTGGATACTTCTGGCCTGGTGGCGGGATCATAAAAGATGGCCCTGTTCGAATCAGTTTTTGCTTTCTTAATTAGATTGGCAGTCTCGTCTTCGGTCGAACTTAGCATGATGGCATTGTTTCGACTCTTGCTCATCTTTTGAGAACCATCTAGTCCAAGAATGAGTGGAGCCTCACTCAGCAGCGCTTGCGGTTCGGGGAATACGATGCGGTTCTTTGAAAACCGTTCATTGAATCTTCTGGCGATGACGCGCGACATCTCGAGGTGTGGCAGTTGGTCTTTACCGACCGGGACCAAGTTCCCCTTGCAGAATAGAATGTCCGCGGCTTGGTGAACCGGGTACGTGTACATACCTGCATTGATCTTCTTGAGGCCTGCTGACTGGATCTCCTCTTTGACGGTTGGATTTCGATCTAGCTCAGACATTGTCACCAAGGTTAGAAATGGCAAAAGTAGCTGATTGAGCTCGGGAATGTGGCTGTGCGGGAATATGAATGTCTTGTTCTCAGATGGATTGAGCCCGGATGCCAGATAGTCGATGGTCAATTGAACCGTATTCTCAGCTATGGCTTCGAAGGTATCACTATCAGTCAAGACCTGATAATCGGCAATTACAATGAATGTGGTCACTCCGAGTTTCTGCAGACGAACTCGATTTTGAAGGGATCCGAAAAGATGCCCAATATGCAGGCGTCCAGTGGGTCGATCGCCTGTAAGGACCCGGTACTTCTGTGGGTTGACGATCAGATCAGCTTC
>PMCK01000583.1 GCA_003154095.1 Myxococcales bacterium | reverse complement strand
TCGGACTTTCACGGCTTCCGTATTCCCGAAGACATAGATTTTCCTTTTGCGATCGTGCGCCAACCGGGTGCGATGCTCATGAGTTACGACTCGGGATCCAAGAAAACGACCCCCAAGCAAAGGGCACAGTATCGAAGTGCTATCAAACTCACGGGAAAGCAGGCGTTCGTTCGTGGAAGACTATACTATGAAACGGTGGATGGCCTCTGGCTAAGCGACCGCGATGCCTCGCGGCTGGACCCGGTTCGCAAGATGCCCGCCTGGGGAACGAATGGGGAAAAGTGGATCGATATAAACGTCACCAAGCAAACGCTAGCCCTGTACGAGGGAAAAAAAGCAGTCTATGCAACGTTAGTTTCAACTGGGGAGGCCGGCTTGTCCGATCCGGCAAATTCCACTGCGACCAAGCGAGGTATTTACAGAATCCACACCAAGCACGTGTCTACTACTATGGACTCTGACGAAGTCGGGGAAGAATTCGAGCTCAGAGATGTTCCCTACGTGCAATATTTCGAATCGAATTATGCGTTGCACGGTGCTTACTGGCATGACCGTTTCGGAATTCCAAAGAGCCATGGTTGTATAAATTTGGCCCCAGAAGATGCGCGTCGGATATTTTTCTGGACTGAACCCACAGTTCCGGCAGGTTGGCATGGGGCGCTGCTGCCGCTCAAAGGAACGCTGCTATTCGTTCACCCCTAAACATCGACGCGAGCAACCGAGTAGCTTGGTCAGCCAGCGTCGCCGGAATTGGCTGCAGGACAACTTGGGGGTTGCAAAAGGTCGATCTGCACCTCTTTGCCAAGTACCGTGCCGTCCGACGCGTGTAGAGTGTTATCGTTTGCGTCGTGAAGCTCGAGAGAGAAGGTGTATGAGCCGGGTTCACTAATGCCTATGACCGTCATTGGCGACGTGGCCGAAGCAATGGCCAATTCGGTGCCATCATTGGAAACAACCCGGACTACCAGCCAACCGCAGGAAATCAGCGTGCCGCAATTTCCTGCGACAGCCAGTGTGAAACCGTCAATCGTAGAATCTACCGGTTTGGGATCTATCCCGATGACGAGCGGCGCTTTGTCGCATGAAAGAGTGAGACTCTTAGCTGCGTTGTCCGGCGTCCATGTGTTCGAATCAGGCGTACCCGCGACGCCGATTGACGCAATGTTCAACGACGGCGGCAACTGAACTTGAGCTGGCGCAGAATTGTTGGCGCAACCAATTATCATAGCAACCGCCGAACCCGTCAAAATTGTAAATCGATTCATGGGTATATTTGCCGAAAAAGATGGACCGTTGTTGCTGATAATCGTATCGCGTTAGCAGTTTTGTTGAACAATGACGACAAAAGAATCATCTATTCGGCGGCGGTTTAGGGACCCAAGTTGCCCGACGGAACGCTGGTACGGCATACTCGTGCAGTGAAGGAACCGAACAGACGCGTTGACGGCTGCCCATCACCGCCGGATTGTTCCAAGCGCATGACACCCACGACTTCACCCTGACGTTCCAGATTGATCCTTTGGATGTCCACGTTGCCACCGGGAAGCAGGGCCGTGCTCTTCTTGCCAATTCGAACCACGGGCATAACTAACTGCGTTTTGAGTTCGAAGTTAGCATCGGACAATTTGGCGCCAGTCGGAAGCCCGGACCACGGATAAGTGCCAATCGAGGGCCGCTGGCCGACTGGTAGAAGGAAAGTCAAGACGACTATGACGCCACCCTCTGGAACTGGCGAGTAGCCGTCACAGTTCAAATCATAGTTAGCTAACGACACTCTCAATTCGTCGCCACCGCTGGGTAGCTCGGCGTATTCGGCAAAGGACACTTTTGGGGCAAAGCTGATTTGTTGTTCGTTGGAATTGCCGGCGACAACTTGAATAGTGGGCGCGCTGTTGTCACGGCACGAGCTGAGCCCCAGAGTTAGGCAAGGGATTAAGCTCGTGAACCAACGGCGATGCACTTCGTCCCCATAGTCGAGTCATCAGTTTATACAAGCTAGGAAATCCATCATGCCGTAAGGGGCTGTTGAGATGACTGGGTAATCGGCAGCGGCCACGCATTGTCGAGCATGTGTGGGGCGATCGCATCGATCGCCGCACGCGCCTCGAGCGCCGAGGGTCGAGCGGCCGGATCATGGCGAAGGCATGCGGCAAGCACAATCGCCAATTCCGCATTTCTCGGATTGCTGGCAAATCGAGCCAATTTTTCGGGCCAACCATCGTGCGACACATGAGCGGTGACGAGCGCCATCTCGTCCATTCCATCAAAAAGTGGTTGTGCGGTAAGCACCTCGAAGGCCATTGATCCAAAGGCGTATATATCGGCTGCCATTGGCGTAGCCGTTGTGGCGTCGTTGAGCACACCAAGTACCTCCGGAGCGCAGTAGTCCAACGTTCCGCAACCGGGGCGTATCTTTCTCCCACTCAAACCAAAATCGACCAGTACCGGCGTCTCGCCGTCGCGTAATATTACATTCGAAGGCTTGATATCCAGATGGCCAATGCCAAACGCGTGCATCGCTTCAAGTCCACGCAATATTTCGCCCAAATAGCTAAAGGCTCGCGCAACACTCAACGACCGACTGCGAATAAGGCGATCGAGCGCGAACCCATTGATAAGTTCCATCACCAGAATGGGTTTAGGTCGCGCAGCAAGATCAAATGTCACGAAGCGTGCAAGATTAGGGTGATGCGGGATAGCGAGAAGTGCGCTCGCTTCCTCCCGAAAGAGCTGAAAGAATTCCTGTTCACTGAGGCTGCGCGCCGTGGTTGGGTCATATTCAGGAACCTTTAGTGCAAATAAGGTGGCGCGTGGGCTATTGCGTTCTTCACTGCGCCTCGCAACGAACACGGAGCTCACACCGCCACTTCCCAACGCGCGAACGACATAAAACGATCCTATCGTTCGACGCGGCAAGAGCCAATCGGGAAGGGGTGAGCGCCGCTTATCGAGCGGTATCGCATAGACGTCGCTGGAGGCAGACGCTGGCAGTGTATCGATGCGCGAAACAACCTGACTAATGGCCTGTCCTATCGAATCCGGAAGTTGGCAAGTAAGCTCCGCAACGGCTTTGGCAATCAAATGCGCATTCGAGGCAACTCCGTCAGCTAAGGTTCTTTCTATGAGCACACTCAAAGGGACTACGTTACCACTGTCCGCGCGAGTGGGTTCGCTCTGCAGGAGGCGTCGAAGCGCGGCCAGGCTTAGTTCGCGCAGCGCCGCTGCCGAGCGTTCGACTTCCCGAATAGCGTCGAACCCCGAGCGCTGCCGGTCAACAAGCTCACTTAGTCCGCGTGCTGCCGCTACCGCTTCGAGTCCGCGTCCAAGCCGAAGTACAACTTGTCGCAGAGCCTCGGCTCGATATGCACCACCGGCGCCCAAGCCTTGGCTAAGGCGAACCACCCGTTGCGCTACGACGATTTCGTCTCCTAGGATTGACTCTCCGAGCGGGGAAGAAGGAGCTTCAAGGGCCGAATCCAGGGCGTCAATTCCGTTGACGTCGACGAAAGCGGAATAGGCTGCGAGCGGCCCTGCAACGTCTTGGTTGGTGGAAGCCTCGGCTATTGCCTCAATACTTTCCTTTTCCGAAATCTTCGCCGCCACCAGTAGCAACAGATCACTTGGATCACATACGTTTTCGCGAATTGCCGCGTCAAAACTCCGTGCCAGCGTGGCGCACAACACGCGATGTACGATTGAATCGGGCCCTTCTGCGAGATGTCGAAGCAGAGTTTTGAGTGCGCGGCGAACTCGCGCCCGTACGCGCTGGCCGACATCCTCTGCCTCACTTTGAGTCGTTTCGGCGTCAATTAGGTGAAGCAAGGTGCGTAGGCGCCGTTGCTGCACAATGGGAGTGCTCGGATTGAAATTGGCATCGCTAGTCCGCTCCTCGGCATCCAGCAACCAATTGCCAAGCCTAAAGTATAGGCGCTCAATTTGCGGAACACTGGCATCGCTATCGCCGGGCCGCCGATTGAGGAGTAGCAGATCGACCAACGTTGAGCGCTCGAGGCAACTAATGTCCAGATCGTTTAGCAGAGCTAGACTCTCCGAAAGGGTCGAATCGTCCGCCGCACCCAGCTTCTCAAGCCGTTCTGCGGAAAGATGCGCGGCTTCGATCGCGGCGATTGCCGCTTGATGGGCAGCTCGTGCTCCCTGTGTCTCGTAGGCTACCAAAGCCTGGCGTAAGCTTTCGGATAAACTGTTGTCGCTTCGGTTTCGGTCGAGAGCGGCGAGGACTCGGTAGCGCATGGCCGTTGTGGCACCCGCCTCGACGGCCTTCGAACTTACAAGGACGTGATGCAGTGTTTGCGCTGTACGTTCGCCAAATGTCCGGCTCGTTAAACCTGAGAACAGCGAACCTATGGCTTCTGCGACGTCCAATCTGCGACCATCTGCGAGTATTTCCAGGAGCGCTTCGGCACCCTCGGGTTCTGCCTCGATGACTCGATGCAGCCCCGCCACCATGGCCGCGGCAATCCCGGGATCAGCCTGACCAATTTCGCCTTGAATGAGCCGACGACACTGTTTCAAGACCGTCTGTGGATCACTCGGCAAGAGAGCCACGAGGGACACAGCGGCCCGCCGCCACTCGGTTGGTGACAAACTGGGGTCCAGCGCACTCTCGACTTCTTCCCGTAGGTTTGCGTCCACGGTTGCCAATAGTCCACGAGCAACTGCAGCATGTCTCCAAACGAGTGGTTCGCGATCGGCCAAAAGACGTCGAAAAATGCCTTGTAAGTCACTACTCATCAATAGCCGACGCGGGTAAGAGTCACCCTGTTGGGCACGCAACGCAGCTTCGCGGGCGGCATGTTCCAGCGTTTTTGCGGCGAGCCGGCGTGCGGAGAGGGCGCCAACACTCGGGCGCGCTACCCATCGGTCAAAATTATCGCGTCGAACTACGAGAGCCAGCGCGAGAGCATCTGGATTTACCGTGGTTCCCGTGGGCAAATCCAGAAGAAGCCCCACACGAGCCCGCAGTGCGGGCGTATCGAGAGACCGCGCCGCGCTCAGCGCGATGCGAACCGCAACGGCATTGAAAGTCGAGGCGGTTCCTTCGTATACTCGAGTAAATACGCGGCGACCCAGGTCACGACGTTCACGCCCGGCTGGCAGCGCTGACGTCAATTCATAGAGTGCCACTGCACTCTGGCGAGGTTCAATCCAGTCCAAATCGTCCACGAGCCCAGCTTCGAGAGCGACTCGTACCGCATCGACAACAGTTTCAGTATCGACGCTATCGAGGGGTGAGGGTCCCTCGACGCGAATGTTTTGGCCCAGGGTTGCAATAGCCTGGCGCCAGTTTGCGCGACGCTCGGACGCAGTCTCCGAGCGGGGCAATTTGACCAATGATTCAATCGCTCCGATCCTCGTTCGCATAGGTAAGGCAGTGCTCGGTGAAAATAGTTAATCAGGTGCGGCTAGTGGCAGGGGCTCGGCACGGCGTGCAACTGATCAAGCTAGAATGAATCGATTTGAATGTCGCGACAATGAGCAAGACCTTTGCATACGTCGCGAGCATATTATCCAATAATCCCAAGAACTTCCGAAGAAGTTCTTTTTCGCCAGATCGACACAGGCCAGCTGGCCATTTTCCAAGAACCGTGCTTGCCGCAGGTGGTCCTGGACCGAAATCGGTTTCAGCAGGCGTTTTCGCACGTTTTGGCATGAAAAGAACACGGCGATAATTCCCAGGTAGCGGTCCGGCCCAGACGGCGTCACCTTGATCCTCGCCATCGGGATTATGCTGAGCACGATGAATTCACCCAAGAACGATGGGGTGCTCTTGGTCGCTCACGGCACAATCAATGACTTGGTAGAATTGCCAGCATTCTTGACACAAATTAGACATGGAAGAGCACCATCCAACGAGATGGTTGCAGAAATGACTCGCCGATATGCGGCAATTGGTGGCTCGCCATTGATGCGGATTACCCGGGAACAGGCCAATGCCCTTGCGGACACAATCCAAATGCCAGTCCTCATCGGCATGCGTTTCGGGATTGCTCCAATCTCCGAAGCGCTATTGGGCGCGGCAGCGCTGCGGCTACACAGGCTTGTAATTTTGCCGGTGGCACCATTTAGTGTCGAGCTCTACGTAAACGAAACAGCTCTTGTTTATTCTCGGCTTAAAGCCAACGGCCATTCACTTGGATTCGAACTATTGCACGTGCCACCTTGGGGAACGCATGCAGGTTTGGTGCAGGCCCAGTGTGAGGCGATTATTAGCCATTTTATCGATCAGATTCCGCTAGATACGAGCATCGTTCTCACCGCGCACAGCTTACCACTGCGAGTAATCGAAGGCGGCGATAGTTACGCAAGGCAAATAGAGACAGCCGCAAGCGAAATAGAGCGAGCATTGGGCCGCAAGACAATCCTTGCCTTTCAAAGCCAAGGTAACGACGGGGCAGGGTGGCTCGGTCCGAGTCTTATCGAAACTTTAGACAAGTTGGCCAACGATGGCGCTAAACATGCAACGGTGGTTCCAATCGGATTCATGAGCGAGCACGTCGAAACCCTGTACGATTTGGATCATGAGGCCAAAGATCATGCGAAAAAGCTGGGCTTGGAAATATCTCGCGTTCCCACACTAAACGCCGGAGCCGGGTTGGTTGGTGTCATGGCCAACCTGGTCCGGGAATGCATCGGGCGAGCGGACCTGGCACAAAGGGCGATATAACATGCGAAATATTGGATTGGGTTCTTGTGCGTTGTCTTTCTGTGTGTTGCTGTGCGGCTGTGCATGGTTCCGCAGCTCCGTAAATGATAGTCCGGGTTTGCGCTGGTGGTTATTCTCGAATTTCGGAGCAAGGCAGATATGTCCACGCGTAACCTCGTCAGGGATTGGACTACGCCTGAATAACGCTGGCGATGTCGTTGGCCGCTTCTTTCCCAATCGTTGCGACCAACGTATCGACGATACCCATCAAACTGTCGCCATTACATTTGGCGGGACCGGATTTGCTTGGACGCCCGTCGCGGGACGGATCGGTTTCGCTGCCCAAGCCTCAGTGGAATATCGAATGGATTTCAAGCTGGCCGAGGATGCTATTTATGTCTTTGGTGTGCCGGCAAATGTGTCCGCGCCTCCGCAATTTCAGTTAGGTTCGGTTGAGAATAAGGTCGTCGATTGGGCGACAAAATCCCCCGTTGGGTATCTCGCCAATGCCTTTGGCGGTCAAATTCTTGCCAGTCAGCTGGCGGCGGGCTTCACCGTCATTCGAACCGACAACGGTGATGAGTTTTCTTTGGGACATTTGGAACCGCCGGCGCATCCCCCAAAGCCCTATGGATTGTCTGGAAGCGACAAGATTCTATACGCGAGCGAGACAACGGAACTACACATAGGCCAAATCGACATATTGGGCCCATTCGAAGTTACCGAAAAAGAACAGGCCCTGTATACGCGTTTTCAGGTCGAAGGTCCGGCATCCTTGGAGGGATTTGTCTGGCCCAAAACGGTAATCGATCCGTGGCGCGAAGGTCTGCAAACTGGAACGTCACTTGGTGCCCCTCCACAACCGGCAATCGCCGGTTTTGCCCTCAACCCTGGAGCCAACCAACAACGTCTCCCCCTCAATCCGGGCATTTACGTAATTGTACTCGATGAATCCGCACAACTAGGCACCGTTAACCCGCCCTTCAATCCCCTGGGCATGTTCGGCGCGGGCGCCACCCGCATCAGTTACGCGGTCGAACTGGGAGACGCAAATCCTTAGCGCGACCAGCATTCTTCATTTGGGGTTGCAGACAAAGATGGGCAGCCCATTGTCAATTGAGCAAAAAACAGAGACGATGCTGGGCTATGCGAACGGCATTCACTAGTATACTCACTCTATTCTTGCTCGCAGGTTGTGCACGCGGTCCCAACGTCGCGTCTGAGCAACTGCCATTGCGTCGCGTCGTCGTGTACCGTAACGGCGTTGGATACTACGAAAGGGCGGGTCACGTCGAAGCAACTGAAGTGAAGTTTCGGATGCGGCAGCGGCTGATTGGAGACTTCCTAGCCACGTTGGCCATCGTGGAAATGGGAGGCAGCAGCGTCCGTTCAGCTTCGTTCCCGATTGAGATCGAGGACCAAGTTGATCCTCGGGCGAAGGAATTTCAAGAATTGTGGCGGACCGATTTCACCGGAAAACCCAAGGAGAAGAATCCGCTGCGCAACGTCGTACTTCGTCTTGATGGCTTGGAGCACGATCTGGCAGTTGGCTACGTCGCTGAGACCCCGGTCTGGCGCCCTTCATATCGGGTGGTTCTCGACCAGGCTGGCAAGGCTGAGCTGCAATCGTGGGGCA
Source organism: Myxococcales bacterium (assembly GCA_003154095.1). GTDB lineage: Bacteria > Myxococcota_A > Polyangia > Polyangiales > Polyangiaceae > FEN-1139. The sequence goes on along the minus strand of PMCK01000583.1, from coordinate 10,179 downwards.
TTATTGAGAATTTGTCTGGAGAAAACTGGGACAATGTCGAACTCGTTTTGGTCGCCGGCGCGCCGCTAGCGTTCCAGTCAAATTTGGGTCAGCCGGTGACCCCACAGAGACCCCTGGTCTCCGACACGGGAGAAGTAATAGACGCAATGCCAGAAGGTGTTACGAGTGTTGCCAGCAGCAACGGCCCCGTCGATCGTTATGAACCGGAAGCCCAGGCCGCACCACCGGCACCCCCAGGAATGGAACCCATGGAGGAGGCGAAGGCGCCGAAGGAAAAAGGATCCGCGGACGCGGCGAGAAAGAAGTCAGGTCGCCTAGAAGTCGCAGGTAACGCGGCTGGCTATGGATACCAAAAGGACGACAGAGATATGCCTGCAAAACCGGCCGGTAGTCTCTCGCGAATATCGAAATCGGCGGCGGCCGCCCCGCGTGCGGTGATGGCTGCTCCCGTCATGCGTGCGGATGCTCCCAGTCAACCTCGCAATGTCAGTGCACTAGCAGCGGTTGCCATTCAGTCCGGTGCTACGCGCTACGCGATTCCGTATCGAGTGACTGTACCCGACGAGAGCGCCACGATGGTTCTCTTGACACAGCAGGCGGTCCCGGGCGAGGCCGTGTTTCTTTTTGCTCCGGACGGTGGAGTTTCGGATTCGGCGACACACCCGTTTCGGGTTGCAAGGTTTACGAACTCCACGCAAGGATTATTGGAACGGGGCCCGATAGCGGTCTTCGAGAAAGGTTCATTTCTTGGGCAAGGTTTGCTCGAATCGTTGCCACCAGGTGGGACGGCCACTGTTCCATTCGCGCTCGAGCGATCCATCGGAGTCCAGAGCGAAGTACACGTAGACGAGCGCGGTGCACGCCTTTCACGAGTTGAAATGGGAAATCTGTTCATCGAGCGCGATACGGTGATTCGCACCACGTACAAGATCCAAAATGGCGCTAGCGACTCCGTGAAAATGCTCATACGTCACGGTCGGCGCCCGGGCACAAGGCTGTATCATCCCCCGCCAGGTACCGAAGACAACACAGGTTCAGGCACCGCACTATTGCCAATGGATATCCGCGCCAAGGGCCGAGCCGAACTAGTGGTAGACGAGCGAGCTGCTGTACAGCAAAATTCCGACTGGCTCTCGACCCTCGCAGAGGAAGCGGTTACGGCCTATCTCAAAGACGAACGCGCGGAGAAAGGTCAGCGCGAGGGACTAGCCAATGCGTGGCAAATTCGCCAACAATGGAAGCGTTACGATGACGAGCAGTCAGTGTTGAACNNGACCTCCGACACAAACTAACCAAGAAATTGGATGAATCGACTTCCAGATTCGACAAAGTCCAAAAGAGATTGGTCGAGCTCAGCGTCGCAACACGTGAGCAACAAATTCGATTCCGAGACGCCATACACGATCTGAAGATAACGACCGTTCCGCCGCCGCGAGACTAGTCAAAGCCGATTTGGCGGGCTATCGAACTTAAGGCGCGAATCCCATTTGTCTTGAATTAGGTCCTTTGCCAATCAAGAAGCACGAGTAGGCTAAACATCGAACAATACTATCTGGAGATTGCCATGTCCGCGGTCAAGGCACGGATGAATTTTTGACTGGCGCTATTGGCCCTGAATCCTTGTGCGAAAGGAAACTCCAACGTGGCGCTCACGCCGGGTCGTTCAGCCACACTACCCTCAGTGCTGGACAAAAGGAATGCTGCCTGCTTTCGCGTCAACGAATGTGACAGAATCGCAATTCGATTGAGTGACACCGCCCATTGCTCAGGCCCGTCGCCGGATTTCACACCTGGAACCTGTGGTAGGTCGGCAAATAATCCTATCTCCGCTATCAAAGTCCAAGCGGCACCGCCCACGTCTGGACCTCGGAACCATGCTCCCAAATACCGTGCAACTCCTTGCGCACATCGCGCGTAAAGGGCACCGTAACGGGCAGAGCTAGCCCGGTAGAGTGCGTCCGCCAGGTGGACGTACTCCTGTCGCTCAAATTCAGCGAAGTACTTCGAAACGTATTGTCCTCGCCAGGTAATCTTGATCCCCGAGCCCGCGACGGGAGCCGCATCGGCCAAGGGCTCCTTCGAGATAAGAACACCAGCCAGGGCGGGGTCGACCCCGGTTAGCAGTGGCGCCCCGGTCCAATGCTGCGATCTTTCGATATCGTTGGGTCGAGTCTCGAAGAACTCACTCAACAATGCCGCCGTTGGGTCTAGATCGGTCTTGTCACTGATTAGGCTGAGCTCCACGACCCAGCCATCGATGTCAAGCGGAGTTACACTGCCGCCCTGCTGAATTCGAGTCACCGTTTGCATGCAGGAGCGGTAGTCACGCTCGCGTTTGTCAGCTGATGGGTCCACAGCCGGGACTGACCGTTTCGCCACAGCGGATCTATTGAGCGTGGAACTTGACTTAGAGAGATTGCGAGGTGGAAGCAGGTAGTGAGCTGCCGCCCACGTGACCAGAACCATAATCGATATCGGTGGAATCAGTTTTAGCCACCCGACCCAGCTCGAATCCGAATCTGATTTGCCGGCAGCGTGCCGTCTGGCATTTGCAAGGTCTCGAGCCAAGCGCTCGGCTAACCGCTCCAATTCCTGTGGGGTTTGTGCTGCACTGGTGGTAGTCAATTCGGGAAGCGCGACTTCTACCGTTGGCCCATGCCCAATGAGCCACACCAATTGACCCTCCACCTCGACGCGACCGGCTACACCAAATCGACCGAGAATTTCGGTAGTTCTAGCACCTAGCTCGGCTCGCCATCCCGTATCGGTCACGTCGAGCCTCATAGGATAGTACTATCTAGTAGGGGACAGCAACCCGGAGTTTCTCGGCGAAGTTGCGGCACCCCCTCCCATCGCAAGGTGCACTTGCATGGCCATGTTCGACAAAATTCGCTACTTTGCTGCGGACGTCCCATGAATCGCCCCCTAATATTGCTTTCCAATGACGATGGCTTTCAGTCAACAGGAATTCGCAGCTTACGAGCGGCGCTGATCGAAGTCGCAGATGTCGTTGTCTGCGCTCCGGAATTCGAGCAAAGCGCGGCCAGTCATGCGCTGAGCCTACATCGTCCCCTCCGCTTGAAGCAACATGAGCCAGGCGTTTTTTCTGTGGATGGCACCCCCGCCGACAGCGTCTACGTAGCCTTATATTCGGGTTCGCGAATACTGCCAAAAAGTCCCGACCTTGTATTGTCTGGGTTGAATCACGGCGTCAATCTCGGCGACGATGTGTTTTACAGCGGGACGGTGGCCGCAGCCCGAGAAGGCGCATTGCGTGGTCATCGTGCCTTGGCGTTGTCAGTTGCAAACGATGATTCTATCCCGGCTGCCTCGAACTTGACGACCCAACTTGTCAAATGTGTTTTGGCGCGCGCCGGAACCGAGCCGCTACTCTACAATATCAACTTCCCACCTGGGTCACAGTGGTCCGTTGCCCAGACAAGACTAGGCCGACGATTGTACAACGATGAGGTAGAGTTTCGCAGTGATCCCCGTGGCCGCGAGTACCTTTGGCTGGGGGGACCGCCTGGCACGCGGCACGATTCTTTCGATGGTACCGACACGGCGGCGTTCGATTGTGGTGCGGTAGGAGTCACCCCACTTTCCCTACTGCCCTATGCAAACAATGAGTCTCAGCGAACAAAGTGGGTAATCGAGGGTCTTTCCTAGCACCTAGCCCTCGGATAGATGCCGGCCACCAGCGACCACGTGACCCCCGGCTAAGACAACCTGCGTATGGCAAGGTAAACCTTGCGCCACCTTTTTGCGATTGTGATAGGTTGTATGGGTTATGGCCGTTAGAAAAAGGGGCAAGATTCTAGATCCAAAACATGGTCCGGCGCGCCGCGGGCCCACGCCTCGGGGTGTAGCCAGGGAACTTGTAATTCCTCCGGCCAAGCCCTCGGAGCTTCATCACAATAGTGACAGTCCAACGTTCGACAGGGTTTCATACCTGGGCTCAATGGTCCGGGACATAGCCAACTTCCCCAAGCCAGGCATATTGTTTCGCGATATCACGCCACTACTAGCCGATCCAAAGGCATTCCACATCGTACTAGATATGCTCGCCGAACAATTCGTGGGTGATCATATCGATGCGGTCGTTGGCATTGAATCACGGGGTTTCATCTTTGGTGGGGCGTTGGCGGCACGCTTGAATGCAAGTTTCGTCCCGGTGAGAAAGCCCGGAAAGCTACCGCATCGCGTGGACCGCGTCAGTTATTCCCTCGAATACGGCGAGAGTGAATTGGAAATGCATCGTGATTCCCTGCCCGAAGGTACCAGTGTTATCGTTATGGACGACTTACTAGCTACGGGCGGCACCGCTGCCGCAGCGGGTGATCTCGTCCATCGCCAAGGAGCCTATGTTGCAGCATACGCATTCGTCATAGAGCTCGAATCATTGAGCGGCAGAGATCGGTTGCTGCCAGCCCCAGTCTATTCTTTGCTCAGGTATTCCTAGCGCAAGTGCCCCCGAACCTAAGCCGGTACCTGAACCTCTATTAGTCGATGATGTCGGTTGAGACGGGTTGGTCGATTCGTATTCGAAAGTTCCGGCAGAATCTGAGGCGTTCGAGACGAAGTTCACCAGTAGTGCTGCACGAGCGGNNTCCTGCACCTGATCGGGGCGCTTGGCGCCAGGTATGACGCAGGACACCTCGGGACGAGTGAGCACCCAGCGCAAGGCGAATTGCGCCATTGTCATTCCACTTCGCACCAGCGGGCGAAGTGACTCGACAGCAGTGAGTGCCGTTTCGAAATCGATCCCCGAAAATGTCTCGCCGCGATCGAAGGCCTCGCCATGCCGGTTGAATGAGCGATGGTCGTCCGAGGCGAATGTGGAATTTCTCGACATCTTGCCCGCGAGTACGCCCGAAGAAAGCGGTAGCCTCGCCAAAATACCCACGTTTCTTGCTTTCGCCTCACGAAAGAAGAGATCGGCGGGGCGCTGACGGAATATGTTGTAAATTATCTGAACGGTCGCCACCCCGGGAAATTCGATGGCTTTCAACGCCTCTTCCACGCGCTCAACGCTTACACCATAGTTGCGAATCTTTCCCGCTTTGATCAAATCGTCGAGTATTTCGAACACATCGGGGCGGTAGTAAACGTCGGTTGGAGGGCAGTGCAGTTGCAGCAAGTCAAGGGAATCGGCATCGAGATTTTTCAGGCTCCGCTCTACGAACGCCGTTAGGTTGGCCCGATTGTAACCTGACGCATTGTGGGGGTCGAGCCTGCGTCCAGCTTTAGTCGCTACTATCAGTTTTTCGCTCCTGTCGCGGCGCAACTGGGCGATCAAGCGCTCACTCTTGCCGTCCCCGTAAACGTCAGCTGTGTCGATGAAATTGACACCGAGATCGACGGCCTTGTGCAATGCAGCGAGTGATTCGTTATCATCGGTCGTGCCCCAAGTGCCGCCAATGGCCCACGCCCCAAAGCTCACACTCGACACCTGATAGCCAGTTTTTCCCAATTGCCGATATTGCATGCTTCATTCCTTCACTAATCGGAATTTCGTAGCGCACCCGCTGTCCCAGTGCCGCAAAAATTTCTAATAGGACTCCTCCTGGAGGATGCCGCAACGTCACGTATCCAAGCAGCCAAGCCGGTAACGCTGATGATACGTTTCTCGCGGAACTATTCGTGCTCGCGCAAGTTCGTGCGCCTCGCAGGCGTGAGGCCTGCGCGAGGCGGGACGCCAGCCGCCGGGCACGCGCATTGCTCGCCCGCGCCACAATGAGTGAGTCGGATTGAAGGCCGCCGGGACGTCGCACTACATAAAGTGCCGTGTGTCTCGGGGTGGCTCAGCCACCACCCACGAAATGCACGATTTCCAGGACATCCTCATCAGAGAGGGCAACCGCTGCATGCTCAGCCCTTGGCACGACGTTGCGATTTCGCTCCACGGCGACTGGTCCCTCCGTCAACCCCAGGTGATCGAGCAGGCCTCGAACCGTCAACCCCTCGGGAACGGAATGCTCATTGCCGTTGACTGTGACTCGCATGACGCCCCCAAAGATACTTCGGCCGCATCCGACGCGCCAGCCGCCTACGAGTAGCCGCTTGAAAACATCACAAATCCGCACAATACCAGCAGGGTGTCGAGGCGCCACTGCATCACGATTTCTATCACTTGGTTGTCACTTTCCGCGTCCGTTGGCTGCAAGCGACATCTCCCCGATGCCGATTCAAACGATGACGGCGGGACACTGGACGCCGGAGCCGGCGTTGTAACGGGTCACGGCGAGCTCGATACCAAGGCGCCGCAAGGTTCTCCAAAGCTCGCCGCAACGGTGCTTGCCGCCACCATCTACAAATTGCCCAACACTCAGGGGCGGCGGCTTGGGTACGTGCGGTTGGGTGGACTAGTCCAGCGCGATGATGCACCAACCAGCGGCAATGGATGCCAGGGTCACTGGTACCGAGTGTATCCAGCAGGCTATGCGTGCACCGATGAGTTTACGACCGACATTGAGCTGCCGTTGGTGCGTGCCGCTGTCAAGGGTCCTGACCTGAGCAAGCCTTTACCATATCGCTATGGGTTCATTCGTGCCACGGCGCCTCAATATTTGAGAATTCCGTCGCACGCCGAACAGGAGAAGAGCGAGCTGCAATTGGCTGAGCACTTGACATGGTATCATGAGCACGAACAAGAGGTTCAAAAGGCACTACTGGGAGCTAATGATGTCCCCTTCGACGCCCGTGGGTTTCCGACCAGCTCGGGGGCACATGCGCCAGGGTATCGGGCTTCGTCTGAGCTTAGCCTGGGCGAGTTGCTGGGCGGTAACTCACCCGATGATGCCATTCCGTTCTGGCTCGAAGGCGGTCGTCGACTGATCCCAAATGTTTCGGGTTTCGACGTGCCCGCGTCTGCGATTTTCGCTAACCGTGTTAGACGCAAAACCGGTCTCTCTTTTGTAGGCTCGTTCAATGCAAAAGACGATGACTTCGTGCGGCGCTTTGCCATCTCGGTGGACTTGAGACTGATTCCAGCAACCAAGATCAAGCCAGATTCCGGGTCGGCATTTCACGGAATCGAACTCAAGCCCGACGTCAAACTGCCGTTGGCTTGGGTAGTTCGGGAAGACGCCAAGACCTACAAACTAATTCGCGGTAAAGACGAGGCAAGACCGGCCGAAGGCATTCCCAAACGTGTCGTTGTTCCACTTACGGGTGAAGCCCACATCAAAGATTCACATCGTTATTACCAGACTCGCAAGGACAATACTCGTTGGTTGAACGTTGACGACATCAGTATTGTCTCGGCGCCATCACCATTGCCCGAATTTGCCGAACGCGGCGAGAAGTGGATTGACATTTCCCTGCGCCAGCAAACGTTGACACTCTATGAAGGCAAACGCCCAGTTTACACCACTTTGGTTTCGACCGGCCGCGATCGCCTAGGTGATCCCAAGACCTCCTATGCGACGCCGCAAGGAACATTCCGTTTGAAAAGCAAACACATTGCGGCAGCCATGGACTCGGAGGCGGCAACCCTGGGCGACGAGGGTGAGGGACGAAGTGCATCGCGTGCCCCCACAAAGACTTCAAATGCCGACAAGCAAGCGACTATCGAGCGATTGCAGGCGGCTGAAAAAGCTGGCGCCAAATTGAGTGCAGATGATCAGCGGCGACTGATGAATATCAAGAAGGGCCGCGACCCGGAATATGGAGTCACTGAGAGGCGCGGCGCTACCGGCTTTGAACTCAGGGACGTGCCGTGGATTGAATACTTTGCGTCGGGTTACGCCTTACACGGCGCTTACTGGCATGATTCATTTGGTATTCCTCGTAGTCATGGTTGCGTGAACTTGTCTCCAGTGGACGCGCGCGTCATTTTCTTATGGACGGATCCCCCCGTGCCACCGGGGTGGCAGGGCATTAATATCGGCTCAGAAATGGGTGAAGGAACCGCAGTGGTTATTCACGAGTAGCCCGACGGGCCGACCGCTGGCGCGTAGTCCCTCCTGCGCTATCTCGAATTGTCATGGGCGTGTTGAAATTAACGTTGTTCGGTTTCCCCGTTCAAATTCATCCGCTCTTTTGGCTCGTGGCTTACCTGTTGGTATCCGGCACCAAGGCTCCAGTAGCTACCCAATTGATATTCGCGGGCGTTATCTTCATTTCGATTTTGACGCATGAATTGGGGCATGCCTGGGCGGCTCGCGGTGCCGGGCAGCATCCGCAGATAACGATTCACGCATTTGGCGGACTGACGCGCTGGATTCCCAATCGTCCACTTTCGAAATCCAAGCTGATCGGCATCACATTGGCCGGACCCGGTGGGGGAATTGCGCTCGCAATGCTGAGTTATGCATCGCTGAGTTACCTGCCGCATTCGATTCTAGTGATGCACAACTCATCGATAGCCGTAAAAGACGTATTGCAGATCGTGTTACAAGTAAACGCAGTGTGGTCGATTGTCAATTTGCTCCCGGTCTTGCCCTTCGATGGCGGCCAGCTGTTGGCACATGCACTGGGGCCCAAGCGCCGCCGATTGAGTGCAACGCTGTCTGCCGTATTCGGAGTAGCTGCCGCTGTCGGTTTCTGGGAACTCGGATGGAAAATAGCGGCTGTTATGTTCGGCCTGTCCGGAATAATGGAATATCGAGCCATGGAACGCGCTCGACGTGCCGCGTCGACGATTACTCCCGAGCAAATCGAGCGAGCGCTAGTCGAGGCGCGGCAGTCGCTGGATGATGGCGACGCAGTCCGGGCGTTGCAGCTCGTTCACATGGTCGGCGCTTTGCCTGCAACGCCCGAGCAGCAGCGGCGAGCCATGGAACTCGGAGCGTGGGCGGCCATCGCCACCGGACAACACTCCGAGGCGCGGCATGCTCTGCGTGTGCTGTCGCCAGGCCCCATCGACGTTCTGTTGCAGGCCGCAGTCTTAGAGGCCCACGGGGACACGGAACGCGCCGTGGCTTGCCTTCGGCAAGCCCGCGAAGCCGGCGATGCAAGGCCTCAAGTGAGCGCATCTCTCGTGCGTGTACTTCTCAAGGATGGACGATTTGGCGAAGCCGCCGCCGTAACGAGACAGATTCTGGCCGACGTCCCATTGGATGATGCGCGTCGTGTGGCCAAAGAAGCGTTTGACGGCGGAAGGGCCCAACCGAGCGCCGAGTTGTCCTTGGCGTTATTCGAGCGAACGCATGATCCAAACGATGCAGTGGCCGCAGCACGCGCCTATTTGTTCATGGACGACCGTATCAAAGCCACCAACGCAGTCACTCAAGCCGTAGCGGCGGGTCAGGCAGCGCAAGACTTGGACGATACTCTGGCCCAGTTAATTAGCGATCCGACTGCGTTGAAATCCCCAGCGTCGTAAGGCGTCACTGTCAACCCGCGCGGCGCCGCGCAGACTCAGCCTCGGAATTGCTTGCCTGGTTCGAGTTACGGCGATTGCGGTGCGCTGCCCGTGTGAATAGGAATCCAGAGCAGACGCACGGTCGTGTCCGAACCGCGACGACTGTAGCCAGCAAACCCGTACAATACGTTGATGAAGTGTCCGTCAGGTGTACTGCCATAACTAAGAGCTGGGAAAGCGTGAATTTCCCATTCCTTGCCGGAATGCAGCTTTTTCTCGTGGTAGTACATATTACCTACGACTTGTGTGATGCTATTGAGGTCGCTGAAACGCCAGTAAACCGGGAATGCCACCGTGGTTCGGCTTTCCGTGCCGACGAAATCATAAAATACGGGCGCAATAATCGTGTGCGATTGTTTGCCACTACGACCGAAGAAAAATATCGGATGAATATTGGTGCTCCATCCGGTCAGGTCGTGCGTGTGCTTGAAGATGGGAGTGATCCACGTCGTTTTGCTGATTCCAAACCGCTCACTGTGAGCCCAGAACGGGAAGAACGCCTGAGTCGACTCGCGCGGGCTCTGACGAGTGTACAGAAATGGGAACAACAATTTTTGGGTGACGCCCGCATCGGGATCTCGATAATCCCAGTAGAGCGGGGTTATCATGTCAAGTTCGGTGCGACCCCGGTATCTCGCATAAGCCCAAGTGACGAACGTGCGCTCGCCACTTTGCCCGCGAGCCATTACGAATAGCGGATTGGCAAATAGCCAGGCATCTTTGTCATAACCATAGTGAAACAGCGGGAATATCGTTGTATGACGAGCGCCAGGTTTATATAGTGACCAGTAAATCGGAAAAACGTGCAACAT
>PMCK01000645.1:3575-12812 GCA_003154095.1 Myxococcales bacterium | reverse complement strand
CTCGTCATGCGAGGCCACCGGCTGGTGGCAGACGATGTCATCGAATGTGACTATAAGCCCCCTACATTCATATTCGGCCAGCCCGCGGAGCTATTGCGGCATCATATTGAGGTGAGGGGTCTTGGGATCTTGAACGTCAAGGATTTATTTGGCGTGACAGCCATTCGGGAGCGCAAGCGCATCGATTTGGTCGTGCAATTGGAACTATGGCAACAAGATGCCACCTACGATCGCATCGGTCTCGATGATCGATTTACTGAAATCTTGGGAGTTCCAGTTCGGGAAGTGCGTCTGCCGGTTCGGCCGGGGCGAAATATGAGCTCAATTATCGAAATCGCTGCTCGAATCGAATTGCTTCGTCAAACGGGCCATTACCCAGTTCGTGATTTCATTGATCGAATTGATCGGCACTTGGTTGATTCCATTTCGATCGATGTTGACGCGATGCGACCATCACGACCGGTCCAAACTTCATGGCGTCACGCGGACTATTACGAGAGTTCGGCACCGCCACCCGTCGACTCACCGGGGCCGGTACGGGGAAATGAGAAATGACTGCCCAGACGGTGGTGGTCGTGACGGGCCTGAGCGGAGCGGGAAAGTCCACTGCCGTTGCCGCATTGGAAGACCTAGGGTTCTTCTGCGTGGACAATCTACCGATCCCAGTTGTCGAAGCTACGCTTAACGCGTTGTCCAATCACGGTACGGAGCGCGTGGCACTTGGAATAGACGTGCGAGTTGGGGCATTTCTCGAGATGGCGCCCAAGGTCATTGATTCCATAATGGGTGCAGGTCCGAGGAATGTTTCGGTACTATTTCTCGATGCTGCTGATGACGTATTGATAAGGCGCTTCGGCAGCACCCGCCGCCCGCATCCTCTTAGCACGTTGACCACGCCCGGTACGGAACGGGAAGCGATGGCTATACTAGACGGCATTAGGATCGAACGCGTCAGACTAGCTTCGCTCCGTTCTCGAGCGTCGATTATAGTCGATACTAGCGGCCTTAGCATTCACGATCTTAGACGTGCCGTTATTAGTCGCTACGATTTCAGCAAGTCCACGCGACCAAAATTGAACACGCGAGTAGTCAGTTTTGGCTTCAAATACGGTCTCCCTATGGACGCTGACCTGGTGCTGGATGTTCGGTTTCTACAAAACCCCTACTTCGTGAACGAGTTGCGGGGTAAGACTGGACTGGACTCTGCCGTTCGTCAATATGTTCTCGATAATACTGAAGGGCAGGAGTTACTCAAGCACGCACTGGATCTGGTCAAGTTCTGTCTTCCTCGCTTCGAGCGCGAGGGCAAAAGTCACGTTACGATTGCCGTGGGCTGCACGGGTGGACGCCATCGATCAGTGGCGGTTGCAAAGGCGCTCGTCGATGAAATTCATAGCCCTCCGCTTTGGCCAGCAGATTTGATTCATCGAGACTTAGCCAAGGAGATTGAGGCGGACAGTGCTTCGACATGCGACATGAACCTGACATCGAACATGGAAGGCGCCTAGGATGCCCCTCGCAAAAGGGAATTTTCTCGTTCGCAACCGACTTGGTTTGCATGCGAGGGCAGCAACCAAACTCGTCACCCTTGCGTCGCGTTTCCCATGTGAGATCTCGGTGAGCCGCGACGGGCAGGTCGCTAATGCAAAAAGTGTGATGGGCGTCTTGCTTCTGTGTGGAGCGAAAGGCACTCAGTTGCTGGTCGAGGCTGAAGGCGATGAAGCCGAAAATGCGATACGCGAGATCGGCGCGCTGATAGATGCTGGATTCGGGGAGGGGGAGTGAGGGAGTGAACGAACAGGACAATTCGCCGCAATCTTCGAAAGTAGCACCCGTGCTTCTGGACGGCATAGCTGGATCGCCAGGACTCGCAATCGGTCGTGCTTTGGTGATCGAAACGCGACGTCCTGGCGTTGTGCATCGTCGGGTGGCAAAGCATCAGGCTGAAGACGAGGTTCAGCGGTATCGAATTGCGGTCGAATCCGCAGCTTCGGAATTGCAGGATGTTGCCAGTCGTGCCTCGGGAGGGGCAGTGGAGTCCTCCATTCTTCAGGCCTACGTTTTGATGGTACAAGATCAGACATTGGGACAGGACGTAGAGCGCAGGATCCAACTCGATCTCGTATGTGCCGAATGGGCGCTGGATATGGCCGTAGAGCAAATGGCAAGCCAACTCGCGCTTGCTCCAGATCCGTATTTGGCCGAACGCAGCCACGACGTGCAATTTGTTGGTGATCGAATCTTGGCCGTTCTGTCGGGGCGAAAAACCCGGGTATCGCTGCCCGAATCCGATGAATTATGGGTAATCGTCGCTCATGATCTTTCCCCTGCTGAAACTGCGTCACTATCGCGTGACCGAGTCATGGCGCTCGTGACTGAGGTCGGGACGCGCACTAGCCATACGGCGATCGTTGCCCGGGCACTGGAAATACCGGCAGTAGTGGGCACGGCCGGGATACTTCAGCACGTTGCCAATAACGACCTCGTCGTCGTGGACGGTCTTCGAGGTCGAGTGGTTCTTTCTCCCACGGGCGACTTGATCGATCGTGCAAAGCTGCGCGCGGAACGGTACTCGGCATTGACGCGAGAACTTCGCGAACTTCGTGATCGACCGGCCACGACACGCTGTGGGACGCATATTCATCTGCGCGCAAACATCGAGCTGCCGGCTGAGGCCGATGTTGCTCTTGCACATGGTGCCGAGGGAATTGGACTTTACCGAACTGAATTTCTGTACGTTGATCGTTCTGAGCCGCCCAGCGAAGAGGAGCAATATGTTACCTATCGTCACGTGCTCGAGGCCGTTGCCCCGCTACCTGTGACACTTCGAACATTCGACATCGGCGGAGACAAAATCGTCCCTTCGCTTCACGTACCACAGGGTGCGAACCCAGCTTTGGGTCTGCGCGCGGTCCGACTGGGATTGGCGCGGCCAGAACTTTTTCTCACTCAATTGCGCGCTCTGGTCAGAGCTTCCGCGCACGGGCGTCTACAAATTATGATTCCAATGATTTCATCGGTCGCGGAGTTTCGCGCGACGCTACGGCTGCTGGCTCAAGCTGTCGATGAAATTGACGCCCGCAATCTTTCGAGGGCAGCCTTTATACCCTGTGGTTGCATGGTCGAAGTGCCATCAGCCGCGATTATGGCTAACGAATTGGCGCTAGAAGCTGCATTCTTGAGCATTGGGACCAATGATCTTGTGCAGTATTCCTTGGCCGTAGATCGGAGTCGGCCGGAACTGGTGGGGCTGGGATCATCGTTCGACCCCGCCGTACTGCGCCTCATTCGTCGCACTGTGCGTGCCGGCGAACGACATCATCGTCCCGTACTCGTTTGCGGAGCCATGGCGAGCGATCCGCTTACGGTCCTTTTGCTGCTCGGACTGGGTATTCGCGAGCTGAGCATGGAGGGTTCCGCAATTCCGGAACTCAAAGAGGCGATCAGTCGCATCTCCATCTGGGAGGCTGAGCAGCTGGCCGATGACGCGTTGGCCTGTTCGACCGCCGAGGAGGTCGAACGAATGGTTACGGAGTCGTATGCGCCGTACTTCGCTGATCTTCTGGACGGCGAGCCGGCCTTTGAGGCGGGCCTACCTCGCAGCAGCGGACGAAGCTTGGACCCCAGTTGACCCAACTGGCGCGGCGCGTATACTCCGGCACCCAAAAATACCGAGGAAGATTACATGTCGCAAGTTCAGGAAGTCAAAGCTTCCGTTATTCAGAGCTACAAGTTGCACGAAACCGACACAGGTTCGCCAGAAGTGCAGGTTGCGCTGCTAAGTCAGCGCATCGAGCACTTGATGGAGCATTTCAAAACCCATAAGAAGGACTTTCATTCGCGACGCGGGCTACTAAAAATGGTCGGCAAGCGTCGTCGCCTTCTCGACTATCTCAAGACCGCAAATATCGATCGATATCGAAAGGTCGTATCGTCCCTAGGTTTGCGCAAGTAAGCAATAATTTGCTGTAATTTGAATGCGGCGTCACATCGCTTCAACTTCGATTGGCGCGCGTCACTAGGGTAAGTCACGCGCGGCAACCGGGGCTGAAGTCAGGCGTTCGTATTCGCGTAGTGCCGCTGAACGCGGCACACCGTCGTAAGGAGTGCCTTGATCATGATTGTTCGTGAATCCGTACTTATTGGTGGACGTCCGCTAACACTCGAAACTGGCCGATTGGCAAAGCAGGCGCACGGAAGCGTGTTGGTTTCGTTCGGAGAGTCCGCCGTGCTCGTAACCGCCGTTTCCACCGAAGAGCGCCCTGGAATTGATTTTTTTCCACTCACTTGTGAGTACATGGAGAAGACCTATGCTGCTGGAAAAATACCAGGCGGTTTTTTCAAGCGAGAAGGGCGCTTGCGTGACGGCGAAACGCTGACTTCACGCTTGATTGATCGACCCCTGCGTCCGCTATTTCCCAAGGGTTTTAGGAAGGACACCCAGGTAATTGCTACTGTCCTGAGCTCCGACAAACTAAATCCCACGGACGTGCTGGCGCTGACAGGCGGCAGTGCTGCACTTCACATCTCCGACATTCCTTGGGATGGTCCCGTCGCTGGGATTCGCGTGGGGCGGATTGAAGGCGAATTTATATCGTACCCGACATTCGCTCAAATGGCGGAATCGGACATCGATATTGTTGTCGCGGCAAGCCGAGACGCAATTGTTATGGTCGAGGGCGGTGCGTCCGAAGCCGGTGAGTCGGACATAATTGACGCGCTGCTATTCGCGCAGAAGGAAGTACAGCCCATCCTGGACCTAATCGATAGGATGCGCGCTGCCATTGGAAAGCAGAAGAGAGCCTTTTCGATTCCCGAGTTAGAGACCAGCATCAAATCGAAGATCAGTGAAAGGGTGGATTCGCGGCTACGGGAGGCATCGGTAATTAGAGAGAAGAAGGCTCGCTATGATGCCTATGACACCTTGGAAGATGAACTAGTTGTTAGCCTCAAGGCTGATATTGGGGAAGAAGCGTACACGAGTAATCGCTCTTTGATTGCCGAGGAATACGAGCACAGAAAGGCGACCGTCGTACGCGCGATGGTGCTCGACGAAGGGCGCAGAATAGACGGACGGGACACGAAGACAATTCGACCTATTTCTTGCGAAGTTGGCCTGTTGCCGCGTTGCCATGGCTCAGCGTTGTTTCAACGGGGAGAAACTCAAGTGGTCGCAACGGCCACGTTGGGTACAGCTGGCGACGAACAGAAAATTGATGCTTTGATCGGCGAGAGCTACAAGCAGTTCATGCTGCATTATAATTTCCCACCCTACTCGACCGGCGAAACCAAGCCCTTGCGAGGTCCGGGGAGGCGCGAAATTGGCCACGGCGCTTTGGCGGAACGTGCGCTCTCGCGAATGGTTCCAGCGCACGACCAGTTTCCCTACACAATTCGTGTTGTTAGCGAAGTCCTGGAATCCAATGGATCAAGTTCGATGGCATCCGTGTGCGGAGGCACGTTGAGTCTAATGGACTGTGGAGTGCCACTCAAAGCTCCTGTTGCAGGCATAGCAATGGGGCTAATCACGGAGGGTGATAAGGTAGCCATCCTCAGTGATATCCTCGGAGATGAAGACCATCTGGGTGATATGGACTTTAAAGTCTGCGGGACATCCAGAGGCGTGACCGCCATTCAGATGGACATCAAGATACGCGGGCTATCGCGTCAAATACTCGAAAAAGCATTGGCCCAAGCCCGCGAGGGACGGCTGCACATTCTTGAGAAAATGCTTGCTGTAATAGCGAGTCCAAGGGTCGAAATTAGCAAGTGGGCTCCTCGAATTACCACGGTAAAAGTCAAGCCTGACCAAATCAGGATAATTATTGGTCCCGGTGGAAAAACCATCAAAGGCATTATCGACCAAACGGGCTGCAGTGTGGACGTGAATGATGACGGAACAATTTCCGTTGCGGGCGCCGATCCCGACGCCGTGCGTCGCGCGATTGAAATAATTCAAGGGTTGACTGCGGAACCCGAGGTTGGTCGGACATACAAAGGCACAATCAAGCGAGTCGTGGACTTTGGAGTGTTCGTCGAGATTCTTCCTAACGTTGAAGCATTGCTCCACGTCTCGGAAATTTCACATGAGCGGGTCGAATCGCCCGCCGATGTCTTCAATGAGGGTGATGAAGTTGAAGTCAAGGTTATCAGTGTCGACCGCGAGGGCAGAGTTCGACTCAGCCGGCGTGAGTTGATGCCGTTGCCAGCGGGTGAAGAGGGCGAACGTGCCAAGGAGCGTATTGCTAGGGCGCGAGAGGCAGGTGCCCCGCAGCGGAGCGGCGGCGACCGAGGGGGAGGTGGTCGCTTTGGCGGCGATCGTCGCGATGGCGGCAGCAGAGGAGGACCAAGACATGGTGGTGGCCGTCCTCCGGGGGGAGGGCGTTAGGCTCTTGGAGCCTGACGAGTAGAGCGCGATTCATTAAAATCGATGGGCCCTTCTCGTTGTCGCCCAAACAAGATCGCTTCGCGATTTTCTAGTACATCGCTTCAGTAGAATCGATGCACTAGAGCAGTTTCAGGTTTTTGCCCTGTAGCAGCTCGTTGTGCGATCCCATTCTATAGCCTACTAGGTCGAGCGTGATGAAATGAAACCCGCACTCTCGACCCATGGCCACTATTTTCTCGCGATTTTGATCTTCCAGGGTCAATCCTAGTTCCTTCAAAGGGACTTCGATCCTGGCAATTTGATCATGCCAACGAACTCGAACCTGGCGAAATCCAAGTGCCTTCAATCCTGATTCGAACTTGTCGATTTGCTGCAGGCGCTCTTTGGTCACGGACGTGCCGTATGGAATTCGACTCGACAGGCAGGCTGCTGCGGGCTTGTCCCACACATCCAACCCTAGGTCTTGCGCGGCAGCACGCACGTCGGCTTTAGAGAGTCCCAATTCCAGCAACGGACTGCGCACTCTAGCGTTTAGTGCCGCCACGAGGCCGGGTCGGTAGTCTCCAGTATCATCCGAATTAGTGCCATTAACAATGTATTGAAGGCCCAGTTGAATACGTTCGTGCTCGGCTAGTTCGTATAGTTCAGTTTTGCAATGAAAACATCGGTCTTCGGCATTCCTAGCGTAAAGCGGCTTGTCTATTTCATGGCTCTCGACAAAGCGAACATTCGCTTTTAACTCATGAGCAAGGCGTTCGGCGTCGGCTCTTTCCCCCTCCGGAAGACTTGCGCTGACCGCGGTGAGTCCGATGGCGAGTTCGCCCAGCTGCTCGGTTGCGACTGCCAACACGAGCGCGCTGTCGATACCCCCCGAGAAACAGATCAGGGCCGAACCGAGACTCTTTATGTGCAGGCGTAACTCATCAAGTCGCGAGGTACGGGCGTTGGCGGACATGACCATGATGGGTGCTTAATAGCGCTTACCGGCCTTGATTGCTACGTCCAGGGGCGTCCTTACGACGACCGACGGTAGACGTCCAACTAAGTGGCCTTTAAGTGGTCCGAGGCGCGTCCGGAAACGACAGGTTCCGGGGTTTCAAGGCACCTTTCATCCTAGATTCGGTTCAGTTCATCAATTTAGATGCTATTGCCCACCAATGGGTATTGTCCCCGGGCCAATTACATCAGACCAAAGCCGTTCTTTGACCCGAATATGCGGTCGTTTTTGTGAGGCCGATCGATATGCGTACTGACGCCTCAACACACCAAAATGGATTTCGGCTTCCTGCAGGGAACGGTGCATTGGTCGCGGAACTTCGTGGCTATGTGATGCGGCACCGAAAGATCATGGGCGAACAGATTCGAAATTCGGGGGCAGATGCAGGGCGAGCCGCGAGCTGGCACTATTCGAGGTCCATAGATGGCCTCCTAGGTGCGCTATTCGAAGCCGTTCGCGCCGTTGCTTTGGACGATTCTAGATGGGTTGAATGTTCGTTGAGCGCTGTGGGCAGCTATGGTCGCGGGAATTTGGCTTACTCGAGTGACCTGGATGTAAGATTATTGGGAGATTCCGTTGAAGCAACCGGGGCAATTGCCGAGGCTTTACTTTATCCACTTTGGGACGCCGGTATTGCGATTGGTCATCAGGTGGTCACCGTCGAGCATGTCCTGAATTTGGCCGCCGAAGATCTGCCCACTGCCACCAGTTTGCTAGATTGGAGATGCGTGGCGGGTGATGAACAATTAGTTCGGCAACTGGATGATCGAGCGTTTTCTACTCTCTTTGGCATTGGGACAGTCGAGAGGTTCTTGGCCAACCTCGATCAATCAGCAAAGAACCGAATAAAGCGGTATGGTGACAGCGTATACTTGCTAGAGCCGGACGTGCGCAACGGGGCCGGCGGACTGCGTGACAGTGACGTGTTACACTGGACGGCCAGAGCACGTTGGCGAGCACGATCGCTACAGGACTTGGTCAAAGTTGGGGTTCTGATTCCACGGGAATTGGAGCCGATTCAGAAGTCGACAAATTTCATGATGCATATTCGCAACGTGCTTCATTTGCTAGGTGAAAGGCGAAATGATCGACTGAGCTTCGATCGACAGGAGCAGGTATGCGCAATGCTTGGATACGGCTCCGATGGAGTCGCCGTGGAACGATTCATGAGCGACTATTACCGAAATGCTCGTGTGCTGTCCCAGGCTCGAGAGACGTTGTTCTTGCGTGCGGCGCCACCACCATTGCATCGCCCGCATGAAGTGAGTTTGGGTCACGGAGTGAAGCTAATCAACGGTGAAGTGTCGGTGTCCACTTCAGCTGGAATTGAACATGACCCTGCTGTTGCGTTGCGTGTCTACTACGAAGCAGTGCGACGCAACGTGAAGGTTTACCCTTTTGCTCGCACGCAAATAGCTAGGCTGCTCACACTACCGTCGTTTTGCGAAAAGCTTCGCAATAGTGAGGAAGCTGCCAAGATATTCGTCAGACTTTGTCTATGGATTCCGGAATGCTCATTTTCCGAGGGATCAATTCTTCGGGAATTGCACGAGGTTGGCATATTGACGGCAATGCTACCGGAATTCATTCCGGTCGTGGGTCGAGTGCACCATGATGTCTATCATGTTTATACGGTCGATGTTCATTCCCTAAACGCAGTGGATCGATTGCGAAGTCTGTGCAGGGGTGAATTGGCTGGGCAACATCCAATAGCATCTCGGTTAGCCGCAGAAGTCGCTCGGCCGCAAGTTCTATTCTTTGCAATGTTGCTGCATGACGTCGGAAAGGATATTGGTGGGCGCAATCATTCCGAGCGTGGGGCGGAGATGGCGGATGCCATTCTGAAAAGATT
>PMCK01000645.1:0-3530 GCA_003154095.1 Myxococcales bacterium | reverse complement strand
CGTGAGTTGTTCCTGCTCACCGTATGTGACGTGGCAACCACGAGCCCCGAATCTTGGACGAGCTGGAAGGCTAAAATGCTCGACGAGCTATATCTGCTTGTCGAATCTTGGCTCAACACGGGCACAGTTGATGTCCGCAACGCCACCCGTTCAGTCCGGATGAACGTGCTCGGTTGTTTTCAGGGTGAGGAACTGAGACAAGAGGTAGAAATTTTTCTAGATGCGATGCCGGAAAGGTATGTGCTTGCCAATGACCCCCATCACATCGCGGCACACGCTCGTTTTGTTCTCGAGTCTCGCAAGAAGCAGTGCGCCGTCAACGTCATGAGTCTGGCTCCGCCGTATTCGGAGTTTGCGGTCGTGGCCGATGACCGCCCCGGTCTGCTGGCTATGATTGCGGCAACCATTGCGGCGGCCCACGCCGAGGTTGTGGCGGCTCAAATTTATTCGTTCATGGATGCTCGAGGCGTACCGCGGGCTCTCGACCTTTTTTGGCTCCACGCTGGTGACCGCGTTCGGACAGGACGGACGCTCTCGACGAGAATCGAAAAGGAGCTCACAAAACTCATATCCGGCGAGATAAAGCTTCTGGATCTAATTGGGTCGGGGGTTACACGCAGTCGAGGGTATGCTCGTCCATCTCCGGCCGTCGCGACTCGAGTGAGCTTCGACAATCGAGGTGCGACAAATGACACAATCATTGAAGTCACCACTAGGGACAGGGTCGGCCTGCTGTACGAATTAGCATATGCACTCCAGCAGTTTGGTCTTGTCATTTCCTTAGCCAAAATTAATACTGAAGGCACGCAGGTTGCCGACGTTTTTTACGTAACGGAAGCAGCTGGTGGTAAAGTCCTGAATTCGTCCCGCCTCGACGAGTTGAGGCAGTGCATATTGTCTGCGGTGGAATTAGACGCGACGTCAGCAAAGGAGTAGCAATGACGCTCAACTGCATCTGTCAGAGCTTGGCTCGGGTTCACATCCTGTTGGCTCTGTCTTTCACGGCTTGTGGCTCGAGCAACAAGCCCCCGGAATCGGCCAACGAAATCGTGCCACTCGACGAAAAGTCGGACAAAAATACGGAGCCGTCTTCATCGGCGGGAAGTCACGACCCAACTCCAGAGGTCAGCCGCGCAATGAAGGCCATCGAGGCTAAGCAATTTGCCGAGACCAAGGAGCTACTAACGAAATCAGTAGCTGCGAATTCAAACGACGTACTTGCGCACTACTACTTGGGTGTAGCCTGCGGAGGTCTTGGAGATGATACGGGAGCGGCTGCGTCCTTCAAGCGTGCGATTGAGTTGGATAAGAAATTTGCTGAAGCATACGTGAATTTATCCGCCCTTCAGCTGGATCTTAAGGATGCAGCTGGAGCATTCGCCACGGCAGAAGCGGGCTTGAAGAATGTCAAAAATGCGGATTTATACCTAAATCGAGCCATTGCGCTCGAGGCCCTCGGAAAGAAAGAGGAGTCAATAGCTGCTTACGGAGCGGCAGTGCAAAACATGCCGGAAAATCTAAGTCTTCGCGTGACTTATGCGCAGCTGCTCGTCGCGAGTGGTAAGAAGGACGAGGCTCTTACACAAATAAGACATGTTCGCGAGAGTGATGATACTAAGTTGCTGGCAATTGCGGCAATTGTATCCCGGCAACTAGAGGCCTATGCTGATTGCGTTGCAATCCTTGATCGGGCAATCTCGATGAAGGACATCGCTGCGCTTCGCGTCCGACGAGGAATGTGTAGAGAAGATTTGAAAGATAGCGCAGGCGCCAAGACGGATTATGAACGCGCAATCTCCATGGACGCGAAGTTTGCACCGGCTCACTTCTACTATGGTGTAATGTTACAAAAGGCCAAAGAGCAAAAAAAGGCTTGCACCGAATTGGCCCTCGCCGCGGAATTGGGCGGGACGCAGGGTATTGGGCCACAGGCCAAGAAGGCCAGCACAGACCTCGGGTGCCACTAGACGGTCTGTCTGACAGCAATACTACAGTATGATATCGAGAAGTCGGTCCAACTCCTCTAGCGAACTATAGTGAATGGTCAGACGACCCTTGCCGGATTGATCCGCTACCTCGCAACGTGTTCCGAGGTGCCGGCACAATCTCGTTTCCAAATCGCGGACGCTTGCCGATTTCGCCGTTGTGGCGCCCTTTCCGTCCGCCGGTTTGTCACGCTTGGAGCCACGAACGAGTTCTTCCGTCTGTCGGACGTTTAGATGTCCGCGAACAACCTTGTCGGCGAGCATAATGAGCGTTCGCTGGTCCGGTGCTCCCAGAAGCGCACGCGCGTGGCCCTCGCTCAGTTCCCCATTCACGACGCGCTCGCGTATGTCTGCGGGGAGTTTCAATAAGCGTAATGCATTGGCAATGGTCGAACGGTCTTTGCCAACTCGCTGGGCCAACGAGTCCTGTGTGTAACCGTGTTCGTCGACGAGTCGTTGCAGCGCTTCTGCAAATTCAATGGCGTCAAGATCCTCGCGCTGAACATTTTCGATGAGCGCGAGTTCGAAAGCGTCTTTGCTTGATACATCTCGAACGACTACGAGTACTTCTCGTAGGCCAGCCCTTTGTGCGGCCCGCCAACGACGCTCGCCCGCAATTATCTCAAATTGATCCGTGTTAGACAGGCGGCGAACCACGAGTGGTTCCAAGAGTCCGTGTTCTCGAATCGAGCCGGCCAATTCTTCAAGAGCGTCATTGTCAAAGTGGCGTCTGGGTTGTGCACGTTGCGGTTGG
Organism: Myxococcales bacterium; assembly: GCA_003154095.1. Lineage (GTDB taxonomy): Bacteria > Myxococcota_A > Polyangia > Polyangiales > Polyangiaceae > FEN-1139. Next base: position 791 of record PMCK01000645.1, on the reverse strand, counting down.
ATCTTGTCCAAGGCGCAGCGAAATACGTTATTCTCGCCGTAGTTCGTTACGTCAGCACGGACCGGGGCTGTGGAACGAGCCGGTAAGAGTGCATCGAGTCCACGCCCAAGGCCGCGGGGCGGCGGTTTGTTGGGAGGTATTTGCGTCACGGGGCCGCCTCGATCACTTCCCGCGCAAGGCTGAGGTAACCTTGAGCACCTTTGCTCTGCACATCATAGAGCAATACTGGCAGTCCGTGTGAGGGGGCTTCACTTAGCCGGACATTTCTAGGTATTAGCGATTCAAAGACATGAAAGTGTTGACGTACTTGCTCAGCAACTTGATGGGCTAACCGGTTGCGGGGATCCCACATCGTGAGCACGATGCCAAGCACCGTGAGCTGAGTGTTCAGCGAATCACGAACTCTATCGACCGTCGCCATAAGATAGGTAATGCCTTCCAATGCGTAGTACTCAGGCTGAAGAGGCACTATTACGGATTGGGCCGCTGCGAGCACATTGAGCGTAAGTACTCCAAGAGACGGCGGCGAATCGATTACCAAGTACTTGTATTCGTTGAGGTCACAATCTGCAAAAATGCGGCGCAAATGGGTGCCGCGCTCTTCATCGAAGAGCTCGTACTCCGCAGCCGTTAGATCTTGGGTCGCCGGCACGACGTCAAGACCGTTCAATGATGTTGTACGGATACAGCGGCGCAACGACGCCCGACCAATAAGTGCGTCGTATATCGTCAATTCGGCGGTCCCCGGAGCAACACCGACACCACTGGAGGCATTGGCCTGGGGATCCATA
>PMCK01000338.1 GCA_003154095.1 Myxococcales bacterium | reverse complement strand
CTGCTGCTAGATTCCCCGATGTTTCGGCTTTGAGCTTATCTCGAACGAATTCCGCGCAGAGCAAGCCACACTCAGGATATGTGGTCTTGAATGGGCACCTGGCACAATCAGCATAGGGCGTCAAGTAGGAAGCCGGGGCCAATGGACCGAGTCCCCACTTGAACGAACTGCCCAGTTGTGCGAGCGATCCCGCTGTCTTTCCGTGAAAACCACCCCAGAAGGAAAGCACCTCCGTTTTGCCGGTGTAGGCGCGCGCAAGACGTATTGCGCTTTCAACCGCCTCAGAACCACCCGAGTAAAATTGCATTCGGTCAAAGCCGCTGGGCAATATGGATGCGACGGTCTCAAGTGCGCATACGCGTGCTTCGCTCGTAAACGAGCCAGCGTGAATAGCTTGAATTTGGGTCGTAAGAGCGGCGACATACCGCGGATGAGCGTACCCCAGCGCGGCAACGCAAATGCCTGCAGCAAAATCCAGAAAGACATTGCCGTCCACATCGTGAATTTCGCACCCCTCGCCGGTTTTAACGGCGATGCCAGCATAGGCTGCAATGGCCTGAGAGCCCGGGGCCAGATATCTCGCTTCCCGATCACGAAGCGCCCGCGATCGCGGTCCCGGGAGCTCACCATGCACGCGAAGATGCAGTTTAGTATCCGATGCAATTCCAATCGGCGAAGATTCCAAGAGTATTTCCCTTAGCCCGGAGCGCGTGGGCCGCGACCGTCTCGCACCAACAGACGGCGCGCGTCTCGCGTCAGCAGTGCCGCTGCAATATTCGAAACAATGGCGATTAGCGCAACAATTGCCAATGTTATTGGTCTTGTGAAGGGAACGATCGGCAACCGCATATATGGGCCAATTGCCAGAGCAATTCCCAGGTAAACGACGCGTTCGTGGCGACGCATCAGACCTCCAGGCAATGCTAGCTGCATCGCCTCGGCCTTCGCCCGAACGTAACTAACGAGTGCACTGCCAATCATCGCCAAGAGGACAATCGAAAGCGCCACGAGACTGGACCTGTAGTAGAGGGCCAAACCTGCCAAGGGCATTGCATCCGCGTAGCGGTCGACGACTGCGTCAAAGACCTCACCGCTGTCCGAGGACACGCGTTGGCGGCGAGCCACTATCCCGTCGAGAGCATCGCAGGCAGCACCCAAGGCCAGGGTCAGAGCTGCCCAATCGAAATGATCAGTCGCAACCAGGGGTACCGTCGAAACGGTGAGAACCAGCGAAGCCCATGTAATTGAATCAGGCGACACCCCAACCCGGGCAAAAAGGTCGCCTAAGCCCCGCAGGGCCCAATGCATGGCTTCCATGGGAAATGTGCCGAGCAGCGGCGTGGCTCTTTCCCTTTGCACGCGGGGATCGGTAGCACGTCCTACCAGTAGCACGCGTGCCCCATATGCCGTTAACACAAGCACTAGGCCCGCACACAAGATCCAAATCGGCCCCAATTCAATGGGGCTGAAGGCCATCATGGCCGTGATGCGCAATCATTCAATTGCAGCCCGGGCGTTCGATAAGAACGGTCAATGCCAGAAGGCATAAGCAGTGACTCCGCGTCTTTGATGGGTAGTTCACGCGAACCCTGCTGTGCCGAAGCATAGGCCGTCTCAATTGTGCTCATACACATAACCGAGTCAATTATGTCCGCATTGACCCAGCGGTCCGCATCAATTGCCTCGCTAAAATCGTCGAGCAAACTGCCAAACCATTCACGATGGCTAGCGTCCATCCAATGAGAAGGGACGATGTGAGCTCCCGATTCACCGCTAGGCGAACCGAGAGACAGATTATTGGCATTAGCACCAAGAATCTTCACCTCGTCATCGTCCACCGTAATGGCACCGTGCTCCCCGTGAAGCGTGTACAGCACCTTGCGAGTGCCTGCCGTCCAGGTTAAATGGGCGGTAGCGATTCCCGTAGGAAATGTGAGCGTGCAGCTGAAGTTGTCTTCCGTATCGAAATCTCCCAAAGTGGTGGCTTTCGCAGTGACAGCCGTCGGAAATGAGCGCATCCACTCGAACGCCAAGTAGAGCGTATGGCTTCCGTGATCCATGGCAATGCCACCAGCGGAATACTTGCGCTCGCGGCGCCAATCAGGGCGCCATTCCTTGACCCCTCGCGCGTGAGTCGGTCGAAATGTTTGTAGCGTGGCGAGTCGAACGTCGCCGATGATGTTCTGTGCCAACACCGAACGAACGGCCTTGACAACCGGCGCGTGCCGATAGTTGTGACAAGGAAAAAGGACTCGGCGCACTCTCGCTGCATGCGCCGCCATCAACTGTGCCTGCTTCATTGACGCCGCAAGGGGCTTTTCGCAGAGCACATGCAGCCGACAGTCGAGCGCCGCGTGTGCAATTTCGGCGTGGGCGTATGGTGGCGTGGTAATGTCGACAAAATCGACATTGCGAGATTCTTTATCCAGTAATCGTTCCCAACTTTCGTAAATTCTGGCCCTTGGATAGGACTTCGCCGCTGCCGCACGGCGCGCCGGGGTAATATCCGCTACCGCAACAATTTCGAAATCACCGGGACTGTCAGACCTAAGACGATAGCTAGGGGAATGACCTCCTTCGGATATGAACCCATAACCGATACACGCGCCTCGAAGCCGATGTTTCACAGCAATACCTCTACAAAACCTCTATAAAAGTCCGACACCTCAAATCTAACCCCCCGAATGGGATTATTCAGGCAAAGATTGGTCTTGAGATGCGGGCGCTTATCGAACACACATCCGGCCCCGCGCAAATTGCGACAGGCCAGATTCAGTTACGTGC
>PMCK01000033.1 GCA_003154095.1 Myxococcales bacterium | reverse complement strand
AAGAAACCTTTCTTGCCTTTAGGTAAAGCTCACAGCAAATTTCGAGTGCTGGAAGTCGAGACGCACCATGCGCTTACTGATGATTTCGAGATGCATTTCGTCGAGCTGTCCAAGATTGAATCGGAGCCGGAAAGCAGCGCACTCAAGCTTTGGATGCGGTTCTTATTGGCGCATAACGCAAAGGAGCTCGAGGAATTGGCCATGAGTGACCCGCACATTCGACGAGCGACGGAAGCGCTGGCGGAATTGTCGCGTGATCCGGGGGCTCAAGAGTTGGCGCGGCAACGGGAAATGGCGCAGATTAACTTGAAAATCATTAAGCAATTTGAGCGAGAGTACGGCGAAGCCAAAGGCCGGGCTGAAGGGCGTGCCGAAGGCGAAGCCAAGGGACGGATGGACTCGTTGCAGCTCGCCGTGGAGGCTGTTTGTGAGGTGTTGGGGATCGAGATTGATGAGGAGCGCAAGAATACCTTGCGGCGACTCGACGTTGACGGGCTAACCGCCTTACTGGGCAGGTTGCGCAGCGAGTGTCAGTGGCCGCGCGAAGACTAGGAGGCATCTGATTGCCGCTGCGGTGGGCGCAGTTAGCGACATCAGTTGCGGTGCCTGCTTCCAAGCCTGCGTCTACCGGGGTATCTGCGCTATTCTGCGAAAAACCCGTAGCCGTAGCAACCAATTAGAGGTTAATGGCTTGCCAAGCAAAACAATTGCCGACAAAAACCCCCGTGCTCATTCTCAACAAACTCTTACCGATCTTCGTGTTGCCGCTTGGCTTGGCGCTCATCTTGTTGGCGTACGCATTGGCGAGCAAGAAGCGCTGGCCCATCGTAGTCGCCATCACGATGCTCTATGTGGCATCAGTGCCAGTCACCGGATCCTGGCTCGTTCATTGGCTGGAAACCCGATACGCGATGCTCGCTCCGTCGGACCTGAATGAGTCGGATGCCGTTGTGGTCTTGAGCGGGTTTGTTGGGCCACCAGTCGCGGCGGGATACGTGCCCAATTTGTTGGACGCTAGCGAGCGACTGGAAGCTGGAATCACAATTTGGCAACAGAAGAAGGCGAAGCTCTTAGTTTTCACGGGTGGCCAGCTTCCTTGGATCAAGCAGTCCGAGGTCGAAGGCGAACAAGCCAAACGCATTGCAGTGGCGCGGGGGATCCCTGAAGATCGGATTGTTGTTACTCAAAAAGTTGGTAATACCGCGGATGAATCACAAGCCATTGCCCAACTTGTACGCGAACGGAAGTGGAATGGAATCATTTTGGTCACCACGGGCTGGCACATGCCCCGTGCGGCTAGGCTCTTCCGCAAAGCCGGAGTAAACTTCGTTCCGTTTCCCGTCGACTACCGTGTTGATCCTAATGTGCCGCTGACGTTGCTGGACTTCTTACCCTGTGCATCGGCACTCAGCGAGACTGAATGCGTATTTCACGAACTTTATGGACTGGCATTTTACGCTGTTACTGGGCGCTAAGTTCCTTCGTAGCCGTCACGATACGGGATGCGATCTGACAGGTGAGGGGCCCGCCGCATCTGCGTCGCTTTTGGGTTCGTTCGAGCTCCGCGCAAGCCCCCTGAACGACTCCAATTGCATTTTTATTGTCGCATTCCCACGGAATGCCCCGCGTACGGCATTGAGCGACGCTGCAAACCGGTGATAGCGCGACTCTTGGGCCAGCCCGGACTGCTCGTGTAAATCATTGAAGCGCGACTCGACGGCGACATACTCGCGACGCTCAACTAATTCGGACAACTGGATCGGGGTGGTGGCCGATGTGACATCATGAAATGGTTGGATCCGAAGCTCGACGTAGTTTTCAAGTTGCTTTTCGCCCACGTAAACAATCGGGATATTCTAATCGCGTTGCTGACGGCGGTGTTACAGCCGACGGCGGCAATCGAGTCCGTAGTGGTGATCAACCCAGAAATCCCAAAGGATCTACCCGCGGACCGCGGAGCCGTGCTCGACATTCACGTTCAATTGGAGGATGGGCGCCACATTGATGTCGAAATGCAGTCGGAATTGCATCTGGGCCTGACTCAACGTTTCTTGTACTATTGGGCGCGCTTACACGCATCTCAGCTAACCATGGGAGATCATTATGAAAAGCTTTGCCCGACCCTTTCTATTTTGATTTTGAGGAAGCCTCTCTTGCCCTTAGGTAAGGCACATAGCAAATTTCGGGTACTGGAAGTCGAGACGCACCATGAGCTTACTGATGATTTCGAGATGCATTTCATCGAGCTTTCCAAGATTGCCTCTGAGCCGGAAAGTAGCGCACTCAAACTGTGGATGCGGTTCTTGTTGGCGCATAGCGAAAAGGAGCTCGACGAATTAGCCATGAGTGACCCTCACATTCGACGAGCAACGGAAGCCCTGGCGGAATTGTCGCGCGATCCGGGGGCTCAAGAGTTGGCGCGGCAACGGGAAATGGCGCAAATTAACCTGAAGATCATTAGACAATTCGAGCGCGAGGACGGCGAAGCCAAAGGGCGAGCTGAGGGTCGCGAGGAAGGTCGGCGGGAGACATTGCAGCTTGCCGTCGAAACAGCTTGCGAACTCCTTGGTATCGAAATCGACGCTCGACGCGGACGAAAGCTTATGGACCTGGGTGTTGACGACCTTTCAACACTGCTGGGTCAAATTCGCAGTGAACGGCGTTGGCCCGAAGGTTATTGAGCAAAGGTCTGTCCGACCCGGAAAGCAGCGCACTCGATAACACCTGATTCGTCGCTATTACATCACTTGAGTCTAACCAACCTGCCAGTACGTCTCGATTTGCTTGCCGCGAAGCAAAACATACGGTCACCTAGTATCACGGAGGCTTGGCCAAGCTCGAAACATACGGTCACCTAGTATCATTGAGGCTTGGCTAAGCTCGAAGTACACAGTCACATAGTGTCAGTCGGGCTTGGCCAAGCCTCGGATTTCCCACAAGGTCGTAATTTCCGCTTCAAGCAAGCTTCCGGCAAGGATCACCTTCGTGATTTCTGCTTCAGCCGAAGCAAAT
>PMCK01000681.1 GCA_003154095.1 Myxococcales bacterium | reverse complement strand
CAGGCTGCAATTGGACCGGGTCTAGCATGGGTCTGCTTTTCCTTGAGCAAATGGGCGCACATCATCGCTGTGAGTGTGAGCGACAACACGGCTGATAACCCCACGGCAATACTGAGCGTAACGGCAAATTCTCGGAATAATCGGCCAATAATGCCGCCCATGAATAGCAGTGGAATGAGCACGGCAATAAGAGAGATCGTCAGTGATATAATCGTGAAGCCAATTTGCTTTGCCCCNNCTCGATCATGACGATTGCGTCGTCGATCACGAACCCTGTCGAGATTGTAAGTGCCATCAGCGTCAAGTTGTTGAGACTGTATCCCAGCATCGCCATCACACCGAACGTGCCAATTAATGATAGTGGGACGGTTACTCCTGGAATGAGAGTGGCCCTCAATTCCCGCAAAAACATGAAGATGACCGCTACGACAAGCAGCACCGTGAGAATGAGCGTGAATTCGACATCGGAAACTGATGCGCGAATCGTTTCCGTGCGATCACTGACAACGCGAACATTCAGTCCCTGAGGTAAACTCGCCTTCAGTTGGGGCAATAGCTGCTTGACGCGGTCGGCAACCGCGATGACATTGGCGCCGGGCTGACGCTGAATGTTCATGATGATCGAGCGCTGAGCATCGGTCCAGCCGGCAAGCTGGCTATTTTCGACACCGTCGACCGTGGTAGCGACTTGCTGAACTCGAATCGGTGCGCCATTTTTGTAGGCTAGTACAATTGGATCAAACGCTTTGGCCCCGAATAGCTGGTCGTTGGTGGCGAGCGCAAAATTCTGGCGTCGACCGTCGAGCGAGCCCTTGGGTTGATTTACATTGGCCGCTAAAAGGGCCGTACGAACATCCTCCAAACTGAGATCGGCTCCCGCGAGTGCCTGGGGATCAACCTGAACTCGCACAGCCGGCTTCTGTCCACCGTTGAGCGTGACGAGCCCAACGCCGGTCACTTGGGATATTTTCTGTGCCAAGATTGAATCGACGAAATCGTCTACTTGACTGAGCGGCAAGGTCTCGGAACTTACACTCAGCGTCAAGATGGGGGCATCGGCTGGGTTACTCTTGCTATAAGTGGGCGGTGTCGGCAGCTGTCTTGGCAACAGATTGCTCGCGGCATTCATGGCCGCTTGCACGTCTTGCTCTGCGGCATCGATACTGCGCTGCAGCTCGAATTGAAGTGTAATTTGCGAATTGCCGTAACTGCTAATTGATGTCATCTGCGCCAGCGACGGCATTAGACCGAACTGGCGCTCGAGAGGTGTAGTTACGGAAGATGCCATTGTGTCTGCACTGGCACCGGGGAGACTCGTTGATACAACGATGGTTGGGTAGTCGACCTGCGGCAACGCCGATATTGGGAGCGAACGTAGCGCGACCAAACCCGCCAGGAGCAGCCCGACCATCAGCAACGATGTTGCGACCGGGCGACGAATGAATGGTTCAGATACGCCGCTCACCTGGTTTTCCTCTGACGAGCAGAATTGGACGGATCCGGCGCGGCACGCACGGATGCTTTGGCTCCGGGCCGAAGTTGGTTTTGCCCTTCGGACACGACCTTTTCGCCCACATCGATTCCGGATTGAATGATCGCGGTGTCGCCCTGGATTGTAGCAACCTCGACTGTTCGGACCTCCACCGTTTGGTCGCTCTTCATCACATAAACGAATGTGCCCTGCGGACCGCGTTGAATTGTGTTGTTCGGAAGTGCCAGTGCACCTTTGTTGGTGGCAAGCACCAAACGCGCCTTTACGAACGCATTGGGCCAGAGCGCGTGATCCGTGTTCGCGAATGTCGCTTTGAGACGAATCGTTGCGGTCGTAGCATTGATCTGATTGTCTATGAGTAGCACCCGTCCGGTCCCAAGCTTCTTCGTTCCATCTCTACTAAAAGCATCGACGTCGAGCGGCCCTTTGGCCATAGCTTGACTGATTCGAAACTGATCATCCTCGGGCAACGTGAACATGACGGCAATTGGATCCAGTTGAGTGACTACGACCATGCCGGAGCTATCCGAGGCGTGGACTATATTGCCTGGATCAATGAGGCGCACACCCGTAACTCCCGTGACCGGTGATGCTATTCGCGAATAATCCAGGTTTAGTCTGGCTGAGGCAACTTGAGCCTGGTCGGCCTGAATTGCGGCGTCAGTTTGTGCAACCAAAGTTCGCTGTGTATCAACTTGTTGTCTCGGGACCAGATTCTGATCACCCAACGTTTGATATCGAGTCAAATCCAGTTTTGCATTGGCTAGGATGGCATTGTCCCGGGCTAGCGCCGCTTGGCCCTGCTGCAATTGAATTTGGAACGGTCGGGCGTCGATCTGCGCCAATAACTGGCCTTTCTTTACTTGTTCGCCCTCTTTGAAAAACACCTTTTCTAGACGACCATCGACCTGGCTTTTTACGACTACCGTAGCTATGGGAGTGACGTTTCCGAGTCCCTCGAGGATTACGGGCACGTCCACTCGCGATGCGGTAACCACCTGAATCGGCACCATTCGATTTTCGTAGCTGGCAGATGTCGCTGCAGCCGCGGCATTGGCTGTCTTGCGCTTGCCGCGAAATACCATCAATGCAACCACCAACAGAACCAATATTACAATCGCCCACAACCAGCGGAATTTGCGCTTCGCCGGGATTGCTGTAGAGACACTCGCTTCGCTGGTGAGAATGGAGTCGACCATCATCGTAGTCCTAATGCTGTAATGAGCTGAGCGCGGGAATTGGATAGATTAAAGTGCGCTTGAACGACTTGCGCTCGCGCATTGGTGTAGGCCACCTGCGCATCGGCGAGTTCAATGATACTTCCGACTCCGGCGGCGTAGCGACCTTCGGCAAGCTTGAGTTGAAGGCGTGCACTTGATAATGCGTCATCGGAGGCACCAATGCTCGCTTTGGCTGCCCTAACAGCCAGGCGCGCCTGATCAACCTGGGTACGGATCTGAATTCGCAGCGACGCCAATTGCGAGTCGACTACTTCGAGATTTGCTTCGGCTTCACGAACTTGGCCATTGGTTAGTCCGCCCTGAAAGATTGGCCATGTGAGAATAACGCCAACGTTCCAATTGGGCACGAGGTTGTTCAATTGTGTGCCCTTTTCCGTACCTGAGCTCGTTGCTACAAGGTTGGGACCGTAGGCACCGCGCAATGATCTAATGGTCTTGATCTGTGATTCATGTTGACGATCGAGTGCGGCCACGTCTGGACGCGAATCGATGGCACGACTCACCAGTGGTTCGATTGGCCCGTCTTCCCCTTCAACCGCGNNTTACGGAAACTTCAATTTGATTCAAATGGCGATTTTGGTCATTGAGTGTCTCTTCTGCCACCCCGATAAGAGCGTGTTGTGCCCAGGCCTGATAAAACGCGCTTTGCACGTTCATAACGGTCTGTAGCCGTGTCGACTTTTCGGTTGCAACTGAACTTTCAACAGCACTTTCAGCCGCGCCCCAGCGCCCATTCGTTTGGCCGAAATCATAAATGAGCTGCGTCGCGGTCACCCCGAAATTGAAGTAATTATAAGTAGCTAAACCCGGTGAAGGTTGGGCATTCAAACTGTTGCTTGGACTCGCTCCTGGCGTTGGCGCAAAATTCGCCGTGGTTCGCAGATAAGACGCAGTACCNNGTGACCTGAGGAAGGTATCCGGAGCGAGCCTGCTGAACGCGACCTTCCGCTGCGCTGGTTTGAGCCCTTGCTTGGCGCATAGTGGGCTGGTTTTTCAGGGCTTGTTCGATGGCCGCTGAAAGGGTGAGGTGGCGAACCGGTGTTGTAGCCGTACCGGCTTGCTCGGCATCTGCCGGAATCGAGAGAGGCGGCGTCGCGCTTGGTACTGGCGTCGTGGGCTGTAATGCCTGTGCGCCAGGCGTTGTAGCCGGGTTTGGTGGCGGCGAGGGCCATGAGTTGTCGACCGTTAACGGGGCCGGAGCTCCAGCTTGAGCCGACGCTCTCGGACAAATTACGATAACGCTGAATAGGAATGCCAGAATCGTCTCTGGTAGCTGTTTCACGCGGGGAATATGGGCCCCGGGCCAGCGCAAATTGACTAGTTCTGACGAACCGCGGTGAAAATCTGACCAACCGCACGGGCCCAATGCCGAACCGGTCACGTTTCGTATCTTCGGATCGGTTGCAGTCGGCCTGCACCCCTGGATGTGGGCATCTGGCGCACAGTAGTGATGCTCGATGCTGCCCCATTGATCTGAGCTTTGACTTTAAGTTACTATTCTTCAAATGCTTGGTTGTCCTGCGCTCGCAATCGGCAGCGTTGCTGCTCGAAATTACCGAGTCATGGAATACCTCGAAGCGGTAGGCAAGTT
>PMCK01000205.1 GCA_003154095.1 Myxococcales bacterium | reverse complement strand
ACGCCAAGTGAATGTTCCAAAATCGATGACGCCGAGGAATGGTTGAAGAACCAGGAGCTTTGTGTATTCTGCATACCCCCCAAACGCGCAGTTTTCATGCCACGGGCAAGCCGCGAACCATCAAGAACTTGCCGCCCGTGGCAGGAAAAGTGCGTGACCAGGTATGCAGAATACACAAAGCGGCGATTGGGATTACAACTGGCATTGAGCAGTCCGCAGGAGCTGTGTCTGCCGGCAGCGGCTGTGACTGCCAGCAGCGGCGGCGGCAGCGGCTGTGACTGCCAGGCAGCGGCAGCAGCAGCGAGCGGCAGCAAGCCTATTTCACGGCTGTAACGTCGAGTTCGTCACAGTGGCACTCAGCGCATTAATCCCAAATGCGCTCCCCAGGTTAGTAACACTACCCTGTTGCAGTTGGGTCCAATGTCCTCCGGTATTGCCGGTAATCGTCGTATCCCGAATAGTAATCGTCCCGGTCCAGTCGTTTGACGTCATAAAAACGCCGCCACCAAACGCACCCGTGCCAGCTGCGTTACCAGTGCTTTGATGCCCCCAGTGTGGTGAGTCGATTGACGGTCTCGGGTGCTCGCTTCGCTGCGCGCCCGAGGGCCCCGCCAAACGCGGGCTTTGCCCGCGTGGGGGTGCCCAGGCGAGGGGATTCGAGTAGCGGTGCCCAACTGGCAGTCTTCGCTTTTGCTTCACTACAGTGTAGTGCCACCGCCTGAGATTTCGGGCGCTTGTTGTGTCGTCTTGAGTCTGGCGAATGCCTCGTCGGTTGGCGGCTGCCACTGCATTCCAGGTAGCGCTTTCCAACTATCTTCCCTTTGACGAGCGAAGAGGCCCGTGGCGGCCGACAGCGCCTCCTGGATCGTAGCCTGTGCGTCCTTGAGCTGGACCGGATCAGCAGTCCAAGGACTGGGGAGGAGGTCGACACGCATACACCCGCTGGCAAGTCGCTCGTTTGGCAGAGCTAGCGCACTTACTGTCGGTGCGAGCTGGGGCGCGATGTCCAGCAGCCTAGGGCCGAAGTAGTTGCGCGCAAACAACGTTGGTAAGCCGAAGCGCCAATAGTAACCGAGATGATCGATGCTGCCACTCGATGACATTCTGGTTCTTGGGTCTTGCCCCGCCACGAACATATCGACATGGCCCCAGTCCACGACAAAGGTGGACGTGAGGCGGTCGATGAAGGTCAGCCATGCGGGAACCAACCCTGGTTCGATACCGTCGCTGACCATCACATTCAGGGCGTAGAGAGAATCCACATGCTCACTGCCGTGCCAGGTCATGTCGTAGCGAAATGGGGGCTTGGTCCGTTTGATCGAAGGCACGATGCCTTCTTCGCCGGCACCTTCGATCGCAGCCAGGATGGCTTGTCGGTCGTAAGGGTCTCGTAGTCCTTGGGCTGCTCCCCACCGAGTTGGCGAAAACTCGTGCGCTCCTTCAAGAACATCAAGCAACCGCGCTACTTCTCCGGCGGTTCCGAGGCTTGAGCCAAGCAAGAGTTGGCTGTTCACAAACACGGCCATGAGATTACTTTCAGCCAAGGTGCTCAAAAATCCGTCGTCAAGTAAACGTTGGTGATGCTTCCGGTGGCCGAGTACGAGACGATGATCCTGCGATCCTCTTCATTCCAGCAATCGCCTGCGGGATCGGACCGGATCGGCTTTCCGGGAACGCACGCCTTCACCGCGGGTTGCTTCATGTCGAAGCTCACGCCGTAGGGGAGGGCGCCGGGATAGCGCTCGAATCCATCGCCACCAGCGAAGAGAAAGATGTCGATAACCCGCTTACTCTTGGGTTTGGCGCGAATTTCGGTGCCAGCCTTCTTCGACGTCCACCGCACTTCGTCGCGCTCACGTGTGGGCTTCGTCTTTGTGGCGGGGTCGAGGGCTGCGAGCTCCGATTGGGTTTGTGGGCTGTCGATCTCCTTTCCTAGTAGACTGCTGATGTCGAACGTCGATGCTCGCATGGTGGAGCTCCTTTTCGTTGTGGTTGGGATTGGGGACTAGAGCACCGGGTGCTCTAGGGCCAGAGCTTAGATGGAATTGGGTTGTCGTACAGTCCGATATCTTGGTTGCGTTGGTGCACAGCATCGGCTGACTTGTTGAAGTTGCAGAAGCAACCGCTATCTCGCTGGTTCACTGGCTCCTGAGACACGGCTGAGATGAATACGACCGAGGCGACTTACGGCACCCAACGCGCGCCACCCCCATTGCACGTCCGGCCACCCCCTACCCGGCACCCACGCCCCGTCCAACCTGCGGATCCGCTCCGCGAAGTTGCACAACCGACTTTTGAAGCTTGTCTTCGGTTCGCGAAGCTGCACAACCGGCTTCTGAAGCTTGGTTACCGGGTCTCGAAGCTTTCCCCCGGTTCTTGAAGCAAAAATCGGCAGAAGCCGAGTTTGCTGGCGCTGTAACTTAGCCCTGGTCCACGTGACCGAGCCATTTTTAGCCGCAGTCCGACGTCCGTGACCCGGGAGCGGAGCTTCAAAAGCCGGGGGGAAGCTTCGCTGTGGATTTTATCTCTGTTGGGAATCGGGCCTCCCGCGCCAGACCAGCCCCTACCGCCGAGTCAACCCATAAATCCGACCACCGAGACTATCCATGGACTCGAGCACGGCAGCCGGCATCAAGCTGCGAGCAGCACAGTTGGCCACGGCAGCAAGCGGCAGCGGCCGCAAGCCTAATTCACGGCTGCAACGTCGAATTGGTCACCTTAGCACTCAGCGCATTGATCCCAAATGCACTCCCCAGGTTAGTCACACTACCCTGTTGCAACTGAGTCCAATGTCCTCCGGTATTGCCTGTAATCGTCGTGTCCCGAATAGTAATCGTCCCAGTCCAGTCGTTGCTCGTCATAAACACGCCGCCACCAAACGCACCCGTGCCAGCTGCGTTACCAGTGCTTTGATGCCCCCAGTGTGGTGAGTCGATTGACGGTCTCGGGTGCTCGCTTCGCTGCGCGCCCGAGGGCCCCGCCAAACGCGGGCTTTGCCCGCGTGGGGGTGCCTTCAAATTTTGTTCTCAATTGACGCGTCGACTCAGCTAAAGCCGGTGCACGACCGCAAATCGGTGGATGCGATTACGTTATGCTCGCTTGCCATTCGGGTTGGCCAACTGTATCCTTTTTGTATGTCGATTCCGGTAGAACAATTGACTGAGGAAATGCTTGCCCTACCAGCAGACGCGCGTGCGATTTTGGCAGATCGGTTGGTAGAGAGTCTTGATCCACTTACGGACGATGAAGTGCGTTCCATGTGGACAGCCGAAGCAATTCGTCGGCGCGATGAGGTGAGGTCAGGCGCTGTAGATACGATTCCCAGTGATGTTGTCGAAGCGCATGTTAGATCTTTAGTTGGCAAATGAAATACGAGTTCCACCCGGAGGCGTTTCGCGAATACGCCCACGCGGTTAGTAGATATGAGGAGCGTCAAAGGGGACTTGGTGGGCGATTCATCCAAAGCGTTGAAATCGCATTGACAGCATTTGCCAAGCACCTAGTCGTTGGCCCGTGCTGGAAGAGGACGTTCGCCGCCGGTTGACTCGAGTATTCCCATACGCGGTCTTGTACAGCATCGAAAGGGACTTTGTTCTGATTATTGCCGTGATGCACTGCCATCAGAAGCCCGGGTACTGGAAAGTTCGGTATGCGTCTTCCGATAGACCGTGATGACTAGCGATGATCGTCTTAATTGCCTGATTCACCCCCTGCAACCGTGTCGTGCGTCTGGCTCACAACCACGTGTGGCCAGTTCCAGTTGGGTCAATTCGTCTGCACAATCCTGCTACGCAAGTGGAGCTCCGCACGTCAGTGATTGAGTGAGGCAACTCGAGGCCCAGCAAATCAGCTGGTCTCCGCTTGGCTGCGCAACCATCGCGCCATGCGCCGATGAGGCACGATGGCTGCGGCCAGCGCCCGTCACGCTGCTTGCAATGGGTCGCGAAGTCCAGTTGATTTGCTGGGCCCCGGAGGTGCCATGTCAGCTCAATCACGTCAGCAGTCGAAACAACAAGCGCTCCTTGCTGAGCGCGCATTCGCTATGCAGTGCAATTCTACCCGCTCAGAGCAGGCACTTTGGCAAGAACTTAGAGCCAATCGCCTTGGAATTGCCTTCCGCAGGCAGGTGCCAATTGGTGGCAAATACATCGCGGACTTTTTGGCGCCTTCAATTCGGTTGGTCGTGGAAGTGGATGGCGGCGTTCATCGTCAGCGGCGTGCCGCTGATGCCCGGCGTGACCGGGACATGCGGCGGCTGGGCTACCGCGTCTTGCGGTTGGATGCGGAGGTTGCTTTGCGGCAGTTGCATGACTGCGGGCAGAATCCCAGAACTGGCTCCACCGTGAGCTACCATTATCCCGCTGGGAAGGCCGCATAGCGGACTAAAGGCCATCCCGGTCTAGCGTCCGCTACTCTTATCACGATACGAGGACCTTCGTATCAAGTCCCTTGCCGCAATTCAGCCGAGAATCGTGCCCTTGCTTTGACAAGCAGGTTCAAGGCCGAGGGGAGATAGGATAGGCTGGGTGTGGTCAATTAAGAGTTAAGCACACGACATGCTCATGGAAGGACGACCCGTCATCTCAGACAAATGCGATGTAGCCGCAGCGGCGAAGCTGGTGGGGCTTGGCTACCCAGCGGTGGGGGATATCTTGCCCGAACTATTCACTTGGATCCAAGACGGCAATTGGCCAGTAGCGCAGATTGTTGCACCTTTCCTTGCTTCTATTGGTCCCTTCGCAGTTCCAGAAATCTGGAAGGTCCTGCGTTCCGATGATCTACTCTGGAAGTATTGGTGCATTTTGCGCGTGATTGCAGAGTTGCCTCTGGATTCCGCTGTCGAATTCGAGACCGAACTTTGGCGCATGGCGAACTCACCAAGTGAGGCAGAGCGTCTGGAGGAGATCGACAAGGTCGCCGCTCACGCCCTCGAATGTTTGGCCTCGCGGCGCGGAAAGTAGCAGCGAATCGAAGCGTGGAGCACTAATGAGAGTTGTACTCGCCAATGCAGCCCGGCTGCCAGTATCCATCCCACGCGAGAAGCTCGTCGTGGATGAGCAACGCGGTCAACGCAATCTGTAATGGTGTAGACATTGACCCCACTGGATTCGAAAGCCGCCTGGGGTTGTCTCGAGAAGAGCTTGTCCAAATCCTCACGAGTTGAGAATGCTGGTAAACCTACCCGGCAAACCCACTTACGACACGCTGTCAGTTTGGGCAGACGGTGCCTCAGTCCAGGTTCGAGCAATCACGGTGCACGGCGATCCGATCGACATGAGGACGGAGCAAGCGCGGGAGTTCGCTTCCGAGATCTGCGACACAGTGAAAAAGGCAGAATCATAGGCCATCACGGCCGGCGCCTAACTCTGGCTTGGATCAGCCGAAGGCCTGTCGAGCTAACCGTTGCGTTCGATCAAGACTTGGGCGATGATCCACTCCTTCGGGTTTGGCTGGCCTTCGCTGCTCAAGCCACAGCCGTTATGCCGCGCCGCAGAGAATGCGGCCGTCGTGTTCAGCAGCCCTGTTGTTCATCAATGAGTGCACGCAGCTGAAACCAAAGCGGTTCGGCAGACACACCGTAATCTTGGCGCGCAACTGGGAGTCAGACTTTGACTGCTAAGGAATTCCGCGCACCGCCACTGGCAGCGTGGCAGTGGTAGTGGTGCCGTCGCCGATCTGTCCATAGGTATTGCGGCCCCAGCATCGAGCGGAACCGTCCTGAAGAAGCACGCATGTATGGAGAAATCCAGCTGACAATGCAATAGCTGGCAGCGATAAGGATGTAGCAGTTGGTACGTAACTGCTCGTCGTTGTTCCGTTTCCTAGCTGACCCCAGTTGTTGCTTCCCCAGCACTGAACCGCCCCACCCTCGACCAATGCACAAGTGTGGGCTGCGCCCGACGATACGGCGACAACGCGAGAAATATTCAGAACTGACACTGGCACATAGCTGCTAGTGCCGGTACCGTTGCCCAGTTGCTTCGAGGAATTGTTTCCCCAGCAACTAACCGAGTTGTCGCGATGCAGGGCACAGGTGTGGTACTCTCCTGCAGTAATCGCAATGGCGTTGGATAGGCCGACAACAGGCTGTGGTACAGGATTGGGATCGACAGTGTATGATCCGTTCCCGAGTTGACCGTTGAAATTGTCCCCCCAACACAGAACTGAGCCGTCTCCAACGACCGCGCAAGCGTGTGCATTCCCGCTGGCGATGCCAATTGCCCCTGAAATGCCCTGCACGGTTACGGGCGTTGTGCTGCTCGTTGTTCCACCATTTCCAAGTTGACCTTTGTAGTTATAGCCCCAGCATGTCACGTTGCCATTCTGCAGAACCACGCACGAGAATCCCGCCCCTGCCGACACGGCCATGGCTTGTGTCAGCCCCACCACGCTTACCGCTGCCGCACTGTTGGCTGTCGTTCCGTTACCCAGTTCTCCATAATAGTTGTCGCCCCAGCATTGGACAGTGCCATCACTGATCAGCGCGCACGTGTGAGCATACGAACTCGCCGACACATTTTGGACTTGCGAGAGGCCGGTTACTGCCACCGGCAGCGTGCTTAGAGTGATACCCGCAACACCGAGTTGGCCGTACGTGTTGTCGCCCCAGCAGTGGACTGTGCCGTCAGGGAGCACAGCACACGTGTGCATTTCGCCACCCGAAATGGGGCTAGGTCCCAACGCGGGCAATTCCTGAGTGCCTGCGTCACCGGTGGATCCGCCATCGGGCACGTCTGCACAGCCGCTTTTGGTCGCGCCCCCCGATGAGACCGTGCCAGAGCCCGAAAGATTGACCCTGCAGTCATTCGGGCACCCATTCGGCATCTCCCACATACTGCTACCGTAGACCGATGCCGTGCCTGTCCCCGTGCAGTCGATGGAAAATCGTAGGTGCGTTGAACTAAACGTGTTACCGCCACAAAAGGAGGCGGTAGAATCTGGATACACCTCACCAATGAAGCTTTGCGCGGCCTCCAACAGGGGGAATGAAATCGAGTCCGTGAGCCCGAGCGGCCACGTGAGCGACGCACGCCAGTTACCAGCACTTTGCTTGCCGACAGTCACATCCATGAACGGGTTGCCTTCCTCGCAGGTGAACGTGGGCGTTCCGCCAATGGTGGCGCAGAATGAGGTGCATGCCTCGTTACTGACAGTTAGGGTGTACACCGAATCCGCCAGGCAACCCATTGTCCCCACATTCACTTCGCAGCCGTCGTTTGCGATGTCATTGCAGTCCGAAAAGCCAGGCGTGCATCGGAGGATGCCACACTTGCCGGACAAGCAAGATGGAGTGCCGTTCCTAATCGTGCATCTATATCCGCAAGATCCGCAGTTGCTCGGATCCGAGTTCAGATTGACCTCACAACCATTGGCGGAGTTGCCGTCACAATCGGCAGAGCCAGGCCCGCAGAGACTCGCACCACCCATGCTCATACCTGCGGCATTACCTGTGTCGGCCCCTCCGCTGCTAACGCCACCTTGGTGCCCGGTATCCGTTCCGACAGCTCCCGCGGTCGCTGATATTCCGCCGGTTGGCGAATAGCCGCCAGTGTCGGCCCCACCGGTGACGTTCGTTGCGCCAGCACCGCCCACGCTTGTGTTACTGGTCACTCCACCCGCAGAAGGTCCGGTGCCGCCGGTTGTTTCGGCTGCGGTTGTACCTCCGCTGGACACGCCACCCGTGGAGCAAGGTTGAACGTCGGAGCCCAGTCCGCTCTCATTACTAGATTGACAAATCGGAGAAGGACTGCCGCTGCAACCCTCCAACATCGAGACGAGCGAGGATATGGATACCGCCCAAAGAACTGCCCTCCAACTTGACGACATAGGGCCTCCGCAATTAGTTGACCACAGAAGTATTCTCGCTGCAATGAGCGCGCTGCAACTACCGACAATCGTGTGGCTTTCGCGGGCGAGAGGTCGCCGCCCACCCGCCCATGCAACCGGTCTCCAGATTTCACGGGCCGCGCCATTACCGGCCATGCGCCCTATGCGTGCCGCCTCGGCAATCCACAACTATGCTAACTCCCTGAAAAGCAATCCGGCTGTGTGCGACTCGCTCTCGCTGTCATCGAGAGACGGAAACTTGGCCGGGCATAACTCCTGTTTGCACCCGGCGGCCACTTTCGCTGCAGGCTTGATGCTCAGCGCCAGCCGTGGCTTCGCATCGATTGTACGGCTGGCGCTGGTTGTGGCATCCTGATACGTGCTCGTCGGTCTGACAGGGCCGCGGGTGAAACAGAAACCGTTGGGCGGACGCTGAACATGTCAACTCGGGCAACCGCATTCACGCGACTGAACAAAGGATGGAACGCTGAACCAAACGCCCCAGACCCTCAGGTGTCCATTGTAGACGGCGAGCTTGTACTTACGTTTTCGCCGAACCCGTTCCAGTTCAAGGGATTCTTTGAAGACCAACGCGTTCGCGTCGTTTTTACCCGCGCGTGGCGGTATCGCATGGGAACGGTAAATGACGAGGGATGGTATCGCGGTCAATGTCGCTTTAGTCGGGTCGCCCCGGCATGGGGCGAATTCTACGAGATTCACGGAGATTTGCTTCTCGATGTTTGCCCCGACGATTGGCAAGAACTTCGCCGCAAACCTAACGAGGACATGCGGCACTTTCTATTCCACTTTCGTGACGAAGAGTTCGAATGTGACGCAGTCAATTGGCGCTTCGAAAAGTGACACCAGCGCCGCGGCCACCTGGGGTTGTACGCTGCGTCATCTTGCAACTGAACTCAGCACTGTGCGTGCTCCCAATAGCTTTTCCAACGACACCGGTGTCAGCGCTGCGACAAGAAATCCACGACGTCAACGCCGATATCCTGAGCGATCTTGCGGACAAGCGTCGGTGAGATTTCGCGTCCCGAATGAAAAGGAACCGTTGTTCCGCGCCCATCAGCGTGTCTGAATTGCTTATGCGATCCACGCTGGCGTACTTCTGCGAACCCCAGCCGACGTAGAATCGCAATGACTTCCTGAGGTTTCAGTGGCGGGACTGTGGGCATTACGCAACTCGCACAGTCGCCGTACCGACATACTCCGCCGACAACTCGGGCTCACCATCCTCTAGAAGCATCTCCACGACTTCGCGAAGATTGTCGCGAAGCTCCTCGACCGTTGCGCCTTGCGAATGCGCACCAGGCCAGCCCGGCACGTAACCGACGTACGTGCCCGTAGTCGGATCCCTTTCAATCACGGCCGTGTAGTTCCGCATACCGGCAGTCTAGCAGGTCGACACGTGCTGGCTAACTCTTGCTTGCACTTGCCGGCTTTCCTTGCTGAAAACTCGTGGTCAGTGGCAGGAGTACCGCGCGTTCGCGCGCATCAATTATACTCCTGCCACTTGTTCTGGTACCCTGAAACGTACTTGCGGGTCTGTCTGGGCCGCAAGTGAAGCAACCGCCGTTGGACAGACCAGCAATCAGCGAGCGGTGCTCGACGCGATGGGTGCGGCGACGAAACCGTGCGGCGCACTCCCGGGTTCTCGGGCGAGGGCACTCACGGCGCCCATTGCGAGCAGTACCACCACCCCAGCGAAGCTGAAAGCGAACGGACGCTCCCACCACGACCAGCTCCGGGGCTCGGGAAGAGCCAACTCGCGCGCAGCAGACACACGCAAGCGGTCCAGCACCGCTGGCGAGGGACGAGGGCCTGACTCGGCCACCTCAATGTCACGCTTAAGAGCTAGAAAGCTCCGCAGACAGTCTGGGCAGCCCATCAAGTGCCCCTCGACCTCGTGGCGTATCCCATCCTCGATTACGCCAAAGTGATAGGTTACTAGCTCCAGCTGGATTCGTTCGCAGCTCATGGTTGTACCTCCGCGCGCAGGCGGCCCATCAGTTCATGCATTCGCGACTTCACGGTTCCGACCGGGATATCAAGAACCTGCGCCAATTCTTCGTAAGATAGCCCGCCCGCGCGAAGCTGGAAGAGCTCAGCGAGCGGACTCGGTAGCCGCGCCACCGCTCGACGCAGCGCCTCGCTGGACTGTGCTGCGAGGAGCGCGCCCTCGGGCTCGTCGGTCGAGAAAACCGCGACATGCGCGACCGCGTCCATCGCGCGCGTTGCCCTATGCCGCGAGCGCGCGCGATTGAGACAAAGGTTCCGCGCAACCTGGTAAATCCAAGCACGAAAGCATGCCGGCGCGCGCCGGCCACACCTGTCGCGCAGCACCGCCAAAAAGGCGTCGTGCAGAACGTCCTCGGCCTCTTGACGATCACCGAGCTGCCCGAGGATGAAGCCGAACAGGTGACGCTGGTAGCGCCCGTAGAGCACATTCAGCGCCTTGAGGTCGCCCCCCACGAGCTGCTCGTAGAGGATCTCGTCGGAGGTGAAACCACTCATCGACTGCTGATCTTCCGCCAGACAATACTACCCTGCTGTGCCTGCGCGCGAGGCCCGCCATGCCGCAATCGATGTGAGCCCCAGGGCTGCCATCACAATGAGCAGCGCGAGCACCAAGCAGTGGGACGCCTCGGCAGCGCCCATTATCAGGGTTTGGACTTGGCCGGTTGGCGTCCTGGCGGCGTAGTGGAGCGTGGTGACGATTCCGACAAGGGTTCCGAGAACGCCGCTGCCGAGGGTCAGCAGGGCGAGGCTGACCACAAGCGGGACAAGGCGCCGTCCAGGCCGTAAGGCCAAAAGCAACGACGCGGCCAACAGAAAGAATCCGTCGACCGAGATCGGATACATGCCGTAGCCGCCAGCCGTGAAGAAGTTGTCCCAAATCATGATGAGCCTCCTTTGTTGTCCATGTTCATCATCCAATAAGGAACCGCTCCGGCGAGAAGGTTCACTTGAAAGGCGCAATCAGTTCGCTCTCCGCGCCAATTGTGGCGGGCCATCCCTCGGAAGACCTATCCTGGCTCGGTTGCGAAACGTGCGGGCTTCTGGCACGGCTTGAGCGCGTGTGCTCACGCAAGTTGCGAACGTCCACCCCACGCACATCCGGATCTGACTGCGAACGGCTGACTCTGCGTCGTTGCTGACCAACACGATCGGTGTCGACGTCGGTTCGATTGATATTATCTGCGACCCAACGTGTCGACAGTCGCTGGCGCGAAAATATCTGCGTTCTTCGCCACGAAGACTCAAGGAAGCGCGGGAGAGTCCAGAGTGGCTTGCGAGGGAGCTGTCCAACTCAGCAATGCACCTGACAGCCTGGCATCCTGTAGCGTAGGTCCTGACTTGCTCGTGGCTCGCTTTCGCGAACATCAATTGTACTACGCAAGGCTGCCTTCCCGCCAGGTTCCATAAGATGGTATTGTTGGGGCTGCAGGTGATTGCTCAACCGTTGCACGGCCCAGACTCGCGTCAATTCACGCGAACCCTCGCTCTCGCGAAAGCCGCCCGATTCACGGCTGCAAGGTCGAATTCGTGACCGTAGCATTCAGCGCATTGATCCCAAATGCGCTCCCAAGGTTGGTACCGCTACTCTGTTGCAACTGAGTCCAATGTCCTCCGGTGTTGCCGGTGATCGTCGTGTCACGGATCGTGATGGTGCCTGTCCAGTCGTTGCTTGTCATGAATACGCCGCCGCCGAAGGCGCCCGTGCCCGCTGCGTTGCCGGTGATTGTGTCGCCGCAGAGGATGACGTTGGTGGCAGATCCGCCGTCTTGGTAGATGGCGCCGCCGTTGCCGCCCGAGCCGACTTCGTGTTGGCCGTTGTTGCTTTGATGCCCCCAGTGTGTTGCGGGCAAGTGACGGTCTCGGGTGCTCGCTTCGCTGCGCGCCCGAGGGCCCCGCCAAACGCGGGCTTTGCCCGCGTGGGGGTGCCTACACAGTTTGATTCGATTGACGTTGCGACATGTGTCGTCGCCTTGTAACTCGCGCCTGCATCGAGTGACCTGCCTATCGATTGTTAGTGATTGAGCCCCTGGCAATCCCTGCCCAGCAAATCAACCGGTCTCCGCTTGGCTGCGCAACCATCGCGCCATGCGCAGACAGGGAACGATGGCCGTGGCTCGCGCCTGTCACGCTGCTCGCAATGGGGCGCGAAGCCCAGCTGATTTGCCGGGCCCCGGAGGTGCCATGTCAGCTCAATCACGCAAACATTCAAAAACGCAAGCGCTCCTAGCCGAGCGCGCATACGCTATGCGGTGCAATTCTACCCGCTCGGAATCGGCGCTGTGGCAAGAACTTAGAGCAAATCGCCTTGGAATTCCCTTTCGCAGGCAGGTGCCAATTGGTGGCAAGTACATCGCAGATTTCCTGGCTCCGTCTATTCGCCTTGTCGTGGAAGTGGATGGCGGCGTTCATTCTCGGCGGCGCGTGGCTGATGCCCGGCGTGACCGGGACCTGCGGCGGCTGTGCTACCGCATCCTGCGGTTGGATGCGGAATTGGTTTTGCGTCAGTTGCCGCCCGCGGTAGAGGCGGTACGGGTGGCTATCGGGGCGTTCCAAGCCAACGGCAGAGTGTGAGCGAATGCTTTGCTTCTCGTGGCGGGCACCCTGGAGACGACCTGCCGAAAACGCGACTGATGACCGCGGGCAGAATCCCAGAACTGGTTCCACCGTGAGCTACCATTATTCCATTGGGAAGCCCGCATAGCGGACTAAAGGCCATCGCCACTCGGTCTAGCGTCCCGCTACTTTTATCACGATACGAGGATCTTCGTATCAAGTCCCTTGCCGCAATTCAGCCGAGAATCGTGCCCTTGCTTTGACAAGCAGGTTCAAGGCCGAGGGGAGATAGGATAGGCTGGGTGTGGTCAATTAAGAGTTAGCCGGAACATGTCCACCCTCCGCATCATCGAGAGTCGTCGCACAGGTGTCCATACGAGTGATTTCGTAGTCCTGGTTCTCGATGGGGCTATCGGACCTGGAGACTTCTTCGCTTGCAGCGATCCGATCGGGCCCTTTGAGTACCGAGTGGTTTCTACTGAGCCTCATCCCTTGGGGATGCTCCTACGTTGCTTCAACTGGATTCTGAACGACGGTCAATTTGTCGGAGAGGTGGTGTCAACCGTGCGGAAACCCGCTCGCGAGGTCGCCCGCTATGATCGGGACATGCGAAAGGCTGGGTGTGAGCCGCCCGCTGCGAGTAAGTCCGGCTAACAAGCCGTTGCAGCGGACGATCCCGCCGCAGGGAAATCGGAGTAACATCAACGAACCGATCGTGCGGCGGGCTCGCCGCTGAACGGCAAAGCGTTGGGCAGACCGCGACAGACACGACTGGCCAAGAGCACGTCACGACCAAGTGCGAATGCCAATGACGCCGTGCTTGGCCAGATACACCGCGACCGCCACAAGCACGACCGTTACACCAATCGAGAACCATCGAACACCACTCCGGATTTGCTGCGTTCGCGCGCGCCACTGGACGATCGCGCTAAGCACCGCAGCGAAGCCAAAAACCGACGTCGCCACGAACAAGCTAAACGACCACGGTGTCAGATTGCCCAAACGCGGGACCGCGTCTCTGGTGCAGACCTCAGAAATAGTGAAGGCCGCGAGCAAGCTCACAACTGCGATGAACGGCCACAGCCGTACGGCGCGTTCAATCGGGCTGCTTCGCATCTTGCGATGTTCAGCCAACATCCAAAACGGCGCATAAACGAGCGTTGATACCACTGTGATGAGCAGGCAGGCCGCTAGCCCGATGCGGCCGAGCGCTAGCCAGCATGGAATTCGTTTCACTAGCGCTCCAAGTTGAATAAAACGCCCGTCCAAATTGGGTGCGACTAACGCGGCTGTTGCCACGGGACCCTCGACTGCGACCGCGCGGAATTGCGTGCCGACAACCGGAGCGAAAGCATAGCTGCCGCGGAACAAGGTCGTTACACGTAGCCGTTCATCGGCGAAGTATACGCGCCGCAGACCTAGTAGAAGTTCCGAATATTCCTGTAACCTCATAGGCAACGCTGCGGGCTCGTACCACCCAGCATAGTCGGCGGCATTGGCGGGTAAGGAACCAGTTGCAGGCACTGCGGGTCGAGTCAGTCCTCGTGTGACGTACGCTCGGATCGCCACTCCAATCCTTGTGAAAGCCTCAGCGCTATCAGAATTGATGCTGTAGAAATAGCCTACACCATTGTCGGGCATGTAGTCCATTTCGCTGAGTCCTCCTGGAACAGCTCCGTCATGACCGTGGTGTACGAATCCCTCCAGAATGCCCGTGCCCATACACAAGCCATATCCGACTGTCAAACCCTCCTGTGCCGCCCAAGTACGTGTCGGTGACTCCATGCGTTCAATGGAGGATGCCGGCATGATCTCGGTCCCCTGAATGCTTCCGCGATTCAGATACAACTGCACGTATGCAGCCATATCTTTGGCTGAGGCATTGATGGCACCAGAGGGACGATATATGAGATTCCCGTAAGGATAGGGCGTCTTGCCGTCTAACTTGTAGAGCGTTGTCAATTCCTGTGAAGGTCGTTCGAAGTAGGTCGCTGTCCTCATGCCTATGGGCAGAAACAGGTTCTGCCTAACATAGTCCTCGAAGCGCTTGCCGGTGACCTTCTCCACGATATAGGCAGCTACCGCGGGCCCCGTATTGCAATAGGCCATGCGAGTCCCAGGTCTCCACCGGGAAACGCGTGACCGAGGGTTATAATCGAGCCCCTGGCGCACGGTCATCCCTTTGGCATCCTTGGCAAACTCACGAGGGTGCATTTCATCCCAACCCGTCGTGTGCTCTAGCAGGTCAACGACTAGTACCGGATTGGTATGTTCCCATTGATTCTCGAACCAAATTTCGGATGCGACTTTCCGGACTGGATCCAGAAGCGAAAGCCTTCCCTCATTGACCAACTTGAGGACAGAGAGTGCAACAAATCCCTTCGACACCGAGCCGATACGAAACAGAGTTTGTTCCGTCGCCGCCTGGTTCACAGCGACGTTGGACTTACCCAGTCCAGTGACCCACTCGGCACCATCGCGCCGCACTATCGCAACAGACATTCCTGGTGTGTGCGTATCCGCGAGGATCTTCTCCAATTCTCGACGAAGTTCCACAATTGATTGTGCGGGATTTGCGCTAGGCGCGCTTCCGACTTGTGCCATGGGCGGCGCGGCACGACAGCCTATCAGGCCGAACATACCCAAGCACACGCAGGCTCCTCGGATGGTTACCCCAAATGCTAACATCAGTTCACCTCAAGCAATCGTTGAAAGCGTTCCACGAACGGAGCTGCCCAACAAGCGCTTGCAGAAGATGGCCTTTGCTTTCTGCTGCGTTATGCCTGCCCGCAGTCGTGGCTCCGCTTCCATTGTACGCCTGCGGGCTGCTATGGCATCATGATGCGCGTTTCTGATTTGGTTTGGGCCACTTCTGAAGCGCCAGCCGTTGGCCAGACAAGGAAACAATGCCAGCCTACGTTGTGCACGCCGTTGCCGAAGCCAACTTCACGTCGTAGCGGTTCGTGCGCAAGTAACCACAGTGGATGTCCACACGCAGCGGGAATTTTGTTCAGAATTGCGATCACAGCCGCTTGGAAGGTACTCAACGTGGCTATGGTTAGCCTATTCACTACAACCGCGCTAGAGGGGGGGACATGGGAACGTGGCGAGTTGCAGGTTGGATTGCACTAGGCGTTTCTGGAGCCTACCTCGCGGGGTATGTGGTGGCGCGACGCACGGGGGTACTCACGCACTTCGTTGGGACAGTTGCAGATATCGATCCCAACGTGCGACACGTGCGATGCGTTCACCGAATCGATCCGCCGCCCCTGTTCCTACCGGAAGGGCGCCGCGATGCCCGTATCGCCACGCTCTACCGTCCGGTCATTGATGCAGAAATTGCGACCTGGACCGCGTATCGCCACGAATGGACTAACCAAAAGTACAATGAGCGGTGCGGATTCCTCCTACGGCACTAGCTCGGCAGGACTTGTCATCTATACGTCAATGGCGTATAGTAAGCCGTGCGCTTCGTCGAGACACCGATTTTCACCGCGCAGATCACGGCGGAGCTGGATGACCTATCCTATCCTATCGCAAACTTCAACTGGCTTTGCTTCTGCGTCCTGAGCAAGGGGTCGTCATCAAGGGAGCTGGCGGATTGCGCAAGCTACGCTGGGCAGGTTCCGGTCGTGGCAAACGTGGTGGCGTCCGCATTATCTACTACTGGCATCCCCCTGACGAAGTCTTCTACATGTTGTACGTGTATCCAAAAAACGAGCAGTCGGACCTTACGCCAGCACAAGTGCGCATCCTGCGCCAGCTTGTCGAGGAGCAGTTCAAATGAAAGACGAAGAATTCGCCAAGCTCACTAAGAGCATCAAGCAGGCCGGTCGCATTCGTAAAGGTAAACAACGGCCGAGCAGGTCATTCGAATGCGCACCCGATGATATCAAGGCGATACGTCAGCGACTTGGCAAGTCGCAGACCGAATTTGCTCTGTTGATTGGAGTCAGTGCTGCGACGCTACGTAACTGGGAGCAGGGAAGACGCAGTCCCGAAGGACCTGCAAGGGCTTTGCTCAAAGTTGCAGCTGCTCACCCGCGCGTTGTCGCGCAAGCTCTAGCGGGGTAGCGAAGCGCTGGCCAACAAGCGCTTGCACCAACCAGCTTTGTATTTCTGGGGCGTTATGCTCAGCCGCCGTCGTGGCTTTGCTTCCATTTTACGCCGGCGGCTCGTCGTGGCATTCTGTTGGCGCCTTGCAGCTCTGACGGGCTGCTGGTGAAGCGCCAGCCGTTGGCTGTCGGGACGAGCGCCTGTGACCCGCCTGAACGGAGGTAAGAAAATGGCTACCGACAGTAAGACACTCTTCGACGTCGCGACGGAAGTACGAGTCTCCGACGCTCCCAATGTCAGGATGGCGGTTCCGTTCTTCAACGTGAAGGACATCGAGGCTTCCTTGAGATTCTATGTGGATGGCCTCGGATTCACGATCACGCGACAATGGGAGTCTGACGGCCGAATCCGCTGGTGCTGGCTCGAACTCGGTCAGGTCGCGGTCATGCTTCAGGAGTACTGGAAGGATGGGCGACCGGGCGGGTGGGCTGCAGGCCCACTGGGCCAGGGAGTGTCTATCTGCTTCATGTGCTCGAATGCGATCGCCGTGTACCATGATTCAAGAGCACGAGGGCTCGATCCGGCAAGGCCGTTTGTTGGCAACAATCTATGGGTCACATCGTTCACTGATCCTGACGGATATCGCCTAGACTTCGAGAGTCCTACGGACATTCCCGAGGACACGATCTATTCCGACCCGAAATGAGCTGTCGGAAACTCCGTGTTCACTTGCCTCGTGCAGCAGCCTAGCCCGTCATTGCAGTGGATACCTAGCCGCCCCTTGCAGTTATTTACTACGGAATGTCAATTTGCTACGCTAGGACATATGTGGCCATTTCGAAAGGGCAAGCAATCGCGCCTCATTGATCGCGATAGCTTTGAGCGGAATCTTGCTAGTCAGACTGCCATGGCCCCGCAGACCGTTGCACAACTCCAAAACGCTGGAATGCGGCCGAAAGCGAACTTGCGCCTGGAGTACTTCTTCTACGCCGCATCGTCGTCGAACGGAGAAGACCTTGCTCGGGATCTCAAGGCCAAGGGATATTCGGCAGAATGCCGTCGCTCGGCTGATGGTAGTTCCCTCTATTGCATTACCGGATGGACCGTTCCGTTCCCAATTGACGAGACATCAACTGTAGAATGGACTGAGGAAATGTGCCGTTTGGGGTACCACCACGACTGCGAATTCGACGGTTGGGGCACAAATCCGATCCAACCCGAACTTCAGAACTGACGAGCTGCCCACCCATATCGCGGTTGGACGAAGGCCTGCCATGCTGTCTATTGAAGTACGCCAAAATTGAATTGACAATTCCAGCCCTGACTCGCGGCTCCATCGTTAGGCGCACTAGGAGTGGTCACGCGCAATTCAGCATCGGCTTCGAAAAGCCCCTACCGCCGAGTCAACCCATAGATTCTACCGCCAAGACAATCCAAGGACTCCAGAACAACGCAGGCGGATTCGCGGCAAACATAGCCCCAAGCCACGGCGACACGAATGCCCGTGCGAGCTTCATGCAAAGAACCCAGCGCCGTCTCAAATGGTCCTTCGACCATTCCTCGGCGTCACCGAAGCCGAGCATTCCCGCGAGCGACCCCAAACCCCTCCGCGCAGTTTAGCGCGATGCTACTAACAGCCCGCCGCAACTGCGACGCCGAGGAGTGGTTGAAGAACCAAGAGGCAAGATCGCGGTCCTTGCGCTGGATACTCTCGACAAGCGGCCGAGCCAACTCAACAACGCCAAGTGAATGTTCCAAAATCGATGACGCCGAGGAATGGTTGAAGAACCAGGAGCTTTGTGGAATTTGCATACCCACCCCACGCGCAGTTTTCATGCCACGGGCAAGCCGCGAACCATCGAAAAATCATGCCCCGTGGCAGGAAAAGTGCGCGACAAGGTATGCAGAATACACAAAGCGGCGATTGGGATTACAACTAGGTGCGGCCCGCAGGCCCGCAGTCCTTTTCAAGCATGAAT
>PMCK01000495.1:7133-7295 GCA_003154095.1 Myxococcales bacterium | reverse complement strand
GTTATGCTGGTAACTTTCTTTATGGCTAAACCCAATTCGTTCGACATAACTCTCTCCTTAGCCGAGGTCCAATCTGACCCACGACGTAGAAATCTCTTGATCGACCTGCAATTGTGCGAAGTGGTAGGCGGGTCAGCTCATAATTGCCAATCGCCCTGTCTA
>PMCK01000495.1:0-7089 GCA_003154095.1 Myxococcales bacterium | reverse complement strand
TACTTTTCCTTGATGCCGCTGCCCACCAGGTCAGGCTTCAATTCCTCGACGAATTTCTCTAATTCGTATTCGCTTGCGTCATCGTAAATGACCGTCGCATCGGGCATTTCTGGTGCCGTTCGCTCATAGTCATCGTTGTGAGCGAATTCGTAACCGGAACCCACTACGACCATGCCGAGGTCTTCGTATGCGCTGACCGTATGTCGGGGGCGCAGGCCGCCTACGTACAGCATGACTTTTTTGCCTTCGAGGCGCGGACGGAACTCTTCAATGACGGCCTTCATCAGTGGGTCGTACTTGGCAATGACTTTTTCGACGTTTTCCTTGATAGGACTGCCGAAATGCTCAGCTAACTTAAGTAAGCTTTGCCGGATCTTGGTCGGTCCGAAAAAATTCAACTCAAGCCAGGGTATTCCGTACTTTTCCTCCATAACCTTGGCCATGTAATTCATGGAGCGGTAGCAATGGATGATATTCAGCTTCACCTTATGCGTTGCCGCGATGCGCTCTACTTCGCCGTCACCGGTCCATGTAGCCTTGACGTTGAGGCCGCATTCCTCCAGTAGTGGTTTGACTGACCATACATCGCCACCTATATTGTAGTCCCCAATGAGTGCGATATCATAGGGAGTGGCCTCTTCTGCAAACTCACGCGTTTCGATAATATAGTCTCGAATCGTGTCGTTCGAGATGTGGTGCCCGAGTGACTGCGACACGCCGCGAAAGCCCTCGCAGTTGCAGGGAATTATGGGCAAATCGAGTTCAGCCGTCATGTTCTTCGCGACTGAATTTATGTCATCACCGATGAGGCCCACCGGGCACTCCGACAGCACGGAAATCCCTTTTGCGAGAGGGAAAAGTTCCTTGACCTCTCGCAGTAAGGTCGCGAGCTTCTTGTCGCCGCCATAGACGATGTCTTTCTCCTGAAAGTCAGAGGTCATCTGCATGGCGAAGTTGGAGACGCCGTTGACGCCCGACATCAGGTTTCGGCGCGTTCCCCAGGAATACCATCCACAACCTACGGGGCCATGCGATACGTGGACCATGTCGCGTATTGGGCCCCAGACAACGCCTTTGGCTCCAGCATACGCGCAACCGCGAGCGCTCATGACTCCGGGGACTGTCTTGCGGTTGGATTTCACGCACGCGCTGCCCGATTCAGGGTCGTTGGGCGCCAGGTGAGGAGCCCGCTTTGACTTTCCCTTCGTGGGGTAAGCCTCCAGGGTTCGGTCGATCATCGCTTGGGTTGATTCGCGAGTGATGCCTTCGACCTTTTTCACGGGTGTTGATTGGGTCATCGTAACCTTCCGATCTAATATCGTGTACTTGAGGCGCGGAGCGTGTTGATCTTGTTGAGATAGGTCTATCCGGTGCTGAAGGAGTCCCGGTTACACATTCACGCGGTGGCGGCCAGCGGCGCCGCTTCGACCACGCCGACGACGTTTGGATCATCGTCGGGAATGATTCCAAATTCCATGAGGAGATCTTCGAGTTCTTCCATTTGCAAGGGTTTCGGCACGACGAACATCGTATTTTCTGCAATCTTGCGTGCAAGCGTGCGGTACTCCTCTGCTTGCGCATGCTCCGGGGAGTATTCAATGACGGTCATGCGTCGCAGTTCGGCGCGCTGCACTTGATTTTCGCGAGGCACGAAATGAATCATTTGGGTTCCTAGTTTTGCGGCAAGCGCTTCGATGAGCTCGGCTTCCTTGTCCGTATTGCGCGAATTGCATATCAGCCCGCCAAGTCGGACTTTGCCGTTTATCGCGTACTTGAGAATGCCCTTCGAGATGTTGTTGGCTGCATACATGGCCATCATTTCGCCCGAGCAGACAATATAAATTTCCTGGGCTTTATTCTCACGGATGGGCATCGCAAAACCACCGCATACGACGTCGCCTAGAACGTCGTAGAACACGAAATCCAAGTCTGGCGTATAGGCGCCCTCGGCTTCTAGGAAGTTGATGGCGGTGATGACGCCACGGCCGGCACAGCCAACTCCCGGTTCGGGACCACCGGATTCGACGCACTTGACGCCGCCGTATCCAACCTTTAGGACTTCGCTCAGTTCTAGGTCATCGACAGTTCCACGCTCTCGAATAAGGTCCATGACGGTTGTCTGGGCCTTAGCGTGCAACATGAGGCGGGTGGCATCTGCCTTGGGGTCGCAGCCGACGATCATGATTTTTTTGCCCATTGCGGCAAGGCCGGCCACGGTGTTTTGGCAGGTCGTTGACTTTCCAATGCCGCCCTTACCGTAGATTGCAATCTGTCTCATGGTTCGATTCCTTGGGTTGATGTTGCTGGTAAATCCAAGCGGAATTTCCGATTGTTTCTGAAATCAATTCAGTTCAATACCAACACTGAGCAACAACAATGCCAGCGTCGCCCTTCATGCATATCTCACCAGATTTGTGGTGTTGAAATGTTCCGGCAATCGTTCAGCCGAGGCATTCCGATACAATCCTGTACTCTGCGGAGAGTCGCGGCACGGAATTGTTCTGTCTTGCGATTCGGGATGTGTACATCCGCGTGGAGCAAGATTTCCGGAATGTTAAATCGAGCTGGCCAATAGCTACCAAGTGGCAACCCCCGATAGCCCGCGGTTCAGTCGCGCACCTCGGACACTCGGTATTCCCCCCCGATGACGAGGTGTTCGTTTTCGCCCTTCAAGATGCTGCGCGGTAACAGATCACCGTAAAAAAATACCTTGCAAATAGGCACTTGGACCGACCACACGGTAGTCCCAAATTCCCAGGCCCGCTCAGGCTCCGACGTAAACGAGCACAAGTTATTGAGCTTTACGTAATACACATGTTTCGTGACGCGCTCGGTTACTGTGTGCTCTTGGGTGTCGTAGGTACCTCGATAAAGCGTCAACCAGCGGCGATTCGGATCACATCGGGCCAACTCATATTGAGTGTACCGGTACAATAGATCGAATTGCTCGTTGATGCTATTGGTGCGGCTGTGGCCGCGCATTTTATCGATATCGTAAGGGGTATAGTCGTTTTCGTTGGTTTCACTGATGGGCTGCTTGTGATAATTGGGCATGATCCCAAAGCGGCTTTCAACCCAGCCCTTGAGAACTGCTCCCTCGAGCATGTTCGAATCGACGCCCCAGCCGCGCAAAAACCTAACGTAACTATTCTTAAGTGACCGTCGCGCACCGTTGGTTTCCTCGTTCCATTGATGCAAGTAGAACTTGACGGACATGTAGTCGTCAAAGAATTGTGCCCGCATCTGTTGATCGTCGATGGCATTGAGGCGTTCAAACAAAAATCGATCTGTCTGCTGTGCACCTTGAATGGTCAGTGGACGCGGATCATCATTGAAATCGCGCGAAACAAGTACCCACGGTGGCAGCTCACAGAGGCTCAGCACGCTGGTCAAGGCTCGAGCATTCTATCGCGACGTGGCGAGCGTGACCAGATCTTGTACCGTAATTGAACCCGCAAACTCCTCCGCGCGACGCCGAATGTGCGAAAGAATCTCGGTCAGCCGGGCCGAATCAACCGCCAGCCCCTGGCCATTGAGAATGCTTTGCACTGCTGATGAGCCGCTATGTTTTCCCACCACGAAGTCCGGGCGCCTTCGACCGACTAATTCGGGTCCAAAGGGCTCATATGTTCGTCGGTCGCGTATCATTGCGTGTACGTGAATCCCCGATTCATGCGCGAACGCGCCGTCGCCTACGATCGGCTTTTGTCGATGAATTTCACGCCCAGAACTTTCAGCGACCAATTGACTGAGCGCGACGAGCTCTTCTAGAACTGCATTGGAACGCATGCCGCGTGCTACTTCCAGTGCCATTACAACCTCTTCGAGTGCGGCATTTCCGGCGCGTTCGCCAAGGCCGTTGACCGTTACGTCAACCGAATCTGCGCCCGCACGCAGGGCCGCGATGGCGTTGGCACTGGCCATGCCTAGGTCATTGTGCGTGTGTACGCCGAGTTCAATGTTAGGCAGAGCGGAGCGCAGTGAACGTACGGTGTCATGGCATTCAATAGGGTCCCAGATCCCAACGGTATCGGCAATTCTCAACCGATGGGCGCCACATCCTGCCACGTGAGCCCCAAACCGATTGAGCCATTCGATATCCGTGCGCGCGGCATCCTGAGCGCCAACGGATACATAGGCAAAACGTTGCCTAGAGAGATGGATCAACTGCAATGCTCGGTCCAGAACCCAGCCTCGACTTTTCTGCAGTGCCTTGAGATGAATGTTCGACACGGGAAATGAAATGTGCACCGCAGTGACTCCCGCGCGTAGGGCGGCTTCAATGTCGCCTTCGCGAGCGCGGCACCATGCCGTCGTGCGGCAACCGAAGTCCGCTCCTACAATGCGGCGCATTTTTTCAATTTCGGTGTTGCCCATGGCAGGGGTTCCGATTTCGAGTTCGGGGATGCCGATGGACGCCAGTTTTTCCGCTATTCGAAACGCCTGATCCGTCGAAAAGGCGACCCCGGCGGCCTGTTCTCCATCACGTAGCGTAGTGTCGACCAACCATGGCGTTTTCATCTAGACGACCTCGCGTAGTTCGAACCAGCCAGCATCAAGCGGATACAGGGAACGGGCCCGCGCATCTTGTCCAAGTGGGCCCACGGCATAAGATCAACCACAGCCGAGGCCATTTCCGCCACATGTTGCGCCTTTGCCGCAGCGAAAATCGTTGTTTCGCGCTTTAGGCAGTGCGCGCTTCTGGTATATGGCATCGAGGGCCTCTTCGATGAGTCCATCTGTTTGATGGGTTGCAATGCCCGCGGCATCCAAGAGACGCCTGGGGCTTGCGCCTGCCGCGCTTACCAGTAGCGCCTGGCAGTCGGAGAGCAGTTGCGCCAGTTCATTCCAGCGAGTTGCCCCAGAACCTTCCGAGGGTGCCTGACGCTTATCGATGAGAATGAATCCGTCGCCACGACGGCCAAAGATCCAGAGATATTTCGCCTCTCCCAGATGCTGATTGACGAGCAAACCTTCCTCCGAGGTTGCAGCAACATACGGTCGCTCACTGACGACTGTTGCCGCATGTTTGCGCACAAGTACGAGTTGCTCCTCGGAAGGCACATGACCAATGCGCCCAACCGCGTCGGCGCGGCAGCGTGAGCAATGCTCCATTTGGGGCAGATATTGGCCACAAAGTGCGCGAATTTTATGAACAGTGCCTTTGGATGGCTCTTGCAGGTTTCCAAACGGTGTCGTCGGCACGGGGCGCATGGGCAAACAGTTGAAACGGGCTGCGCCGAGCGAGGCCATTTCACGCGCTACTTCTTCAACGTGATGGTCATTGATGCCGGGCACCAAGATCGAATTTATTTTGACCATCACTCCCGATTTTACCAAAGCGGCAATGCCGGCTCTTTGGGCCTGCAGGATGCGCTCACCCGCTTCGCTTCCCCTGAGAACCTCCTTTCCATCCTTCACCCACTTGTAGATTTTGCCGCCGATTTCTGGATCTACGGCACACACAGTTACTGTAACATGGCTGACCTGCAAGTCCGCCAAGGCCTCGGCATTGTCCGGCAAAGCGAGGCCATTGGTGGCCACACACAGCAGCATTTCCGGGTATCGTTCGCGGACGAAACGCAGGGTTTGCAGCGTTGTCGGGGCCTGTGCGAGGGGGTCTCCGGGCCCTGCAATTCCCACTACTCGGATCGAGGGGTCCCTGCGTACGACGTCATCCACGTATCGGGCGGCCTGCTCGGGATTGAGTAGCGCGCTGGTAACGCCGGGACGGCTTTCGTTTGCGCAGTCGAATCGGCGGTCGCAGAAATTGCACTGCACGTTGCACTTGGGAGCGACAGGCAAGTGGACACGCGCATACTTCAGCCTTGCTGCATTGTCGAAACAGGGGTGAGCGGTAAGGTCCATGCGATTGCCTCGATTGTGTTCTCAGGACGGAACGACATTGAGGACAGAGTGCACATCACGGGCCACGCCCTCATTACTCGTGAGAAAGCCCCGACATTTCCAGATGGCAAAGAGTGGGACATCGAATCGAAACGCGCAACGGAACCATTTCGTATCGCTCGGTTCAAGGTCGATTCGTTTTTGTATCGCAGCCGCAAGATCAACGAGGGCTCATCCCTTCGGTACAAATCGGTCCCAAGGGATGCTGTAGTTTCGAATCTTATACTGAATTATTCGCTTGGTGAGTCCCAGGCGCTCGGCTGCCTTGGTCTGGTTGCCATTGGCGTCTTTCAATGCCTCGGTAATGAGCTCGATTTCGAAATCAGCCACACGCGTTCCAAAGTCGAGATTTTCAGGTTGGCTCGCGTAGCGATTCATCTGCAGGGATGGCGGTAGGTGATGGCCATGGATGACCTCGCCTTCAGCCAGTACCACGGCCCTTTCGAGGACATTTTCAAGCTCTCGCACGTTTCCGGGCCAGTGATAGGCCGTGATCATATCGATTGCCGGAGTATCGATTCGAAATATGGATTTGCCCATGCCGCGTCCGTGGCGGTCAACGAAACTATCGGCCAAAAGCATGAGATCGGCCTTCCCGCGCTCGCGCAGCGGTGGCATGACGATGGGAAAAACGCACAACCGATAATACAAATCGGCACGAAATGAGCCGTCCGTAACGGCGGTGGCCAGGTCCTTGTTGGTTGCCGCAATGATTCTTACGTCGGTCGTTAGGGTTTCACTACCGCCGACGCGTTCGAACCGATGGGTTTGCAGTACACGAAGGAGCCGCGTTTGCGCTGAAGGCCCGAGTTCCGCGACTTCATCCAGAAACACCGTTCCCCCGCGGGCGCGTTCGAACACGCCCAGTCGTCGTTGAATAGCACCGGTAAACGCTCCACGTTCATGCCCAAACAGCTCGCTTTCGAGTAGGTTCTCCGGAATTGCGCCACAATTGACCTCAATGAAGGGGCCTGCCGCGCGCGGGCTCAGTTCGTGAACGAGAACTGCCGCTGCACTCTTACCTGTGCCCGTTTCACCAGCAAAAAGGACTGACGTCGTTGCCGGAGCAACCTTTGCGATGAGACGTCGGACGTCTTCCATTGCAGACGAGCGACCTACGAGCCGAGCAAACGGGCCTTCGCTAGAGCGTAGGCGGCGAAAGAGCGACAGGCTCTCCTCGAG
>PMCK01000208.1 GCA_003154095.1 Myxococcales bacterium | reverse complement strand
ACAAAGACATCCGTCGCCTCATATCCGCACTAAGGGGCGACACCCGATTTCAAACGCTCTTGTCGAAGGAGAATGACGGCGATAAGGACGACCTCGAAACATGACCTGCTCGTTGCCGCGCCTTATGCGGACGGCAACATCGCGGATGGGCGCCTTTACGTGCAACGCTAACCTGCTCGTCGCCGCTCGAAGCCATCCCAATCTAGTGGCAACGCCAACTGCCGCGCTGAGCGCCTCTCGACCAGTGGAATCCCCGCACGCCACGCCGC
Source organism: Myxococcales bacterium (assembly GCA_003154095.1). Lineage (GTDB taxonomy): Bacteria > Myxococcota_A > Polyangia > Polyangiales > Polyangiaceae > FEN-1139. The sequence goes on along the minus strand of PMCK01000208.1, from coordinate 12,995 downwards.
CAGGTAACACGGCGGGCACGCTCCCCGCTTAGCCTGACTCGTAGGAGCCCCGCAGCACCGGCAAGGCACCGCAAGTCGTTCCAGCGGCTTGGCCCTCGCCACGGTAGCGCGGCGGCTGCGCCAGTAGCAGGCAACGCAAAGACCGTTGCGTGGTTCGTCCGTTGATTGTTGGCAGTCGAGGCATTCGACGGGTCCTTGCGCGAGCTCTGCGCAGTTCCGTCGATGCCGGTGTGAAACCGGTGTTGTCATGCCGACGATGTTGCACAGGAAACGGAGCGCGGAAAAGTTTCAAACGAGACAAGCGAAACCGTAGAAAAACAGTCTACGTTTGCACCAAATCACGGCATGTATTCTCGCCGTTTTCAGCCGCTTTCAATGCATGAGCATTGGAACACGTGTTGTGCGTTTGCAGCTTGTTCCAATGATATCATTAGCGGCCCGAGGGCTTAACCTACATGGACATACTTAATTTATACAATGTATGAACAAGGCATTGCCCATCACAACAAATGGAGCCATGTTCAGTTCTAGAGGTTCTCATGAGAATCAAAAAGCAAGACGGCACGCCCAAGGCTGTGCGGTTTGACGATGACGACAACCGGTTGCTTGAGGCCGTGTCGAAGTTCGAGCGATTGAGTTACAGCGACATCTTGCGGCGTGCGCTCCGGCAATACGCGAAGCAACTGGGAGTCGAGCCACAACAGGACAAGGTGGCGTAATGGCCGAAAGAACCGTCATGATGTGCGGTCACGCGGTCCGCGTCATGGAGAAGCCCGACGGGAAGCTCCTCTACAACTTGAACGATCTATGTGCCGCGCTCGGTGAAACCTCGGAGTGGGGCACCGAACAGGCTGAAAAACTTGGGCCTGAATTCTACGAACGCATTGTGGCGGAGCCCTAAAACTAATCGGCCCGACGCTGCGGAAACAGCCCGGGCCCGGTCAATCAGGGGAAGTGATCGACATGCAAGAACATAGCAACTCAAAGCAGACAAACAAGGGTGGTCGTAAGCGGACTGGTTCACTTCAGTTCCGAAGCGGGACTTGGTACGCCGTGCTGACCGTGGCCGAGGCCGGCGAGAAGGTCCGCAAGTGGGTCAACCTGCATACCGAAAGCAAGGCGGTAGCTCGTCGCAAGATGGCCAAGCTTCTCGCTCAACCCGAGGACATCGACCTAAATCAGGTTGCCAAAGCTCCCGAGACGTACGCCGAACTTGCCACCCGTGTCGGCAACAGGCGGCGGGCTGAAAATGTTGTCGACGCCGATGGCGAGGATTGTCGAGAGCGACTCTGGATCCTGCCCGAGATTGGGCCGCTATCCGTAGATCGGATTAAGGCCTCCCATATTGCGGCCATCTACGAGAACGCCAGAGAGCAAGGTAAGAGCCAGTCCACGCTGCGAAACTTGCGCGGCATCCTTTGCAGCCGTTTCGACGTGGCCATCGAAGAAGACATGATTCAAACGAGCCCCGCGGCACGGGTCAAGGTTCCGAAGATCCCTATCGACCGCAGAGCGCGGGCTGTTTTGACTGATGCGGAATTGTTCGTCTACTTAGCCTGGGAGCACCCGGAAAAGCACCGACAACATGCACTTTTTGAACGTAAGATTATGAGCGTTCTAGCCCGCATTTTTGGGGGCTTGCGTACCAATGATTTGCATCAATTGGAGTGGACCCATTTCGACGTGCCGGACTTCACCAAGGGCACGGCACTGCGAACCAAGACGAAGAAGAAGCAATACATGGAGGTCCCGGAGCTGCTACGCCCGATTCTAAAGGCATGGTGGCACGCGACGGGTAGACATACGTCGGGACTCGTGTTCCCGGCGCTCCGTGGCAAGCACGCCGGAGTAGGTAGCAAGACCGAGGTCAGCCATGCCGAAGCCCTGCGACGCGACCTAAAGCGGGCGTTCGGAATCGAAGCGATCGAATCTTACAAGGTCGAACGCAAAAACAAGCGGCCGCTGACCCTGTATAAATGGAAGAAAGTTCGGGAGATGACAGAACGGGAGACGGAGCTCCTAGAAGAAACCGAAGCGACTCGTCCCGTGGACTTTCATTCGTGGCGGCGGGCCTTCGTGCAAGCTGTCGCCGGCACCGGCATGAACGCGCAGGAGGCGCACAAGCTCTCCGGACATTCAAATCTTGCCGCTTATCAGCGTTACTTGGACACCAACGCCATGCTGACGATTCCCGTGGATTCGCTCCCACAGCTGACAAGTAACGTAGATAAGTTCTACGATTCTTTTCAGTCAGCCGCACAACCCAGGAAGAATCTAGCACGCCCGGCAGGACTCGAACCTGCGACCAGTGGGTTAGAAACCCACTGCTCTATCCAACTGAGCTACGGGCGCATTCGGCTGGAGCCAGACGCGTAATCCGACACGGTTTAGCCCATCTGTCAAGGGTTTTAGCGTGGGCTTTGCCGAGACGGAATACCGCTCGCTAAATGTGCACCGAGCAAATTGAGAGAGCACGCCGCGCATGATGTGCGAATCTGAACGGCCACCTACACCTTTAATCCGAACTCTGTGTCGAGCAAACCGAAGCGGAATGAGAATGCCGGTCGCCTGAGCAATAGGTCTGTCGATTATTCGCGACACGAGACCGGTCGGTTTCGGGTCAGCGCACGTTGGCGCGTTTGGCAACACCGTGCCGGTTCGAACAGACCTTCGTTCAAGACGCGATGACAAGGGCGCGCGCGGATCCGAACTGCAAAGCGTCCGTGCTGCTTCCCATAACTTCTCGGAGCCTCGGCTCCCGTACGTGGCCGGTACGCCACCGTATATTTGACGACCCCGAGTAACATCGTAACAACGCCGGCATATGAGAAAGAAGAAACCCGGATTCCAAGCAAGCAACGAAGATATGCCGAGAATAACCCCTGGGGGCCAGTCCCCAGGGGCCGGACTTAACGTGACGGAACCCTGGAGGTGTCCAACATGTCGACTACGTCAATGCGTCCGAACCACTCACCCCCTAACTCTCGCCGACATCGACGACGCTGGATTCTGATCGTGTCAGTGTTGCTGATGGCCGCAGCTGCCTGTGTTAATAACAAGAGTGCGGACAACATCAACCCGATCGCCAATTCTGCATTGCACGACCCAGCTTCGATGCGAAATTCCGAAGTCTCGGATCCGCCCACCAAGACTCAACCGGGCCCAGTCAATTCACCCAAGATTGCAGCAAAAACAGGTCCATCTACCATGACCAAGGAACGCAGTTATACTAAGCCCAGCGAATCCGAACTCAAGAAGCGCCTTTCCCCGATACAGTACGCAGTTACGCAGCAAGCTGCTACGGAACCACCGTTTTCCAATGCTTATTTCGACAACCACAAGGATGGGATTTATGTCGATGTAGCCACAGGCGAGCCGCTGTTCAGTTCGCGAGACAAATTCGATTCCGGCACGGGCTGGCCCAGCTTTACCAAGCCCATTGAGCCAACACGTGTACAATCCCAATCGGACAACACCCTGGGCATGTCACGCACGGAAGTCGTGTCTCATGCGGGGCAATCCCACTTGGGACATGTATTCGACGACGGGCCGGCGCCAACGGGCCTCCGCTATTGCATCAATTCGGCCGCACTGCGATTCGTGCCTGTCGAAAAGTTGAGCGAAGAGGGCTACGCGGAATATCTTCCTGCGTTTGGATTGAGCGCGCAGGCCCCACCGCCCGCCCCGAACGCCAGCAACAGCTGCACATCTCCCGCGCCGGGAGAAAAGGCAGGTTGCTCCGCCACGCTGGATACGGCGGTCTTGGCGGGCGGATGTTTCTGGGGAATGCAGGAAATATTGCGTAAGATCCCGGGCGTACTTCAGACAGAAGTCGGATATGCGGGTGGCACTACCAGCAACCCCAACTACGAAGAGGTATCCCGTGGTGACACGGGACATGCCGAAGCCGTACGCATCGTATTCGATCCCTCGAAGTTGTCGTACAGCGATTTGCTCGAAAAATACTTCTTTCGCATGCATGATCCAACGACAAAGAACCGACAGCACAATGATATCGGGACGCAATACCGTTCGGCCATTTTCGTCGCTAATGCCGAGCAGAGGCGCGTAGCGCAACAAGTCATTGAACGCGTCCAAAAGAGTGGTCGCTGGAAGGCTCCCATCGTGACGGTAATCGACGAGGCAGGTCCGTTTACTCGCGCAGAAGAGTACCACCAAGACTATCTCGAAAAGCATCCGAACGGGTACACGTGCCATTATTTGAGGGACTAATTGTGTTGGTTGTCTGGGACCGGCCCAGATAACTGCATTCTGATAACTCGTGTTGGTAGACTGAATCTGCGCTAGGCTCGTTGCGTGCCGCCGTTTCCTTTTCGCGTAACACTAGGCTCCAGCGGGCTCCAGGTGGGCCCACTTGGGGTCGCCGGCGGCTATGGTATCGACGAAAAGCCGTTACTTGATGCCCTCGAACGTGGCGTCAACTATTGGTACCACGGCTCACTGCGGGGTCGCGGCATGTCGTCGGCGATTCGCACATTGGTGTCCAGTGGCCGCCGCGACCAAGTCGTGCTCGCGCTTCAAAGTTACTCGCGTTGGGGCTGGCTTCTCGAGCAAACATTCAAGAGAGGCCTTCGCAGTTTGGGCCTGGATTACGCGGATGTCTTGCTCCTGGGCCTTCACAATTCGCCCCCGCCGGCGGCCATCGTTGAAAGCGCGACAAGACTCAAGGAACAGGGCCTGGTTCGGAATCTCGCCATTTCTGCGCATAGAAGGGCGGCATTTCTAGAACATGAATCATCCGCACTTTACGACATTTTTCACATTCGGTACAGCGCTGCGCACCCGGGCGCCGAACAGGATGTGTTTCCCGTACTCCCGAAGGAGCGTCGTCCGGGAATTGTCGCTTACACGGCGACTCGCTGGGGACAGCTGCTGGATGCAGCGCGCATGCCCGCGGGTCATTTACCTTTGCGTGGGCGNNACGCTACGGAATTGACAGAAGCTCTGGCCGCATTGGAAGAAGGCCCCTTATCACACGAAGAGGAGCGGCATGTGCGAACCATCGGTCAACACGTCCGGGCCCAGCGCAGCATTTACCAGCGAATCCGTGCAGGTCGCGGTACCGTATTATCGGGGCACAGTTAGTGACTTAGCGAACATGTGGCGGTCTCGAACGACTCGACCACGCGCGCGGCATATTGATGGCTATCCTGAATCAAGATCGTCGCAGCTTGCGGCTACTACTGAGAAAGTCGCGCAAAGTGCGTTCAGTCTGAAGATCAGGCTCGCGATCACCGTAACCCGCAAGCCAAAAACACTGTGTGACTATGCCCGACTCGGCATCGATTGTGAGCCGTTTAGGGTACAGTCCCAAATGCTTTAGCTTTGCCAACATGTCCGCCAGCAGGCCGTGGCGGTCTTCGGCCTGTATCGCCAACCGCAAAGCATTCGTAAGCCGCACGAGGCCATGATGCAGTACCGCTATTGGCCTTGCTTGACGTGCAATTGGCAACGATTGAAGGATGGACGCGTAGTCTATCTCGGCGACGTTATCTTGGGTTTGCTTCGAATCTAGTTCGAAGAAACCTGTCCATGACTCCCCGCGACGCTCCGCCTCCCCATGTAAAATACTGATCGCCCTGGGCGCGAGCGCAGCGGCGAATCGTTCCGGCCAAACGATGGGAAGTTCACCAGCGATCCGCACTTCGGCGCGAGTAGGCGATATTGGGTGCACACTGACTCGACCATTGACGAGTGGGTCCATCTTTACGGCTGTGGTCAGCATGGTGCGCTCCTGCATGCCCGAGGCCGCAAAATACTGGCCCTGCTTTGATTTCGGGGACGTGTCTAAGAGGTCACGTGTTGAATCAGTCCAGTGACGCTCATATTCGCGGGGCACCAGCCGGGCCAATTCCAGCGGTTTTTCGGAGGGGCCCTTGTCCCAAAAGTCCCTAGAAAAGCAGCCCAATCGACAACGGGGTCTACGAACCTTAAGCCCCTCATCGGATGACCGTTTGCTGGTCGAGTACCGCATGTTTTGGCGCAAATCAGAAACAATGCCGGCGGCCGAGCCCGTAGCGGCGCCATCCATCAACAGTCAGCCCACGAACGAATTCGATCGGGTACTAGACACGTTGGGGACTGTCCTGCGCGCGTATGGCGAATACGCATTTGACACCGATCGCGCGACCGCGTCCGACGTAAAAGATAGCTGCTCGGAGCTTTGGCGCGAAATGTCGTTGGGCCCGTCCAAGTCGAGTGATCCGGAGGCCCCCTCGCGTGCCAAGCGCCGGGACTATAGCAAGGTGACTCGCTTCTTTGACGGCCAGCGACGGCAAGAGCAAGAATTCGTCATACGCGGCATCGGCAATTTGCGCCAAACGGTTCAGGAATTTGCCCAATGTCTGACGGCTGCAGTGGCTGAGGACCGTCAAGCCGACAAACAAATCGAAGGTCAATTGACGCGACTCGTGGATGCGGTTGGCGGAAACGACTTGGATGCGGTTCGACAAGAAGCAGCGAAAGTCGTATCTCTCGTGCGCAATGCCATCGACCGGCGCCGCGATCGCGAGAAGGAGCAGCTCGTCCATTTGGGTGCACAGGTTCAAGCCCTGAGAAGCGAACTGGATGCAGTACGCACTCAGGCAACGCTTGACTCCTTAACACAGCTCTTTAACCGTGCAGCCTTTGATCAAGAAATCGACAAAGTAGCTACACTCGGCCTGCTACTTGGGTCCGAGCCTTGCCTAGTAATGGTCGATGTTGACAAATTCAAATCCATCAACGACAAACACGGTCATCCAATCGGCGACGAAGTCTTACGCGCAGTTGCAGATAATCTAGTGCGCCACTTCCTGCGGAAGGAAGACTTCGTATGTCGATTTGGCGGTGAGGAATTTGCCATCGTGATTCGCGATAGTGCGGTGGATAAGGTGACAGCTCGTATCGAGCGAGCACGCTCTACACTGGCGGGTACGCCCGTTCGAACTGCAGCAGGACCCATTGATGTCACATTTTCTGCTGGACTGACTGCGTTGGTGCCCGGCGAAGCACCCAGTCAGTGGGTCGAGCGAGCCGATCGCGCCCTCTATGCGGCAAAGCACCAAGGGCGCAATCGAGTAATCGTCTTCCCAGCGAAGGACGCCGAAAGCTCAACCGGCGAGTAGGGCCGAACGCTGCTGTGACACGTCCAAATGCCATTGCCGGGGTCGGGGCCCCGGCAATCAACACGAAAAACCCAACCAAGATCTCCTTCAAAGCCCGCGCTGACGGTCCAGCGGTGCGACAACGATTGGGCCTGAACCAGAATTTACAAATATCACTTATTCAGTTCCACCTGAATATCCAGGGTGACTTCTTCACCGACCACTACGCCACCCGTTTCAAGAGCCTTGTTCCATTTTAGACCATAGTCACCGCGCTTGAGTTTGCCGCTCAGTTTCACACCTCGAACCATCTTGCCCCAGGGGTTCTTGATCGGTTCGCTGATAGTCGCGTCGAGCGTGACGGCCTTCGTCACCCCGTGGAGCGTCAAATCACCGGTGAGCTTGTACTTGTTACCCCCAGCCTTCGTAATCTTGGTGGACTTGAAGGCAATCGTTGGGAACTTCTTTGCGTCGAAGAAGTCCGGGCTCTTGAGATGCTCGTCGCGTTTGGCTTCATCAGTGTCTACCGAATCCACCTTGATGCTGATCTCCACTTGGCTCTTGGTTAGATTGGCTTCGTCCAGTTCAACTTTTCCGCTCACCTGCTTGAATCGTCCCGAAACCGAGCTCACCACCAGGTGCGACACGGAAAAGCCAACCCGCGAGTGGGATCCATCCAATGCCCATTCGGTGGCATCTGCCCCCGCTGGGCGAACGACGACCAAAGCCCCGAAAAGAGCCAGCGCGGATCCTAACTTCTTGAATTTACTCATTTTAGACCTCACTTCATCGTGATCCGGGCTAATCTGGGGCTCCAAGTACGTTTTGTATAGTCCCCTATTTCTGGCTCAGTGAAGGGCCATCCGGGTCAGAAATTCAGTTCGCCCTTTCGATGTCCCGAATTACCTTCTACCCGTTCCCGCTGAAGCATTCTTGACCTCGAGCATTGAACTTTCAGGAGCCGGTCCAGTGCTTTCGCGCACAATGAGTTCCGTGTCGAACTCCATGTACTCGGGAATTTGCGACTCCGTGCCTTCGATAATTTGCAGAACGATTCTCGCAGCGGCCGAACCAATGGCATGCATCGGTTGAGCTACGGTAGTCACGCCTGGCCAAAAGCGCGCTCCCTCTTCAATGCCGTCAAAGCCAACGACAGATACATCCTCGGGTATCTTAATTCCGCGATCCATGGCCATGCGCAGAAATGTCATCGCTTGTTCGTCATTCGCCATGACAATTCCCGTAGGTCGGGATTGTCTGGGCAAAGTCAACCAGCGCTTGCAATAGCCAACGGAGGCATCGGCATGAAAGCTTGGGGCCGAACCCGAATGTTCGGGCATCAATTCAAGCCCCTGTGCAGCCAAAGTCTCTACGACCCCTTCTAGGCGTTTGCGCGCGGCTAAGGATTCCTTGGGCCCACTCCAACACGCGATCCGCTTATGTCCCAACTGCAGCAGGTGTTCAGCTGCCAGACATCCCGACTTCTTGTCTCGCGACTCGATCGATACGCCGTAGCCGAAGTTACGATCGGCCGCAATAATTACAGTGGGAAGCCTAGACTCTTCCAACGAAGCGATTAGTTCGACATTTTCGTCCTTGGCGCGCGCGATAATGAGACCATCAACACGGCGCTCACCGATCCAAGCCTTGACCGCACTCGGGTCGTAGGTTCCACGAAGCCCGAGACTGGCGATTACGACGCTCGAGGAGCGTCCTACGAGTTCATCCTCGATGCCGCGAAGCAGCCCCGAAGTCCACGTGCCAAAGACATTCCACGATACGAAGCCGAGGAGGCCCGTGCGCCCCAACTTTAGCCCCCTGGCACTGGTTGAAGGGACATAGCCCAACTGGCGCACGACCGCTTCGACACGTGATCGCACCATTGGGCTCGCATAACCGCCGTTAAGGACGCGAGACACAGTGCTCACGGCGACGCCCGATTTCTTGGCCACTTCAATGATAGTTGCCCGTTGCTTCATGGTTCACGCCTCATCTCGCCCAGCAGGGGCGAAGTAACATTGCTACCACATTTTCATCAAATGTGGAATCCGCATGCAAACATTTCCACAAATCGTGACCTCTAATCCCACTCACTAGGGACCCGAAGTGACGCACTAGCCTTCGGCAGCGAGTAGTCACAGCAGATGTATTTACTTGGACTGGAAGTCCTACTCGCGGTTGTCGAAAATTGACCGCCTTGCCCGACAAAATCTCGAAGGGCGTCCCGCTCGTAACTCAGCATCAAGTCAAGTGATAGCCAGTTACGAGCGCTTGAGAAATGAGACCCCAGCCGTCAATGGCCACGAACAGCAGCAGTTTGAACGGCAAACTCACTTGAGTGGGAGTCACCATCTGCATTCCGAGGGCCAGCAGCACGTTCGAGATAACCAAATCAATGACAAGGAACGGCAGGTAAATCAAGAACCCCAAAGCAAACGCCTCGATGAGCTGCGTTACTACGAATCCGGGAATGATCACGACCCAGTCGCTGTCAGTCACCTGCTCGCGTTCGAGTGCTGGACGAGCCTTCTTCGCTAACTCGAAGAAACGATGCTTTTCCCTCGGTGACGCATTGGAGCGCAGAAAATCCCGCATCGGATCGCCGACGGCGCGGAAGAGCCCTCCAACGACTTTCACGGTATCTTGCGATGCACTGCCGGTAAACAAGGGCGCTGCTCGATCGACGATCCGCGTTCCGACGGGTCCCATCGCAAGCAAGGTCAGCGCCGCCGAGAGGGCGATGATGATCGAATTCGAGGGCACGCTTTGTACGCCAATGGCGCCCTTTACGATCTGCAAAACCGTCGATATTTTCACGAATGCCGTCAAAGCCATAAACGCAAACGGCAACAGGGTCGCAAGGCCTACGACAAGCACCAATGCGGCCGGTTGCCGAAAGAAATCAATTACACCCGATTCGGCACCCGCCGGAGCGGCACTGCTGGTGCTCGCCAACAGCACGATCGCGATGAGGCTTGCTCCAGACGCCGCGAGCTTATTACGGCGTTGCATCACTGTTTCCCGCCGGTCGATGAAGGTCCTTCACTCGTGTCCTGTTTGCGCTCGAGAATCCGCGAAAGCACCTCGCGAAAGCCCCCCTTGGATTCTGCAAACGGTTGAATCAGGTCCGGATCGAGCTCTCCCAGTTTCTCGAGACCCGCTTCACTGGCACCTAGGACGTAAACACGCTGTGCAACTCGCACCAGGTACACGGCGCGTCGCCCTTCGAGCGGCAGTCGTCCTACCAATTCAAGTGGACCGAGCGGGCGCCCTAGACCCAATCGTCGCGCGCTTACTAACACCAATACCGCGAGAGCGATCACTGCGAGCAGCGTCACCAAAGTCTCGACGATGTACGTAGCAAAGGGTGTCATCCGCGCCCACAGCCTACACCGTTTGCAATCGGCTGGTCAGACATTTCTTGTGCAACAAAGCCCTCATTTCTCGGCACTGACCTCGCGCGATGGCGTCAGCGGGCCAGGGACCCGCTGGGCCGCGTACACTTGACGAAGTGTTCGGGCTAGTGTCTCTGCCACATGCTGCTTGCTTCGGTTGCCGTACCCGTTCCGCTTGGCCAAGCGTTCACGTATCAAGTGATGCCCGCGCAGGCGGCGGCCTGCCGGCGCGGCATGCGCGTCGTATGCGAACTCGGACATCGGCAACTGGTTGGCGTCGTACTTCAAGTATCCGATCGCGAACCAGAGATCGCGGTTTCTAAAATAAAGCCACTCGGGAGTTTCATCGAATCTGAGCCCGCATTGCCCGAGGAGCTGCTGGATTTTTTGATTGAGTTATCGCGCTATTACCTCGCGCCAATCGGTGAAGTATTGCGACTCGCACTACCCGCCGTTGAACGGACGCCGACCTCGCAGGAGAATCTCTTCGAGGGAAAAGCGCGAATGATTGGCAGAATGGTGCAAGAGGTGCATCGAGTGGACCCTTGTCCCAGTGACGTCAAAACCCCCAAGGGACAGGCCGCAGAGATTCTCGAGGTTCTCGGCAAGGGTCCCAGCCTCGTACGTGACCTGGAAAAACAATTCAAGAGCGCTCGTGCCGTAGTTCAGCGTCTTGAAAAGAGTGGCCTTGTGCGCACGTCAACGGCCACTGACGTCAAGAACCCGTTCTTTGCGCAAGTTGCCGTGCGTGACACGCCGCCGTCGCTGACATCTGCGCAGAGTGTTGCAATAGGAGCTATCGTCACGGCGCTCGAAACGGCGTCGCGGCAGGCGTTTCTTTTGCACGGGGTCACGGCTTCCGGCAAAACGGAGGTGTATCTTCACGCGGTGCAGAGGTGCGTCGAACTGGGGCGTGGCGCGCTCATCATGGTACCCGAGATTGCATTGACTCCTCAGCTTGTCGGGCGATTTCGGGCACGCCTGGGCGATGCCATTGCAGTCGTGCATAGTGCGCTTGGCGATGGCGAACGTCACCAAATGTGGAAAAGCCTGCGCTCGGGTCAGGTGCGCGTTGCCGTCGGCGCGCGCTCGGCGCTCTTCGCGCCGGTGGCGAACCTGGGATTGATTTGTGTGGACGAGGAGCACGATGCCTCTTTCAAACAGGAAGACGGTGTCCGTTACCAGGCACGCGACATGGCACTATGGCGTGCGCATCGCGTGGGCGGCGTGTGCGTTCTCGGTTCGGCGACGCCCTCATTGACCAGCGAAGCTCTCGTGCAACGAGGCGTTCTTCAGAAATTGGAATTGCCGACACGGGCAAGGGCAGCGTCGACGCTTCCCACGGTCGAAATCATCGACATGCGACGCAACAAGGCCGGGCCCACTGGCGATCGATTGTTGACGTTGCCGATGGTGCGAGCACTCGAACAGGTCATTGAAACGAAGGAACAAGCCATTTTGTTCCTCAACCGGCGCGGCTTTGCCCCCTATGTCCTGTGCGATAACTGCGGAGAGATCGTTCGTTGTCCTGATTGTTCGATTGCATTGACGGTGCACCGAAGGGGTCGGCCACGCGTCGTGTGCCACACCTGCGAGTATCAATCCGCGATTCCAACGACTTGTGAGATTTGTAAAGTCGGCGAGCTCACAGAAGAGGGCGCCGGAACGGAACGTATCGAGACATCACTAACTAAACTGTTTCCGGATGCAAGGGTGGCACGACTCGACCGAGACGTCGCAGCGGGTTCCAAGAGCGAAGCGATCCTCGAGCGCATGCGAAGACGCGAGATCGATATACTCATTGGGACCCAGATGGTCACCAAGGGCCATGATTTGCCTGACGTGACGCTCGTAGGTGTGCTCGACGCCGACGCCGCCTTGGCCATTCCGGACTATCGAGCCGCGGAACGTGCATTTCAATTGTTGGTGCAAGTCGCTGGACGCGCGGGGCGCGGCGGGCGTCCGGGGCGAGTGGTCGTGCAGACTCGCCAACCCGAGTCACCGACCATTCTTTTCGCCATGCGTCACGATGTGCGAGCCTTTCTCGACCACGAAACCGAGTTGCGCCGGGAGCTGGGCTATCCCCCCTACGCTCGGCTGGCATTGGTTCGCTTCGAGGGAATGGACGATGACCTAGTGTCGAGCGAGGCACGCCGAGTCGCCGGGCTTGCCCAAAAGGCTTTGGGGTCGTTCGTGAGGCTCAGTGGTCCCGCGCCTGCGCCCATTGCACGAATTCGCAATCGTTGGCGACATCGATTTTTACTCAAGAGCGCGGACCGTCAAAAACTTCGCGAGGTATTGTTGTTGGTGAGTCGAACCCCAGTCGACAGGCGAGTGCGAGTCATCATCGACGTAGACCCAATGAATATGCTGTAAGGATCCTGAGCCTGCGCAGTCGGAACCAAACAGGGCATCTGGCTGTCAGCTTTCAGATATCAGCTTTCAGCCTGAAATCAAAAATCCTGATTGCTGACAGCTGGTGCGACCAAGCAAT
>PMCK01000511.1 GCA_003154095.1 Myxococcales bacterium | reverse complement strand
CATCGTTGACCACGCCTTCGCGTACCAACATCTCACCGAAAGGGAGATTGACTTCGAGGCGTCGCACAGCGTGACGGAAAAAGAATATCTCGTGAAACGGGCTGCTGGACACCGAGGGAGTTGTGTAAAACCCGAGACTGTCGTCGGCGTCGCCGTCGGCCCGATGCACTAGGAACGTCTTATTGCCAGCCATCTGGGCTTTGAGCTCAATTTTACCCGCGCCCGCGAACAACGGTGGTTGGCCGACGGCGTGATGAAAACCCACGTACGCGATATCGACCGTCGGGTAGGGACCGCAATATTCGACGGCGGAAGAGACAAGGTGCAGGTCGAGCATTGCTGGCGAGAACCGCGCGATGCAACCCGTGATTGAATGCCCGTCGATGAGTCCAATCGTTACCCGAGCAGGTGTTGTCCCAAAGGTACGTTCTTCGACCATGCTTTGGCGTCCATACGGACAAGGGAGTAACAAGCGAAGCCCCCGCGAGTGCGGAACCGACCTGCACCTACATCGCGAGGCATTATCTGCCGCAGAATCCGCTACCGTGACAGGAACGGTTTCTGTGGCTGGTTCGGCAACAGGGGCGCTCCCCCCTTCGCGACAGTTGCGCTAAGGTGCAGGCCGCTTGAGCACCGGAGTCCGATTCTTCGACCCCGTCGGTTTCTTGAGTTCAATCCGCTTGAACAGAAGGGCGGGCGCTACGACTGAGTTCGACGCGCCGCCAGTGGCGTTCGCCGCAACCAGTTCGCGTCCGGCCGCGAGAATGTCCGTCGGCGGGTAGTCTGTTCTTTGTGCGTCAGTATGTCACTTGCGATCGCNNGCAAGGCGGTGCCGCTGGGAGCACACAGGGCGGCAATTCGACCACGGGTGGCGCTGCTGCTTGTGTGAACGCTGACTGTGTAGCGGCGCATTCGGACCCTTATACATGCATCAATGGCCAATGCATTCCCCTCTTGACCGCCGACTGCCCAGTGCTCCTTCCCGAAGAGTCTGCAGGTCAGTACTCAGCCAAGGAGCTGCTTAAGAAACCGGCACCGATCATAGTCGGCGGCTTTGCGAGCATGTCGAACGCATCAAACCCAAACAGCGCGTATTTCCACCAAACGCAGGTTGCCTCAGGTTCCACGACGGTCGCGGCAGCGACGACGTCCGTGCAAACTTACCCGCCTCACATCATCGTGGCGCTCGGGACTTCCGAATTCTCGGCCAACATCCTGCCGCAAATCGAGAACTCGTGGGCCACGACCGCCCCCGGGCAGATGCGGCCGTTCTACGTGATGTCGCAGCTTCTTTACAATACACCCGGACTCAGTAACGCCCTGAGAAATCCCTTTGCGGTGGAAAATAGGCTCGTCGGGTTCAACTATGCCGGGCTAAAGGACTCTCATACCCGGGGCCTGTACGACGCCTATTATGCAAGGCTTGTGGCCTCCTACAATATAGGAGGTGCTCTCGCGAACTCACTGGCTAGCACCGAGAACATGTATGACGCGGCGTACTACCTGCTCTATTCAATTGCTGCGGCGGAAGTCAATCGTAAGCCGAGCGACCCAATCACCGGCACCAACGTGTTGACGGGTCTGCTCGAGAAAGTGATCAAGTCGAGCGCTGCCTATCAAGATACGGGGGCCTCCAACCTTTCGTCGTTGCTTACTCAACTGCAAGGAAGTAATTCCCAGTTTTCGATGGCACTATGGGGCGTCGGCGGTCCCCCCAACTTTGACACAACCACGGGGACGCGCACCCTCTCAACCTCGGCTTGGTGCATGAATTACGACGCTACGCTAAGCCCACCCGCGTACGTCTACGCTGCCGACGGTCTTATATTCGATCCTACAAACCAAACGTTCACGGCTCCTGCAGGCGGGGTCCCAACCTGCCTGCAGAAGTATTGATTGAACGCGTGATCCATCGTCCCAGGGTCGCTGCTTGGGGCAGGTCCACGATGTCCTGGACCTGCCCCATAGCCAGCATGCGCGAACTAGTTGGAACCCGAATCCGCAGTGGAGTCACCCAGGTACCAGTAACTATCAGTCGTGAAGTAACCCACACAACATTGGTTACTGTCACCATTCGAATACCTAAACTCGACCGTGCGTTCGATGACACTTGCGTCGGCAAGCGTAATGGTGATCGTGCACTCCCCCGATGCTGAGGGTTTTACCACATAATCCCCCGCGCCTGGCATAAACTCGTTATATTGCTTTGCGGAGCTCGACCCGGGCGAGCTCACGATTGTAGAATCGATCTCCGCGCTCTGGCATGCGGGACCACTCAACGTCATTGCTTCGACCCTCGAAGCGCCGGTCGAAATGACGAGATCCGTGGGCGAGCATTCGCAGTTGACGTGGGTGCAGGACACGACCCAAGAGGCGAGGATTGCAAAGATTAAGTTCCGCATAGCGCGCAATCTAGCATCGAGTAGCGAGTTTGGCGCGTAGATTTCGAGGCCCGGGTGGGTACACACTGAGAGTGCTGACAAAAATCAAATAGTCCAGATCGCCCGATCGCGGAAGTGGCGCAATTCCGTGCATTTTCTCAGAGCCCGCTGACTTCGACAGGAACTAAACTTTTCGTCGTGGTGCCGTTGCCGAGTTCGCCATTGGTGTTGCGTCCCCAGCATTGCACCGTGCCGGCGCTCGACAGCGAGCACGTGTGGCCGCGACCGGCGGCAACAGCGACGGCGTTGGTGATACCCGGCACCGTGACGGGCACCCCACTGTTCGTCGCCGTGCCATTGCCAAGTTCGCCGTAAACGTTATCTCCCCAGCATTGGACCGAGCCACCCCTCAGCAGAGCACAGGTGTGTCCACCGCCGGCAGCGATTGCGACAGCGTCGGTGATACCTATTGCCGCGACCGGAACTAAACTATTCGTTGTTGTGCCATTGCCGAGCTCGCCCTGGCTATTGGAGCCCCAGCATTTTACGGCACCTCCGTTCAATACTGCGCAGGTATGGCCGCCGAGGGCAACGGCGACAGCGTCGGTGATGCCAGATACCGTTATGGGCGTGGGACTGTTCGTTGTTGTGCCATTGCCGAGCTCGCCCTGGCTATTGGAGCCCCAGCATTTTACGGCACCTCCGTTCAATACTGCGCAAGTGTGGACCTCACTTGCGGCGATGGAGACAGCGTTATTGATAGCAGTAACCGTAACGGGACCCGAACTCGCCGTTGTTGTGCCATTGCCGAGATTACCGTAGATGTTGCCGCCCCAGCACTGAACGGTGCCATCGTACACAAGCGCGCAAGTGTACTCCTCACCCGCGGTAACAGCGACAGCGCTGGTGACACCAGGTACCGTAACGGGCACCAAACTCGCGGTTGTTGTGCCATTGCCGAGGTCGCCATAATAACCATTGTTACCCCAACACTGAACGGTACCGTCGCTCACTGTCACGCAAATGTGGCGCCAGCCGACGGCAATGGAGACGGGATCGGTGATACCAGACGCGGTGACCGGCACACCGCTATCTATCGTCATTCCGTTGCCGAGCTGCCCCCAGCCATTGTCGCCCCAACATCGAACCGCGCCATCGCTCATTGTTGCGTAGCTGTGGTAATAGCCAGCCACGATTGATTTTGCGACGAGCGTC
Source organism: Myxococcales bacterium (assembly GCA_003154095.1). Classification (GTDB taxonomy): domain Bacteria; phylum Myxococcota_A; class Polyangia; order Polyangiales; family Polyangiaceae; genus FEN-1139. Next base: position 1,644 of record PMCK01000511.1, on the reverse strand, counting down.
GCGTTTGTTGAACCCCCAGTACCTGTCGTACCTCCAAACGCCGGCACGCCACCGGTCGGCGCGTTACCACCCGTCGCCAGCCTGCCACCGGTCGTTAGGGTGCCCCCCATACTCGTGCTGCCGCCAGTTGACTGCAGTCCACCCGTCGAAGATGCAGGTCCCCCAGCAACAGCGCCACCGGTCGCAGAATCACTCGTGCTCAGACTCTCGAGGCTGGTTCGTGAGCAGCAGACTGCCGTTAGAAGAATCAAGCCAACCAGAGGGAAACTTCTACCGAGCACGTCCTCGTCTACTCTTGCCGAAGCGCTGAACAACCGAAACCTACAAGTCACCTAGCCATAGTACATCATTGCGCCGATCCAGGCCCGCCTGTAAGCGGGCATCTGTTACAACACGTGTTGTGCGCGTAATATCACCAGCAGTATTGATCAGACGCGGGCAGCCCGATCAATTTGCGGTATAATCAACCAATTCATGGCTTTTCTATGCGAAAGGACAAGCGGTGCGGGTTTGCAGTTTCTTTGGGCAATTTTGATTGTGTGCAGCGCTTGTTCGCGCACCGGACTCGAAGTTGACGAACTCGCGACCGGTGGGAGTGGGCCATTACAATTCGTTGGAACTGGAGGTTCTCTCGCGAGCCCCGAGCCCACTACGGCATCCCACCGCTGGGTAGGGGTTCCCACGCAAGATGCGAGCAAACAATCTCAGTTGTTCGCATTGCGACTGGGTAGTACGGACGTAGAAGACGTCGTGCGGCTCGATCCCGTTGATCAGGCGCTCGCCGATGCGTGGGGTGAATTTAGTCGTCAGGGGCGTGGAATCGCAGTGAGTGTCTCCTTGGGACCGGATGAAGCGCATGCGTCGCGGCTCTGGGACTTCGACACTCCGCACCCAACGTTGGTCGAGCTGCCAACTGCTCCAGCGGGCGTCACCAACCGGTTTGGGCCGTGGCTCGATGAGCATCGCATCATCGTTCTGCAAGCACCGAGCGGAGCTTACGACACAGACGCCAAGAGCTGCTTGCTTATGGACCTCGACCATCCGACTCAGGCGGAACATTTGGACGCGCTCATGAGCGACGCGACCTGTGGCGGCTACTTCGCCGTTTCGCCACAGGGCAAGTGGCTAGCGGCACTTGCCCGCTACACGAATGGTTCGCAGGCGCTACTCGTGGCGCCGATAGAACCGAACGGCCTCGGCGCCTTCTACCGGGTCGCTGACGTTCCTGCGGGGCAGACTCCTGCAAAAGTCTGCTTCTCGCCGCATGAAGACTACCTTGCACTCGAGAATGTCGATCTAGCCAATGGGCTCCTCGCTCTGGATATACCCATAGGTGCTCTCGGCGACTTGCCCGCACAAGTTTCGACGTTTCACATTACGGCCGCTAACCACTTGAACTTCGTCATGTGGGCACCTACGGGTCCGCGGTTCTTCGTGCATACGTCGCGAGTCGATGCATCGAACCAAGGCAGCACTCCCATTTTCGTCGCGGACGCCGAGACGGGAGCCGCACAGGAGGTAACTGCTCGGTATTTCTTCGCATCGTCGCGGGGCTTCACGAGCGAGGGTAAGGGCATCATCACCGATGCTTACGATGACGGGGTTTCCAGCCACGGGATGGAGTGGATTCGCATTCCCGATCTT
>PMCK01000399.1 GCA_003154095.1 Myxococcales bacterium | reverse complement strand
CCGTGCGTGAGGCCCGAGATATCCTTCACTTCGCGGGCCTGAACCCAGCGTCCCTCTTCCGGGATAGGCGCGGGACCGTTGTTGGGTCCTCGATGGAGGCAAACCATCCGCGCTACTTCATGGGATAATTCCATGTCCATTCCTTGCGCACTCGAAGACGCCACGGCACCGTGCCGCAGGCTAGCGAGCCACCCGAAAGTTATAAGCTTCAATCCACGAAATAGTGGGAAGAATGCGCTTTAGCTGTCATCCTCAAACGCGCAAATCTAGCGCCACGGTTGCAACATCCGCCTTCTGCGTGCAAAGGCTTGCGTATGTTTCGAGCAGGCTCGGATGGCAGGGTTAACCTCGAGTAACACTTTACTGATTACAGATTGCAGGTAAGCGGAAGAATCTGGCAGACCAGAGGCTGGTTGTAGCGGCACTTGTCCACCGAGATGCGGGCAAGATAGTCGTCGAAAACGTCCTGTAAGGTACCAGCGTCCGGTTGAGTCGCAGGGTTCGCCACAAACGACTGAAACAGATTCCAGTTGGTCGGAATATCAATGGAGTACGGGTCATTGGTCGTGTCCATCTTCTTCCAGGGCCAATAGGTCCACCCAATGTTGTTGCTCTCTAGCAGGTTGACCGCCCGCTGTGGCCAATCGAGCTCTCCGGGTTCACCCATCTCACCGCACCAGATGGGGCGGTTCCATTCCGTCCGCTTGTCAATGTACGTCTGCACCGTGGTCTGATCGGTGTTGTCCCTTGCGACCATTCGCCGCTCGGGTGTCCACCTGTGACCTGATCCGTGTGGTGCCAGGCGGTGCTGGCTCACTCGGAGCCAATTCATGCTAGACTGTCATTGAAATAAACCATGAAGAACATGATTATTGTTTGGGTTGGTGCTGCTGCAGTCGTCCTTACATTCGGCAGCCTAATAAGCTATGTAGTCTGGAACTTGATATACAAATGGTAATTCGTTCACAGTCTCAACGCGCCGCTCTGCGCTATCCTCGCTCTCGGTACCCTCAATCCCGGGCCCTATCACCCATAGCTGGTTGAATTGTAGTATCGATTCCAACCACGGTTGAGGATAATCGATTTATCGCTTGCGGCAGTGAGCCGATATTTCTCGCGCAGCGCGCGGGGCCATTAGCAGCGACGTTGCGCCGGGAGTCCGATGGGGCCGAAGGTGGCTGGCGTGAAAATCCGAGTGAAGCCAGAACGCATAATTCACGCAAAAGCATTTGAATTACTCAGGGTGACATACATCATCCTGGGATGTGTTCTGGTGAGGGAGGTCTCCACGGCAATCACTGCCATCAAAAATTACACGTTTCGAGCCATTGAGATGGTAAACTAGGTAACCAGTGAAAAGCGTCACCTTTCTGCTTGTTTCGATCCTCGTTAGTTGCGGCAGCGGTGAATCCAAGACCAGTTCTAGTCAAGGTACGGGGGGAGCTTCTCCTAGTGTGGTATCAGCTGTCGCTAGTTATGACTGTAATACTCGGGCTACTCCAACGGTAGAGGCACTCTTATCGGATGGTCTTTACACCGCGGTAAAGGCCTACCCTGCCAATGCAGACGGGACGAGCCCTGATGTCCCTTGTGATTCGGCTAGCAGCGTCTTCAATTTGGTCGATTGCGCGGGAACCCCCGTCTGCTTCTTTTGTTTACCTTCTAACTTCACGTGCACTTATTCTGCCGCTGGCGTTAGCTCCACGGAAATTTGTAAAGTTCCAGCAAGCTAGGGGTCGTGGCTTTTCCTGCCGAGGAGTGTCTGATCCGCGCGCGCGGGCAATATAGCTGCATACGTTCCCGCAGCCGTGTCCATTAATTGTTAAAAACGCGAATCAGTAACAAATTGTCTCCAAGTTCGGCGATTGCCCGACGTTGTTGACACGCTAACCCGATCCCTGTAGCATCGTAGTTTAGTGGGTATTTCTCTCAAACTATCCAGATAGCCGCAGCGTATAGCTTGCTAAGGTGAATGACCGAGCAACATTCCAATAACTTTCGAAGACCGTTCGTGACGGAGATTGCGCAGTCGGTTTTTCAGGATGGGCTGTGGAACCTATATAGGAAGGGTGAATCTATGTATTCAGCAGGAAGAGTTCGTTTCGTATCATGCTTAGGTTTTGTTTCGATGCTCAGCGTAAGCTCCATCGTCTGCGCACAGGCCGCAGAGCCCGCAGCCGACACAGCCCCCGCGGCCGAGCCTGCCGCGGCAGCACCCGCAGCAGGACCCGCGGCGGCGCCGGCTCCGGCTGCACCCGAGACCGCGCCAATGCCCAAGGAGCCCGAAGACAAGTTCGCCATGGGCATCTACTTTAATCCATTCATGATATTGTTTGGTTATTACGGGCTTGAACTCGACTTCTCACCGCAGCACCTCTATTCAATCAACGTCAGCGGTGAATACTACAGTCATACAACGGGGTTGGCCGGCTTTGCCGACGTCAAAACCACGGCCTATGAGGCCGATGTCGGCGTTCAATTCTTCCTGACCGGGCAAAAGCCCATGCACGGTCTGTACATCTACCCGCGCCTTGCTTACGCAAAGGCCAAAGCAGAGATGACTTACCAAGGCAGTACGTCTGGTGCGGAAGCCAGCTTGATCGGCTTGGGAGCAACCGTAGGTTACCAATGGAATTGGCAGCCCTTCTCGCTGCGACTCGGCGGCGGCGTCATTGACTACGTGGGCTCAGCGAAGTCAACGGGCGATTCGACCACTCAAGTTGAGCTTTCAATGAAGGGCACTTCGCCGCTCATCGACTTGACGATCGGCTTTGTGTTCTAGTATCGAAGAGTCTTGCAGTGACCCCTGACTCGCTATGAGCAGGGGTCATCTGGCTCTCGTCGTGAACTTGGCGGAAAACTGACGCTTTTCGCCAGTCATGCGTTCCGAGCGTTGCGCCTCGCCACCACGGCAAGGCAGGCCCCGAGAGCGGCAAGCTCTACCGCTGCTTCAACGATTCCCGGGTCGTCCGTATCACTGAGCGAGTCCACCCGGGCGTCGATGGCGCGCAGCACGCCATCGAGATCCGCCGAGCCCGGCTCGCGCAGCAGACTCCGGCAGCGATGCTCGACTGCGTGCAGGAAGTGTTCGGACTCGCTTTCGTAAGGCTCGGCATCCCGGAGATACGCCGCTTCGGCGTCGTCGAACCGCGCGGGCGCTCGACTGGCGGCCATGGCGGGCAGACCAAGATTCTTGAACCGTGCGAGCTCCTCCGTCATGGCCGCCGTGCGCGCCTGGGCGTCTGCGAGCCTGCGCAATAGGCCCTGGATGAGGTCGGCATACGTCGCGCCTTCCAGTGCCTGCTGTTGCCTCGCAGCGTCGAGCGCGTCGAACAACTCGCGCCAACCCGAGGCGGACGGCGCCATGCTTTGGATGCGCGCTTCCGCCTCCACCAGTTTCTTACGCAACGCCTGCACCGTCTCCCAGGCGGCACGTTCGGTGTGTTCGATCCAGAGCTTGTTGACCGGCATGGCAGGGCTACTCCGCGGCGCATTGTAGCGCGCCCGCACAGCCGCGTCAGAGGGGTATCGAGCAAGCGGGTGGTTCCAGTCTCGGAGGCAGCACGGCCGCCATGGGCGGCACGTCCGCGGGCGGTGGCAGCAATGTCAGCGCTACGACCGGCGGAAGGGTCGGAGCTACCACCGGAGGCGCCACTGGCATTGGCGGCGGTACTGCGGGCGGAGCTGATTGCTCACCGGCAAACGGCTCGACAGCGTGCGGTGCTACCCTGACTTGGAATACAACGTGCCCGTCGGCAAACACCTCGACGTACACATTTACAATTTCAGGCAATCTTCTGACGCTCTATCAAGCGGTTGGAACCTCATCCATAGCGACAATCTACACTCGCACGAGTCCGTAGTGGTGCCGCCGATCTAGTGCCACAGCCGCGAGCGAATTCCATAGTTGGCAAGACACGTTTTTTTGGGGGCACATCGGCACGTGGCTCCGCGTGCCGTCACACCAATAAAGAAGAAAGCCCGCTCGCCGACGAAGGCGCGTGATGCCTGGGCCTGCTCCAGTTGCCTGTACGCCTTCTGCCCCGTATTGCAGCGATACCCAACCCGTCGGTTGCGTCAATACCGGCAGGACCTGCCGCCTGTCCCATTCCCACGGTTGCCGCAGGTAACGGACTCGCGCTAAGAACCGTGCGGCGGCTCGCGCACCGAAGAAGCTGTTTCCTCTGGACTGCAGGTCGTGCTATTGACGTCTTAGGTAGGGGGGTAAGTTGCCCGCTATGACTAAGAGCTTGGTTCCGGTGTCATTCCCGCATGACGAGATTCGTCGGATAATTAGGTCGGCACTTGAGGCAAATAGGAAGCTCCGGCTGACCGTTTCATTTGTCGGAGGGGAGTACAATGGCAAACGTCTCGTTAGGGGTAGGCTGCTACTCGATGGCGGCTCCCTCGAAATTGAAACCAGTGCGACCTGCTATGAAGACGTTGAGACCACAGTAAGAGCCTGCAACGGGGTAGGCCTGTTCTTGTTTGGTACACCGGCAGAAATCGAGGCAGCGTCTGCGCGGAATCTCTGCGGTGAACGACTCAACGGCAGTAACGGTATTGATCTCGAGCTTGTCAAGGAACAAGCCTCCGGTGTGGCATTCACCTTCAAATCCATCGGGGAAGACAAGCTAGATGTCATGTTGGTATTCAACTAGTGCGGCCAGCAGTTCGAATATCGACACCACGCCACCTTTCACGCAGACATAGCTGGAGATGTCTTGCGGACGTCCCGCTTCTCGCAGACCCCACATCCGAGTTGGCAAACAGAATCCAGTCTAATCGCTCTTGGCGTCGTCGGACCTGAGAAACTCGAAGAGACAAACGTCATCCTTGTTTGGGTCGTTGATCAGCTTGAACATTCCTGCGGGAGCTGAGCGAACCGTTTTTCGACTACGCCAAGCACTTGGTCGGCAAGCATATAGATGCAGATTGAAATCCTTCGCTGAAGATAGTGTCTCGGCATCCTCGGCCAGTTTTCCGTTGTTGGTGACATTAATGCCGCCGTAAGCTTCTAGGACCCATCGGGTCCCGTCCTGCGTGCCCTCAGCGTCAAACCCTGACTGCTGAGTTGGATTCACGCGAAGATTTGTGGATTGGCGCAATTGTGCTGTGCGAAGGGCGAGTACTATTACCTCGATTTGTCGAAGGTTGGTCTCAACTTCGCCGCAGTCCCATTGACCGCCATTTACCTTGATCCTGGCAGTAGAATCTAGCCAATCGCTGATATCGGTGTCCCTCCTATCGAGCAAAGTCCGCAACCTGTCGAATTGTAGATGTTGGTGTGGAAGAGTGTCCTCGAATGACTTGCTTGTGGGGTCCATTACCTCAGTCGCAATTTGGATGAAAGCATCTTGAAGCAAGCTGACTGCCTCGATCGCAGTCATCCCGGGCGCAACCTCGATTAGGTAGGGCATATTGTCTATTGTGCCTGATTACGCAGCCAACTTGCAACAGCCGTTGTACCAGGGCGCTGCTTCGTTCTTGGCGGCGGCCGGCTCGATGCGGGCCGCATGATTCACATGGGCGCCCATAAATGCCGGGCCGCCCGTCACGGGATCTTTAGTTACATAACCGGGTCCCGCATGCAGACCAATGCGCATGCCTAAGTCTTCAGGCAACCCAACCAAAGCAAATAGGGCTCGAGAACCTTCCGATCAAACCGCTCCAGCCGTTCGGCAAGCCCCAACCAATCTGCCCCAGCCAGCAACGCCGCGCATTGCTCTGCCAAACCCGCTTCAATCGACGTCTCGAGTTTCGAACCCATCCGTTACCTCTTCCCGCTGAGCGAGGCGCGCATCATCGCGCGACTGAACGAGTCTGCCAAGCGGTGTGATATTTGGGCGAATTTTTGGGTTGTTGCGGCACTGGATAGGCGGGGGAGTCCTCTGGCAAGGAAACAGCAAGGCACGGGTTGGGCTAACGGAGCGCTGATGCCACCAATTCCTGCACTCGCGCGGTCGCTTGCTCACGGTCAAGTCCAGTCATTAGGAGGAGAGCAAAGTAGTTGTTCGCCGAATCCTGCAAATGAGGATGCGCCCGCCCTACTTGCTTCGAGACGCGACAAAATCCAGCGACTACTCGGCGAACAAGAGGCTCGGCGGCCGCGTAATCCCCCTTAGCGTGGAGAAGCCCTGCAAGGTTGTTCACACTAGTCAGGGTGTCGGCGTGGTCCTTACCGAGCACTCGCTCGCGCGCCTCCAGCGCCCGACGGTATAGTGGCTCAGCTGTTGCGTAATCGCCTTTGTTGTCGAGCAGCAAGGCGAGATTATTTAGGCTGGTCAAGGTGTCAGGATGTTCCACACCGAGTACTCGCTCGCGTGCCTCCAGGGCCCGGCGGCATAAAGGTTCGGCGGCCACGCGGTCACCCTTGCTCTCGAGCAGCGAAGCGAGATTGCTCAAGGTGCCCAAAGTGGTCGGATGCTCTTTTCCGAGAACGCGCCCGCTAGCCTCAAGTGCATTGCGAAGGAGGGGCTCGGCAGCCACGTAGTCGTTCTGGTTGTAAAGTAGTAATCCTAGGCTGTTCATGCTGGTCAACGTGTCGGGATGTTCCCGGCCGAGCACACGCTCGCGAGCCTCTAGCGTCCGTCGGCACAGTGGCTCGGCAGCCGGGTAATTCCCTTCACTCCGAAGCAGCTCCGCAAGGTTGTTCACTACGCTAAGAGTGTCGGTGTGATTCATGCCGAGCAAACGGTCGCTAGTCTCCAGCGCTCTGCGGTATAGAGGCTCGGCAGCCGCGTAGTCCCCCTTGTGGAGAAGTAGCGCGGCGAGGCTGTTGACACTGATCAACGTGTATGGATGCTCCTTGCCGAGCACACGGTCGCTAACGTCCAGCGCCGTTCGAAAAAGGACTTCGGCAGCCGCGTAGTCCCCCTTGCTCAAGATCAGGGCTGCAAGGTTGTTCACACTCTGCAAGGTGTCGGGGTGCTCCCTGCCTACGACGCGCTCGCGAACCTCCAGCGAGAAACGGTACAGAACCTCGGCAAGCTCGAACAAGCCATTCTCTTGGAGAAACATAGCTAGCAGGTTCGCAACAAGGGATGCCGCACTATCATTCTGCGAGGATATCTGCCATTGCGGCCAGGCACGACGGTAGAGGTCCTCCATGTCCAATCCGTGCTCGCGCAATGGCAGCCAATAGCCAGTGAGCTCCCATTTGGTCCTGTCGTTGTACAACACAAGGAAGAGCTCCGGGCTTGTGAGGCTCAATGAGAGACGTGGCCAATCCTCCACCGCGCGGAGCTGCCAGGGCCATTCGGCGGCTTTTCGCGGGCCCATTTCCGGTTGCGCTTCGAAGTAGTCGGCAAGCCGCAAGTGGTAGCGCCGCTGTCCCTCTTCGGACGATACGTACGTCTCTTGGACGGCGTCGCGCAGGTATTGGTGACCGAACGTCAGTAGACCGTTGCGATTGGTAAGCCCACTCTCGACAGCAAGGAAGAATGGAGTCCATTGCTGGCGAGGCAGAGGATGACCTTGGGCTCCGAGCGATTCAAGTAGTTCAGTCTCGCTAAGCCCATTGCGCGATGCCCAGATCAGCGACAGGCTTTCGCCCACGAGATCGGCATCTCCGTCGAAGTCCTTCTCCCAGCGGATCATCACCCGCTGGAACAAGGCGGGTAGGTCCGCGGCTTTGAGATAATTGCCGAGATGCAGTTGTAGCGACTCATGGCTGCCGAATTGCCGCAGTTCGTCCAATACCGTGCGCAAGAAAAGCGGGTTGGCCGACTGCGGCGCGGTGACGAGCTTGTGCTTAAGTTCCTCTGGCAAGGTCTTTCGGTACTGTCCGAGGAAGGCCGCAACCATTTGCTCTCGCTCGGTCTCGTCGGGGGCACGCAGCGCTAGCTCTGGCCAGCCACGTGCCCGTAATGCGTCTAGTCCCGGGCCCGGCAAAGCCGAGCACAAGACGTGCACATTCGGCGGGAAGTGCCGTGGCAGCCAGTCAAGACGCATGTCGCGCTCTTCGCCTACGATTTGGTTGAGTGCATCGAATACGAGCGTCACGCGACCGCGGCCTGCGGTCTGATGCAACCAGAGCGGGAGCACTTCGCGCAGCTTGTCCGGCTGCGACGGAATTTCGTCGGGAATGTCAAAATGCTTCTTGAGCGCGGCTAGCAACCGCTGCACTGCGAATAGTGCTTGTGCGCTGTCCGGCGTCGAGCCGAAGTAGTGCTGAAAAAATAGCGTGTTCTTGTCTTGGGCCTGCTTTTGTCGCCAGCGTTGCGCCCAGTGCGCGAGCAGGGCCGTCTTGCCGCCGCCACTTTCGCCCGTAATTACGAGTGGGGGGCCGTCGTCGGCTACGTGGGCATCGAGTTTCTCCAGCGTGCCAGGGAGCTCGACGTAGCAAGACCTCTTGGCCCGAGCATGAGCTTCCTGCGCCTCAGCTTCGCGCTCGTCAGCGTCGGGCACTGCTTCTTTCGGAAACAATTGCTCAATGAGCACCGTAAAGTCAGCGAGCACCAGCTCGCCCAGAACCTCGGGATCGGCGTAGTTCTCGCGGGGCGGGTACTTGAGCTTACCGTCGTCGCTGGCGTCACGGATTCGCTGCTTTAGGTTCTTCAGTTTCTCCCGCCGCACTGCCGCACGTGCCTCGGCCTCGTGCGGTCCCAATAACTTCGATTCGTTCGCGTCAAGAGCTTCGACGAACACGTCGTTGGCTGGCGTGTGTGCGGGATCACGAAAATAGAAGAAAGCGTGGTCGGTCATCGCCGGGTCGTTGAGCACGCCGTGCAAGATTTCCAATTCCGTGACGGATTGCCCATCCCATTGCTCGCGCAGCCAGGGTTGGTCTTCGAGCAGTTGTGGGGAAATTGCGTCCGCGTCGGGCACCCAGCCGTAGCGCTCACCGAGCAGTCCAATGAAGTACGGCCGGCAGCGTTGGATTTCCGCCAGGCAGAGGGGTAACACCTTGCCTTCGGCGGCTTCCTCGCTGGTGATGCCCCAACGCAGATCCACCTCCGTCCAGGTAACCGCGCGCTCTTCGCACAACTTGCGCAGCTGGGGAAAGATCTTCTTTACCAGCACGTCGCGATCGGCCTGCATGTCGCGGAACGTCGACGAGACGAAGACGCGGATGATGCGGTCGCGCTGGTGGAGACTGGTATTGGCGTCATTCTTGAGCATTGTTGCTCACGTGGCTGCTAACTTCTGCTGGTTCGTGCCGCGTCGATGGCGCACGGAGGATGGACGTTGCGAGGGGACGCATTCTGACGTTACCGCGCCCACAAAAACCAAGAAAGGACAAAAGCACGAACGGGCACGGTCCCAGTCGGAAACGCCAGGCAGGAGTTGTGCCCTGCCCGCCGCTAATGTACCGTCGCGCTAGCGGCATGCAGCGGGAGATTCGATGAACCAGCTATTGGCCTGGTGCCAGTCCAAACCGGCTCTTGCGTCGCTAGCGATGACCGCAGCATTTGGGTATTTTGTTTGGTTATTGGCGGCACGCAAAAGTCAGAAAACGAGGGTCCGCGAGCGTCCATCCTCCGATGAGCTGGACACCAACAAGCCAGCAGTCCCGTTGTCGCCCGCAACGGAACTCATGGCGACGTCTAACCCCACCCGTGCTTGCCCCTGCGGCAGCGGCAAGGGATTCGCCGATTGCCATGGCAAGGCTAACGAAGACGGCGCGCCTCAGCAGAAGCCACGCCCGCTACGACTTGACCCGGCGAACGCAAGCACGACTGACACCTCGGGCGGCACTAGTCAGCGGACTTACGATTGGCAGACCGTCAACATCTTCGTCTCGAGCACGTTCAACGACATGCACGCGGAGCGGGACTACCTCGTCAAGGAGGTGTTCCCCGAGCTTCGGGACTGGTGCGAGGAGCGAAAGCTCCGCCTAGTGGACATCGATCTGCGTTGGGGTGTGACTGAGTCGGACGCTCACAACAAGAATGCAGTGCAAGTGTGCCTCGAGAGGATCGACGAGGCGCGACCGTTTTTTGTGTGTTTTCTCGGGCAGCGTTACGGCTGGGTGCCGAAGGACGATGAGATAGCCTCGAAGACTCACAATAGTTTCCCGGGGCTAGGGAAAGCGATCGAGCGGGGCGCATCGGTGACCGAGATGGAAGTACTGCATGCCCTGTTGCGCGATCCATTCGACCAAAGTGCGGGCCTACAGCTCCCGGCGGAACATGCTTTTTTCTATTTGCGTGAATCGGGGTATCTCGGGCAAATCCCTTCGGATCCAGCTGAACTCAAACGGACGTACAGCGACGAGGCTGAGCCGGATGTGGAGGCCCGGACATTTTTGCTAAACAAGCAGACAGCACTCCGCAAGGCCGTAACGGAGGACACAAGCCGTCCCGCGCGACCATACAGCGGCACGTGGAACCGCGATGCGCGCACACCCGAACTCGCGCTGCCGCTCGTATGCCCGAGCAGCGACAAGAGCAATCGCGAGCGTTGGCGGAGTCAATGGAAGGACTGGGCGGGAGTCGAGACCACTGATGAATTCGTTGTAGCTGGGGACCAATCCAAAGCGTTGGCATATAATGATCGTCTGAATGCGGGGAGGCTCGAATCCTTCCGTTGCTATGATCGCGCGCTCGGCGAAGCAATTATAGACGATCTGAAGAGTGCGATCCTCGCGCGCTACCCTGAACGTCAGGAACTGCCCGAGCAGGATGAACTCGAGCAGGAGATCGAGCGGCACGAGGACTTCATACGCACGGCAACCGACGTGTTCATCGAGCGAACCGGGGACTTTGCAGAGCTGGACACGTACGCGACCGGCGATTCGCGAAAGCTCTTTGCCCTCGCTGCCAAGGGTGGTCTCGGTAAGTCCACTCTATTAGCAAACTGGGTCGCGCGCTTCCGGATGCGCGAAGGTCAAACTGCCGGAGCGACCATCCACGCGCGGTTCGTCGGCGTGGGAGAGCAGTCGAGCACAGTCGATGCGCTGTTGCGATCGATTCTGACCGAGCTGCGCAGGGTCGGAAAGCTTGAGAGTGAGACGCCCGACAATGCCAACGTCCTGAGGAGCAAATTCGGCGAGCTTTTGGGCGAGTGTGCGAACAAAGGACGCATCATCGTCGTCATTGATGCCTTGAATCAGCTTCAATCAGGGCTCGCGGATCTCGACTGGCTCGCGCGGACGCTGCCCGAAGATGTGAAATTGGTCGTCAGCTTCAAACTCGATGACGAGCAGGGTGACGCCCTCGTCGCTGCCATGCGGTCGGACGAGAGGGTCATCGTTTCCGAGGTGCGGGCGTTCACGAATCTGCAGCACCGACGGAACCTGGTTGCCGCATACCTGCGGCAGTATCTCAAGGAGCTGGACGAGCAGCACTTGGAGGCACTCATCCAGGCAGAAGGTGCAGAGAACCCACTGTTCTTGAAGGTCGTGCTCACTGAGCTGCGGGTTTTCGGCGCGTTCGGTCGCCTGGGCGAGATAATCGGGAACGAATTCGGGACCACACCGCAGAGCGCCTTCGATGCCGTTCTGCGCCGGTTGGAAAATGACCCGAGTTACACCGCCGTGCCGTCGCAGCAAGCCGTGTCGTTGCTCTTTGGGCTGCTCGCGCATTCGCGTGGGGGTCTGCCCGAAGATCTGCTCGTGCCGATGTTTCTGAATGAACTCGGGTTTGGCGAAGATCGCGGCGATGATATGCGGGCCACGATTCGGCTCTTGTTGCGTCAAGTCCGAGCGTTTTTGGCACGCAGGGATGGGAAAACGGATTTCTTTTATGAGGCGTTTCAGGTTGCGGCGCGGGGGAGGTATACAAGGAAGGAACCGGACTTGCGCAAGTGGCACAAGCGGCTTGCTCTCGCGTGCGAAAGATGGGCCACACTCGACGGTGCTGCCAAGAGATACGCACTAGGGAACTTGGTGTACCACGAGGTCGAGGCGGGTAATGGTGCGGCCGCGGCTGAGGTGATGACGGAGTTTGGGTATCATTACTCACGGCTCGAAGAGCTTGGCGCCTCAGATGTGGAGTCGGTCACCAATGACTATGCGGAGCTCGTCCGAGCGAACTTGCCCGCAGATTCTCGCGAGCGCGTGGAGACATGGCAGCGGTTTCACCGGGACATCGAACACCTGCTACGACGTCCGGGCATTCACCCCGAGGGCGAACTCATGCAAAAGGCATACGCGCACGGGGATACTAGTCCTGTGACGCGGAGTGCGGAGGATCACCTCGGGATTCATGGTTCGAAGTACTGGTGGTTCCGCCAGCTCGGGAGACCCGGGGCTGGCGTGCAAAGCGCATGCGTGCGCACGCTCGAAGGGCACATGGACCAGGTAATGGCCGCCGCGGTCTTGCCCGACGGTCGTCGCGCCGTGTCCGCAAGCAACGACACGACCCTCAAAGTCTGGGACCTCCAAACGGGTCGATGCCTGCACACGCTAATGGGCCATACGCAGGGAGTGCGTGCAGTAGTGATACTGCCTGACGGTCGTTGCGCCGTGTCGGCCAGCAACGACGCCACCATCAAGGTCTGGGACCTAGAAAACGGTTGCTGCACAAGGACGCTGCGTGGGCATACGGGTATGGTGCACAGTCTGGCACTTCTCTCCGACGGCCGCCACGCCGTATCAGGTGCTGGCGCCAGCATGGATTGGTCAGTCAAAGACAATTCGCTGAAAGTCTGGGACCTCGAGACTGGCGAGTGCCTGCGGACAATCCTGTTCGAATCAGGCACGAAGCTCAATTCGGTCGCGTTGTCTAGAGACGGCCGTCGCGTGGTTTCGATCAGCGACTTCTCTCACGCCCTCAAGGTCTGGGACCTCGAGACCGGCGAGTGCTTGCGCATGCTCGAAGGCCACGAGGCTGGGGTGGATGCCGTCGCCGTATTGCCCGACAACCGCCGCGCCGTGTCAACAAGCGAGAATACCTGCAAAGTGTGGGACCTCGAGACCGGCGAGTGCACGCTCACGCTCCGATTCCGGCATCCAAACCGCGCCCACGTGCACGCCATCCTGCCCCTGGCAGACGGCCATCGTGTCGTATTGGGAAGTTATTGCACGCTCAGCGTTTGGGACGTCGAGACGGGCGTCTGCCTACGAGACCTGCGAGCGCACACCGACTATGTGACAAACTTGGCGATTTTCCGTGATAGCCGCCAGATCCTTTCCGCAAGCAGCGATCGCACCCTGGGAGTGTGGGACCTCGAAGTCACGGAATCCACGGATACTGCGCACGGGCATACTAACCAGGTATTCGCCCTGGAGCCTCTCCGAGATTGGGGTCGCATTGTGTCTGCGAGCCAGGACACGACCCTCAAGGTCTGGGATCTGGAAGCGGGCCGGTGCGTCCAGACGCTTCGTGGACATACGGCCTCGGTCGGAGCCGTGGCGATCATGCCGAACGGTTACCAAGTGGTGTCAGCAAGCAGCGATAACACGCTCAAGCTCTGGGACCTGAAGTCGGGGCAGTGCGTTCGTACCTTCAGCGGGCATTCAAGCTGGGTGCATGCGGTGGCGGCCCTGCCTGGCGGTCGCCGCGCATTGTCCGGGAGCCAGGACACGACCCTCAAGGTCTGGGATCTAGACAGCGGTCAGTGCGTGCTAACACTCAATGGGCATACCGACGGCATCACGACCGTCGTAATGCTGCCGGACGGGCGCGCCCTGTCGGCAAGCCACAATATCCTGAAAGTCTGGGACCTTGAGGCGGGGCAATGCGTCCGCTCGCTCGAACTTCGGGAGAATGGAGCGCTCAGGGGTGTGTTGGTGGTGCTGTTGGACGACCATCGTGTGGTATCTGGCATCGAAGAGACGCTGAAAGCTTGGGATTTGAACACTGGCCAGTGCGTTCGGACCCTCGATGGGCACACCAGCGCTATCACGAGCGTCGTGGTGCTGCCGGATGGGCGCTGCGCCGTGTCCGCGAGCCATGACAAGACGCTGAAGGTTTGGGACCTAGAAACCGGCCAGTGCAAGCGAACGCTCCGTGGGCACATCGGCGCGGTAAGAGCCGTGGCGGTACTACCGGATGGCCGTCGTGTCGTGTCTGCCGGGTGGGACACCGCACTCAAGGTATGGGACGTCCAGACGGGCGACTGCCTTGCCACTTGGTTTGGAGAAAGCCCGCTCCTGCGAGTCAGCATCGCCCCGCCAAACGATACCGCCCGGCTCTGCCTTGCCGCTGGCTGCGTCAGCGGCGCTGTTCAGTTCTTCGAGCTGACGCCCCCCGGCCGCATTGCTACCGACAGGAAAGCCTCCACATGAGCAAGACCGACAACGGGAATCACCCGAATAGCAATGTTTCCCAGCAAGCAGCGGCCTGGAAAACCGTCAACATCTTCGTCTCTAGCACGTTCGACGACATGCACGCCGAGCGGGACTATTTGGTCAAAGAGGTGTTCCCGCGCCTGCGTGAATGGTGTGAACTCCGCAGGCTGCGTCTGGTTGACGTAGACTTGCGCTGGGGCGTGACGGAAGCCGACGCCACCAACAACAAGCGCGTGGTGGACGTGTGTCTGCGCCGCATCGACGATTGCCGACCATTCTTCATTTGCTTGCTCGGGCAACGCTACGGCTGGATCCCGCGGTGCGAGGATGTGGCGACCGAATCCATTGGTGCGTACCCGCACATCGTCGGCGCACTGGGTGCGGCGTCGGTAACCGAGATGGAGATTCTACACTCGACTGTCGCTGGTAAGCATGTGACGGACGCCTTCTTCTACCTGCGCGAGCCTTCGTACTTGGCGGATTTGCCCACTGAACCGGCGCAGCTTCGCCAGCGCATCTACACGGACGAGTCCGAAACTGACGGGACCGACCGCAACGAGAAGTTGCGAGCGCTGCGCGATGAGAAGATCCCGGCAACGGGGCGTCCGGTGCGCCGCTACTCCGCGCAATGGGATCCCGAGTCGCGCACGCCAGCGCTCGCTCTGCCTCCCGAGTGCCCGGCAACCCTGCCTGAGAATATCGAGCGATGGCGGGCCAATTGGCAGCAATGGGCCGCTGTGCGCGTGACGGGCACGGACGTAAACGAGGACGCTGCGCAAGGGGCCAAAGCGCAGGCGCACAATGAGAAACTGACTCGAGGTCGCTTGGGTGACTTTGCAGTCGGTGCTCGCCCGCTCGGCGAAGTGATTCTCGAAGACTTGAAGCAAGCAATCACCGAGCGATTCCCTGATCACGTGGAGGCTGGTAAGCAATCCGATCTCCAGCGGGAGCTGGACTTACAGGAGGAGCTGATTGCCGCGGCCGCCGAGGGTTTCATCGGTCGCGTCAATGACCTTGCGGCGCTCGATACTTACGCTGACGGTAATGATGACCGGCTATGCGCCGTGGCCGCCGCTGGCGGCATTGGCAAGACAACACTCCTGGCCAAGTGGATCGCTGATCGGCGCGATCGCGGCGATGTTCTCTTCTGCCGATTCATTGGCGTGGGCGATCGATCGAGTAGCGTGGACTCGCTGCTGGCTTCGTTGTTCGACGAATTGCGAGAAGCCGGACGCATCCAGAGTGAGATCCCGACCGACCCGAAGAAGCTGCGTGAGAAGCTGCCGGAACTACTCGCCGAATGCGGAAACCACGGCCGCGCCATCATCGTCATCGACGCCCTGAACCAACTCGACAGAGGCCTTGGCGCTCTCGAGTGGCTACCCAAGTCAATGCCCGCTGGATTGAAGATGGTCGTCAGCTTCAAGACCGGCAGTGACGTGGCCGATGAGCTACTCGCACATTGGCGAAGCGGCAACATCGCAGTCCACGAGTGCCGCGGATTCGAGGCCATCGACGATCGCAAGAAGCTGGTGACCGGATACCTGGAACGGCACCTGAAGGAACTCGACCAAGCGCACCTGGAAGCCCTGGTCACTGTACCCGGCGCCGAGAACCCTCTCTATTTGCGGGTGGTGCTCGGCGAGTTGCGCGTGTTCGGGGCGTTCGGGCAGCTGCGCGAGAAGCTGGCCCACGACTTCGGCACTACACCGATAGAAGCGTTTGCGGGCGTGTTGCGCCGGCTGGAGAGCGATCCGGCACACGCCGCGGTTCCGCCAGCTATCAGCGTGCCGCTCATCTTCGGGCTTCTTGCGCACGCACACGGCGGGCTGCCGGAGGCTGCCATCGTGGATTTGGTACATACCGAGGCACGCCTAGGAACTGAGCATCGCGGCGAGGTTGCGGCGAGTGTGGCTTTGGTGTTGCGACAACTACGGCCGTATCTCGCCCACCGCGAAGGGCGCGTCGATTTCTTCTATGAGAGTCTTCAGATCGCGGCACAGCAGCGCTACACGCGGGCTGACGTTCAATGGCCAGTGCGGAGCGAGACGGCGTGGAACGATGCCCTCGCGACGTGGTGCATGAAGTGGGAAGGACTCGAAGGCACGAGCAAACGCTATGCCCTGCGTTGGCTGGCGACGCACCTTGTGGATGCCCGGAGAGCTGGAGACGCGGCGGGAGTGATGACGGAGTTCGGGTATCACTATGCGCGGCTGGAGAAGCTGGGGGCGGAGGATGTCGTCGAGGTGACGAAGGACTTTGCGGCGCTTGCGAACGCGAAGCTGCTGGCAGATCGGCGCGAGTCTATCGAGATTTGGCAGCGGTTTCACGATGAGATTTCGCATTTCCTGCGACGACCAAGCATCCGACCTGAAGTCGAACTTATGCAGAAGGCCTACGCGCACGCGGACACGAGCCCGGTCACGCGGGGTGCGGAAGTGTGGCTGGCCCAGCACGCTCTCGAGCATTTGTGGTTTCGCAAGCTCCACCGACCAAAGCATCCCGCGCGGAGCGCGTGCCTGCGGGTGCTTGAGGGCCACACCGCGTCGGTCAGCTCAGTGGCGCTACACGCGGACGGGCGGCGCGCGGTGTCGGGGAGCCATGACAAGACGGTGCGGGTGTGGGACCTGGACACGGGCGCGTGCTCGCGAGTGCTCGAGGGCCACACCGCGTCGGTCAGCTCAGTGGCGCTACACGCGGACGGGCGGCGCGCGGTGTCGGGAAGCTGGGACAAGACGGCGCGGGTGTGGGACCTGGATACGGGCGCGTGCCTGCGAGTGCTGGAGGGCCACACCGAGTCGGTCAGCTCAGTAGCGCTACACGCGGACGGGCGGCGCGCGGTGACGGGGAGCCATGACAATACGGTGCGGGTGTGGGACCTGGATACGGGCGCGTGCCTGCGGGTGCTCGAGGGCCACACCGATTGGGTCAACTCAGCGGCGCTACACGCGGACGGGCGGCGCGTGGTGACGGGGAGCCGACCTGCGTTCAGGCCGAAGGACACCCGTGACGAGACGGTGCGGGTGTGGGACCTAGACACAGGCGCGTGCGTTGGAACGCTGGGGGGTCACACCTTTGGGGTCACGTCAGTGGTGCTACACGCGGACGGGCGGCACGCGGTGATGGGAAGCGGTGGCGAAACGGTTCGAGTGTGGGATCTGGACACGGGCGCGTGCCTGCGGGTGTTGGAGGGCCACACCGACATGGTCAGCTCAGTGGCGCTACACGCGGACGGGCGGCGCGCCGTGTCGGGGAGCCATGACAATACGGTGCGGGTGTGGGACCTGGACACGGGCGCGTGCCTGAGCGTGCTGGAGGGCCACTCCTACAAGGTTAGCTCAGTGGCGCTACACGCGGACGGGCGGCGCGCCGTGTCGGGGAGCCATGACAATACGGTGCGGGTGTGGGACCTAGACACGGGCGCGTGCGTTAGAACGCTGGAGAGACACACCATCGGGGTCAGCTCAGTGGCGCTACCCGCGGACGGGCGGTGCGCCGTGTCGGGGAGCCATGACAATACGGTGCGGGTGTGGGACTTGGATACGGGCGCGTGCCTGCGGGTGCTGGAAGGCCACACCGATTGGGTCAACTCAGCGGCGCTACACGCGGACGGGCGGCGCGTGGTGACGGGGAGTTCGGACAACACGGTGCGGGTGTGGGACCTGGACACGGGCGCGTGCCTGCGGGTGCTGGAGGGCCACACCAATGACGTCTGGCCAGTGGCGCTACACGCGGACGGGCGGCGCGCGGTGACGGGGAGTTCGGACAATACGGTGCGGGTGTGGAACCTGGATACGGGCGCGTGCCTGCGGGCGCTGGAGGGCCACACCGATTCGGTCAGCTCAGTGGCGCTCCACGCGGACGGGCGGCGAGTGGTGA
>PMCK01000596.1 GCA_003154095.1 Myxococcales bacterium | reverse complement strand
GGCATTGGACTTACGCTCATCAGGATTCGCAAAAACGTAAATCCATCCATGCGCGGCATTTCGAGGTCGAGCGTTATTGCGTCTGGCCGCAGAAGTGTGACTAGTCGCAACGCTTCGTCGCCATCGCCTGCCTTGCCCACGACCTCCACTTCTGGATCGGAAGATAGTATTTCGGACAGGCTGCGCCGATTGAAAGCCGAGTCATCGACGACAAGAACACGGAGTTTGGAAATAGTAGTCACGACAATCCTTGACTAACGAGCTCCCGGCTCAGCGCGCTCTTGATTGGGCGGCTTTCGGTACACCAGGTCTTCCGACAAGTGCACGAGCTCAAACGCGGTTGTAACATTCAACAGCGATTCGGAGTGGCCTAATAACAATATACCTCCTGGGACTAGTCGCTCATACAAACTGTCGATGACTTTGCGTCGCGACCGCACATCCAAATAGATGAGCACATTTCTACAAAATACAACGTCCACTCGACCCACGATGGCGGACTTGCCGGTATCGAGCAGGTTGAGTTGCCCGAAGTAGCACATCTTTCTGATCTTTTCAGAAACGTGGAAGCCATCTTCGGTCTCGATGAAATAGTTGCGACGATATTCCAGCGGAGTGGTACGAAATGCTCCCCCTCGATAAACGCCTCGGCGTGCAAACGTCACATTGTGCTTGCAGATATCGCTGCCAATGACTCTTACGTCCCAACCTTCGAACAAGCCACTCTCGTGTATGAGCATTGCAAGCGTATAGGCTTCCTCGCCAGTCGAGCAGCCCGCACTCCAAACACCAAGGCGTCGTCGAGCAACGTTATTTTCATAGATGCGGGGCAAGATCTCGTTCTTAAATGCTCGCAGCTGGTATTCTTGCCGGAAGAAATAGGTCTCATTTGTCGTCACACGCTCGAGTACTTCGTCGAGCTCGTATTGTCCGCGTGCATTGAACCTAAGATATTTATAGTACTCGTCGTAGCCCGACAATTGGAGCGCCGTCAACCGATCGGCAAGCCGGCGGTCGAATAGCACTAACGCGTCATCGTCGAAATGAAGCCCGGCGTGCACATTGACGAAGTCCCGAAGGAGTCTGAACTCATTCGGTCGCAGTCGCAGTAGCGTTCCGGTAAGTGGTTCCGCCGTCATCGGGGTCGCCAGCTCCCAGGATCAACACCCGGCGTATTGCGTCTCACGTAGGTAGTGACTTCGACATCACCGAGTGCTCGCAACAACGCTTCCCTTACCAGGGGTTCGGTTTCAATCGCCAATTTGGTGCGAAGGAGGCCATTGGCGACCTCCCCGCCAATTCTGCCCAATAGGTCCGCGGCCAGCCGCCGAACATCCCACGCTTCGTGATCCAAGCAGGCACCCAAATGTGCTCCCGCTCGCAAGTCGCTCTCCCTAGCAAGCATTTGCAAGGACGCCTTGACTACCTCACCATCGCTGTGCGACAAGCTGTCGATCAATGCGTCAATCCGACGCGGGTCGTGAAGTTGCGCAATCGCCTCGACTGCGGCAACGGCAACGGCCGGCGCCCCGCCACGCGCAACGGGACGGAGCACGGGCAGCGCTCGAGGGTTGTCCGACGCGCCGAGCGCTCGAATGGCTGCTACTACCAAGTCCAAATCATCCGACACGCGAATGATGTGGATGAGACGCTCAGTGGCGTTGACATCCGTGGCGCGACCCAAAGCACGAACTGCCGCTCTACGAACTTCAGACTCTTCATCCGTGAGCGCAAACAATGCCATGTCGGTGGACGACGCATGGCCGCACATTACCAAGGCTTCGAGCGCGCCTCTTCGAACGTGAGGAGACTCGTTCGCCAGAGCTCGGCTCAAGAACTCCGTATCTACGGTTCGGTCGTACCCGGGTATTGCGATAAGAGTGGCCATTGTCACGACCGCTGCCAGCGTATTGGGACCGTCAACGGTGGAATCGACAATTAGGCGGGCCGCACAATTCGGGTGGCGATTCACCATCGACTGAAGTGCAACGATTGCCGGCGCTTCGACGATTCGAGCCGCGCGTTCAAAGCACTGATAGGCACGCTCGAGGCAAGCATCGTCACTGTTTCGTTCAAGAAACTCGAATGCGGCCCGCAATACGGCTGGGCTGTCCGAAGAGAGTGCCGACGCTACCGTCGCATACGCGTCCGCATCCGGCGAGGAACCGACAACTCTCGTTAACATCCCAATCGCTAACGCCTGGGTTCGTGGCGAAGATGTAGCGGAGGCGCGTTCACACAGTAATGGCGACGCAGCTTTGCCAAGCAGCGATAGAGCGAGTTCTGCCGTCGCGGCCAATGAATCATCGTCGATTACGTCCAAGACAGCGCGAGCCGACTCGGCGTCGCCAATAGCGGCCACGACCAACAAGGCTGCTTGACGGTGTTCGACCAATTCGCCGTTTAGCAACTGTGAGAGCCATTGCCGGCGTTCTACGCGCAATGTCGCCAACGTTTGCCGGGCAACCGGCAGTGCCTGGTCGTCACGGCTTATTCGATTCGCGAGCACCAACACGGCCAATGGAAAGTCGGAATCAAGGCATTCGTCCACGACGCGGCCAAGCATTTCAGCGGAATCGACGTCACTCATGCGACAGGCTGCTGACCATATGGCCCGCTGCAAACAAGGATCTCCCAGTAATGTTCTTATGCGCCGCCAATCCAGACTAAGACCGAGTTCATTGGCGGCTTCCAGTGCACTCAATCGCTCGATGGGCTCCGGAGAACGCAGAGCGGCATACAAGATATCGGAGAACTCGCCTGTGCAGCTCGAGCCCACGTGTCCGAGTGCCTCAATCGCCGCAACTCTGACGTTCAGGTCAACGTCAACGGCAAGGTTCTTCAATAGCAACACAGCGGAGGGGTGTCGCGATTGTCCTAGGGCGTCGGCAGCAAGTTTGCGTCCGTCGACGTCCAATGAAGCCGTCGCCTCCGTTAGCGCCTCGACCGCAGTTTGACCTAGCGCAGCTAGCGCTTCGACAGCGGCATTTCGGAGGCCGACGTTGTCGTTAGGTTGTAACGCCTTTGCGACGGCCTCTGCCAGGCCTTTTGAAGGCGGCATGTCGATTATAGCCTGCGTGGCTTCCTTGCGAACACGCCAGTCTTCATCCCCTAGCGCACGAATGAGAGGCGCCGTCGATTCTGTTCCTAATTGGGCAAGTTCACCGACGGCCAGTCGCCGCACCTCCGGATCCTGGGCGCTAAGGGCCTGTTCCAGACTTTCGCGGGTCATCCTTTCAAACTCCCGGTAGTCAGTTGCATGTCCTGAATGTGCAGCGAATCAGCGATCGTCTCAAGGCGGTCGATGTCGAGTACGAAAACCATGGTGCCCTCGTGCAAGGTCACGCCCGCAATGCCACGGACTTCTTCACCTCCGCCTAGATTAGGAGCAGGTCGCAGACTTTTCCCACCCGTACCAAACACTCCCGTAACGCGATCGACGATGAGACCAATCGTCTTATTGCCAACGTCTACGAGAATCCACTTGGTTCTGCGCCTCTCATCGAATTGTGGAACCCCAAAGCGAGCGCGAAGATCCACAATCGGCACGACTTCGCCACGATGATCGGCCACACCGGAGATAGAGTCTGGTACGTAAGGAAGCCGGGTGAGACTTATCGGATTGATTATCTCCTTCACGCAACCAATGGGGATTGCGTAGAAGACTTCGCCAACGGCAAAGCCGACTAAGCTTTTTTGGGGATCCGGACGTTGTTTGGAAGGCATCATTGTCAGCAAAGGGCTTACCGCGGGACTACGGACGTCAAATCAAGTAGAACAAGAACGTGACCGGGTGGACGCCCAATTCCAATGACATGTTCGGAAACGTCATTTCCGAATACGCCAGTTGCTAGTTCGATTTCGGCCTCCGTTAATCTGAGGACATGGCGAACTTCATCCACGTATAGGCCAACGACCTCGCCCGCATTTTCCGTAAGTAGAATACGCGTCTTTCGGGTCAAAGGAGCTTGTTCAAGGCGAAGACGAGACCTTAGGTCAATTACGGTAATCAGTTGACCGCGAACGCTGCAGACGCCCGTGACATGGGCTGGCGCTCGTGGGACAGCCGTTAGTGGAGGTGGGCTCAAGATTTCCCTAATTCGGGTCAATTCGACACCGTAGGTTTGACCTGCCAACATCACCGCTAGAAACTCACGAATTGACTCCCTCTCGCCGGGTTCCCTTCGAGGCGATCGCTGCGAGTTGAGTTCTACGAGTCTACCCATAGGTCAGTCGCGCAGCGCGCGCCCCCGCGTCCGTTGTGGACAACACCTCGTCGATTAGGGCCGCAGCGTCTATGACGAGACCTACATGTTGGTCTCCCAGTTCCGTTGCACCTGCAAAACCTCGAACATCGTTCAGGGACTTGCCGAGAGGCTTTATTATGATGTCCTGCTGTCCTACGAGCTGATCGACGACAAGCCCCAGTCGCCTGGCCCCCAAGGCGGCCACGACCGCGTACTGACGGCGCGGTGGCGACGTCGATCGACTCAGTGAGAGCAGCCTATCTAGTCTTGCAATAGGCAAAGTTGTGCCGCGCAATGTCATGACCTCTCGACCGTCTACGACTCGAAGACCAGCGTCGTCAAAACCGATGGCTTCTGAAACGCTCGCCAATGGAATCGCGAACGTATTGTCCGCAACGCGAATTAGCAAAGCACTGACGATGGCGAGCGTAATTGGGAGTGTTATGGTCATCTTGGTCCCGATGCCATCGTCACTGTGAACATCAATTACGCCACCGAGCTTACTGATATTAGTCTTGACTACGTCCATGCCGACGCCACGACCACTGACGTCATTGGCCTCCTCCCGGGTACTTACGCCTGGCAGAAAAATAAGCCCCAAGATATCTGCGCGCGTGAAGTCCTTGGCTTCTTCCCCTCCAACCTTGCCCAGTTGCACGGCGCGTCGCAATACGGCCTGACCATCGATTCCGCGTCCGTCGTCTTCGATTTCGAGCATTACATGGTTGCCTTTTTGGAAGGCGTTCAGCGCAATCGTACCCATGGCTGGTTTGCCCACCGTCAGTCGGCGTTCAGCAGATTCGATCCCATGATCGATTGCGTTGCGGATCATATGCATCAGCGGGTCGCTCAGTTCCTCTACTATCAATTTGTCGATTTCCGTTTCAGCGCCCGTTATTACGAGTCGAATCTCCTTACCTAGATCGCGGCTAATTTGTCGCACCACGCGTCCCAGTCGCTCGAATACTTGACCCAGCGGAACCATGCGGACTTCTAGAATGCCGTCCTGCATTTCAGCTAGCCTGCGATCGAAATTACGATGTAGCCTAAGGAGATCGGTCGCACTTTGTCGCTGACCCTCACCCCGCAGTCTATCGGCAAGCCGCGCCAAAGCGCCGCGAACGATCGCTAGTTCGCCGACGATGTTCATGAGGTGGTCCAGCTTGCGGATATCGACTCGAACCGTTTGACTGACGGAACGTAGCGATCCGGTCAAGTCAGAGAGCCCTCCCGCAACTTGCTGTGCAGGCGCTATTGACCCGGCAGCGACGACGTCCGGTTGTAGACTGATCTTGTCTGGACCCACCTTGGGTTTCCCGGTTTGTGAACGCCGCGGGCGCCGAGGAACTTCTTCGATAACCAGATCGACGTTGGCTAATTCGGCACTAAGCGAATTGAGGTCGCGAGTAGAGGCTACGAGCAGATCCAACTCGATTGAATCGACACTGGAGGTCTCCCCGGTGGGGAGATACGTAATGATTTCGCCGATTTTCTTAACCCGTTCTTTTATTTCTTCCAGGCCCTTGTCAATCGTGACCAAATCAAATCGCACACGGAGCCGGAAAAGTTTCAGCCCGTCTTGAATATTCGTACGAAGTCGGTGCTCTTCGTACTCTGTTAGAACAGCTAGTAGTCCCGGCTCAATATCGTATTCGCTGGACGTTTCAACGGATGGGCCCGGAGCCGCGGCGACTTTTCTGATTTGTGCGACCAGCCCCTCGATAAAGGATGGCGTCCGCTCCTGAGTCGAGTCCCTTTCCATGGCCAAGGCACGCCCGAAGCCCTCGACGGCTTTGAAGAGTACGTCCAGGATGTGGTCAGTGAGCGGGATCCGACCTAACCTCAAGTCGTCGAGAACATCCTCCAGATGATGCGACAAGGCGCCAATCATGGTGGCGCCGAATAGGCTCGACAAACCTTTGAGCGTATGTACGGCGCGAAACGCCTCGTTGATTAGGGAAGGATCGGTGCCATTCTGACGATGCACTTCATCGAGAGCGAGCAAGTTGCGAGACAGCGTCTCGATGATTTCTTGCGCCTCGGAAAAGAAGTCCTCCCTAGCCTTATCACTTGGATCAGTCATGGTGACCCGCACCTGCCTTCTCCAACATATTCAATACTTCGTCCAGGAGCTGTTGCGACGTGAATGGTTTGACCAGATAAGCATTGGCACCTAGGGTCAGGCCTCGCTGGCGATCTTTGTCAGAGGATTGTGTCGAGATGAGCACCACTGGCGTAGCACGATGCACGTCGCTTCGGCGCACGAACGAAAGCAGCTCGAGACCATTTATGTCAGGCATATTGATGTCAGATATGACCAGGTCCCAGTGACCTCGAGGCAACAGTCGTAAGGCGTCAAATCCGCTTGTTGCTTCTAGAATTTCAAAGGGTCCAAGCCTATGCAGCGCGGACTCGAGCGCCGTACGAACAAAACTTCGCATGCTGTGCGAATCCTCGACAATGAGAATTCTGTTCATCGCAGAGGACCCCGTCGTGCCGAAGGGTTACTTTTTCCGTCATTCCGGATGCAGGCCGGCATAGATTACCTTCACGAGAAATTGGACCGAATTACATCCTAAGGCGGTTTTCATTTGCAGGGAACGGCACATTCAAATCGAAGTTACGGATAGTTTTCGGGCGGAATTAGTAGGGACTCATTGGGTCATGCCAATCCACCTAAGCAAGTGACCCAGTGCGACCCCAATCAAGCGGCTGATTCGGACGCGCAGCGGTGAGCTCGTGGCAAAACTCGCAGGAATCGCCGAAATGGTTCCCATTGAAAGTTCGCCGAGTTTCCATCCCATTGGCCAGATAGCCAACGGACAAGAAGAACTTAATTCGACTCGGCCAGCGCTCCGGTGCTCGAAGAACGGGTCTGAGCTAGACTCGCACCTTCGTGTTGACCGCATCCGAATCCCCAATTGCAAGTCAAGTGCCTCCGGCTCAGCTCGACGAGTTCAAACCCGTGATTCTTGGATCCATGCGGCTGTGGCCGCCACTTGCTTTGGCCCCTATGGCAGGTGTTACCAACTATCCGTTTCGTTCCCTGTGCCGGGAGTATGGAGCCCCGCTGTGCATTGGCGAAATGATTACCGCACGTCCCCTTGCGGAGCATGTCCGCCGCACGCTGGCGCTCGCATCATTTGGCAACGACGAGACACCGAAGAGTATTCAGGTATACGGCACTGACCCCTATTGGGTATCCGAAGCCGTGAAGTTTCTGGTCGCCGAAAGAGGGGTAAATCACGTTGACCTAAATTTCGGATGTCCGGTCCGCAAAGTGACCCGTCAGGGAGGAGGCGCGGCTCTTCCGCACAAGCCACGTTTGCTGGCCAAAATCATTCGAGCGGCCGTATCCAGTGCAGGTCCGATTCCAATTACCACCAAGTTTCGCAAAGGCATCGACGAGCAACACAACGTGTTCCTGCAAACGGGCCGTGTTGCACAAGAGGAGGGTTGCGCCGCGGTCACGCTTCACGCCAGAACTGCAGCCCAGCTTTACGCGGATAGCGCGGATTGGAATGCGATCAGCGAACTGAAACAAAATTTGTCGATTCCGGTATTGGGCAACGGCGATGTGTGGGAAGCGGCGGATGCAGTACGCATGATGCGAGACACACACTGCGATGGCGTAGTCATCGGCCGCGGTTGTCTTGGCAAACCCTGGTTGTTTCGGGATCTGATCGCCTTCTTCGAGGGAAATCGCCCGCCGATAGCGCCTACGGTGGGGGAAGTTGTCGACATCATGCTCGAGCATGCGACGCGGCAGGCTGCATGGTTTGGTGAAGAGATTGGGCTAAAGGCCTTTCGGCGCCAGGCCTCCTGGTATACAAAGGGGGTTCGCGCCTCGGCGGTGCTTCGCCAGCAGCTGGTGCATGTCGATAGCGTCGAGAAGCTGAGGCTCATAGTGGCAAGGCTCGAACGAGATGCTCCGTTTCCACCGGCGGCACTAAGAGTCCCGCGCTGCAAGGATTCGGGAACACAGCGAGTGGTGCTTCCGCCGGGCTACTTGGATAATCCTGATGACGAAACAATTCCCGCCGAGCATGACTGCTCGGACGGCGGATAATCGAATTTGATGGCTGCGAGGACCAAAGCGCCTTGACGCGTGCGCCAAACTTAGTAGGCTACTTTTGTGCTCATGAAGTGGTGGCTTCAATTCAAAGAACTTCGACGGCACCGCTGGCTTCCGTTCTTTTTGCCTGTCGTCGGAACGCTGCTGTACATAGCTGTGGCGATTCTCGCTATACCCTCGGACTTGGGCGAGAAGGCCGACAACGAGCCCAGCGAAGTGGACAAGCCGTTAACCCCGGTAAGACGTACGCGAGGGGCGTCCCGTTTGCCGCAGCCGGAATCCGGGGCAAACGTCAATGCTCTCGCAAGCTCTGCCGCGCCACCCGCTCCGTGACAAATTAGCCATCAGCTGTCAGGCATCAGCGGTCAGCCTGAAATCAGAAATCCTGATAGCTGATAGCTGATAGCTGATAGCTGATAGCTGATAGCTGATAGCCATTCAGCAGTTGTTAGCGCTATTCCAAATCGACATCACCCCGCAAGCGCACAAGACTACGACGCTCGGATTTAGTGGGGCGCCCAGTACCCCTGGCCCTTGGTGCGATTCGTTCCTCGCGCGGCGCGGGCGGCGGTGATTGNNCGAGCCAAGGCCGGCGACAAACGTTTGTTCTGGATTCCGAGAACGACCGCTATGGTCAACCCACGCGGTGCATGGGCCACAATTCTGTCGCCGATTTTCACGAGGCGACTGCTCTTAGCCGCGACGTCATTTACGTGAACATGACCCGCTTCGCATCCTTGCTGTGCCTGTGTGCGCGACTTGTATATTCTCGCTGAACACAACCAGAGGTCGAGGCGCACTTCATCCATACTTCATAGCGTAGAATACGTGATGCTCTACCCCAAGCCTCAATCGCATCTAGCCCATCGGAACTGATGGGTCCTGCGGACCGGGGGGGGGGAATCGAAGTGCTTGTTCTGAAGTGGGGCCGGCACTGGATAAATTTACTTTAGATAGTCTCATCCCATGGGTCGGTCCGTAAATTCCCCCTAATTATTCCAAAGGTTGTGTAGTATCTGCACTGCTCGATGCCGCCTCGATTTCCCATTGAAGTCAGTCCTTCGAGTCACCCGACTCCAACCGATGAACGCTCAAGGGTTCTTGCGTCAGCGTTGGGATTTGGGCAAATCTTCACGGACCATATGGTCTTGATCCCCTTTCGCGAACGCGAAGGGTGGCTACCCGGCGCCCTCCAACCCTATGCGCCAATCCAGATCGATCCGGCCGCGGCCGTTTTGCATTACGGGCAGTCGGTCTTCGAAGGATTCAAGGCATTTCGACAGGTCACTGGTGACATTGCATGTTTTCGACCCGACGCAAACGCGAAGCGCTTTCAGCATTCGGCAAGGCGGTTAGCCATGCCCGAGATGCCCATCGATATGTTCTTGCAGGCGGCCGAGATTCTGATTCAGCAAGATCGGGATTGGGTGCCGTCTACTCGAGGAACAAGTTTGTATTTGCGGCCGTTACTCATTGCAACCGAATGCTCACTGGGAGTGCGACCTTCACGCGAATACCAATTCATATTGATCGCTTCGCCAGCCGGGGATTATTTTCGGGGCGGCATAAAACCGGTCAGCGTTTGGGTTTGCGACAACTATGTTCGAGCAGCTCCTGGAGGGACTGGTGAGGCAAAATTCGGTGGAAACTATGCGGCAAGTCTGATCGCCCAGGCAGAAGCGACACAAAGGGGCTGTGCCCAAGTCGTGTGGCTTGATGCAGTACACAGAGACCAAATCGAAGAGATGGGCGGCATGAACATTTTCTTCGTTTTAGAGTCCAATGGGCAGACCACCCTTGTTACACCGAAACTCTCTGGCTCTCTGCTTCCGGGCATAACCAGGGAGAGTCTGTTGCTCATCGGTCCAAAGCTTGGCTACGCAGTGGAGGAGCGGACGATAACTCTCGCCGAATGGATTTCGTCGGCGCAAGCTGGCCAGATGACGGAGGCGTTCGCCTGTGGAACTGCGGCCGTCATAACCCCAATTGGCTCCATGCACGGTCAACATGGCGAGACACTAATTGGAGACGGTCAAGGCGGCCCAGTGGCGCAAGCATTGAGGGACTATTTACTCGCTATTCAATACGGCGAAGCACAAGACCTTTTGGGCTGGATGCATCGGGTTTGCTAGCAACGGTCGACGTGTTAGTCGGTTCGGCAACCGTTAGTCCCGCTTAGTCCCTGGTAAAGGAGGGGGAACGGACATTTTGACCGCGGCTGGAATACTGCTGGCGGCACGTCCCATCGGAAGAGGTGGGGGGCGCACGGATGAGCGATTAGCAGCCGTACCGTCCTTACGCCGTCGTTCCTCGAATACGACCAATTTGACCAACGCCTCAGTGTCAGCTTCGCTGATAGGGGGGCGCGTCACGTCGATGCTGGGTTCGAGCAGTTCTGCCAGCGCTAACATAGCGCTGCGCAGTTGGCTTTCGTTAGGGAATGATTCATGAATGCAATCGGCACGATCTTCGTCGGAAGTGGCCTCGAATAGGTCCGCATACATGGACTCTATGGACAGCAATATTGGTGTCGAGAGTTGCTCGTA